>NZ_JBFTST010000016.1:0-122953 GCF_056400165.1 Rhizobium sp. 01L410
CGAAACCTCGTCGAACGCTTCTTCAACAAGCTCAAGCAGTTCAGAGGGATTGCCACTCGATATGACAAGGACCCCCAAAACTTCCTAGCAGCCGTAAAACTACTCGCCACCCGCATCTGGATCAGGTCGTTATGAGTCTACGCCCTAGCGATTTGCTGCGCCGAAGATGAAGTGATAGTTTCGATCCGCGCATGACAGTGAAACGAGAAGTCACCATGCCTCAGATGGAATCAGCTCCTTTAGTGCCGGTCGTGTATGTCGTTGATGACGACATTTCGGTTCGCGAATCCCTTGAGCCATTGATCGCTTTCGAGGGGTGGAAGGCGGTGATGTGCGCATCGGCGAAGGAGTTTCTGGAACAGCAGCGCACGGCCGTCCCAAGTTGCCTTATTCTCGATATCTCTCTACCCGATCTCAACGGGCTCGACCTGCAAGAACAGATTTCAGGGGATCGGACCGAGATTCCGATTATCTTCATCACTGGGTACGGCGATGTGCCGATGACAGTGAAGGCGATGAAGGCCGGAGCCCTAGAGTTTCTGATGAAGCCGTTCCCTGATGACGTGCTGATCAATGCGATTCGATATGCCCTCGACCGAAGTGCCACCTCACTCGAGGATAAAAGTGCGCTTCAGTCCATCAGAGACGGACACTCTTCCCTGAGCCGCCGCGAACGAGAAGTCATGGCGCTCGTTGTGGCAGGACTGCTGAACAAGCAGGTCGGATTTGAACTCGGAATCAGCGAGATCACAGTCAAGGCCCACCGCGGCCAGGTGATGCGCAAGATGAAGGCGCGCTCGCTACCCGACCTGGTGAACATGAGTGCGCGCTTGCGACTGCCGGAAACGCAGAGCAGCAAGGTGGAACACCCATCGAGTCTCACCGATCCAATGGTGTCGGGGACACCATCGTCCAATAGATCGGCACCCAAGACTGTGACCTGATAGCGCATGTGTTCCGCATCTCATGGAAACATCTTCGATGTGGGGCAGGCCTGCCCTCGAAGTCCATCTCGACGGTAAACCGGACAAAGGTCATTGGTGACCAATATTATTCCATCTCGAAGCAGATCGGGTCAGAACCCAAGCATTCTTCGCAGATACCACAGCAGTCCTCATCGAATTCGCACTGTAATTTCGCTTGCCTACAACAGTCACAGATGACGGTTCTCCCAGCGAGTAATCGCTGAGGAGGCATGATTTCCACGATTGGCGGCACGACACTCTCAACGGCAGGTTCTGGCATTCCAACCTCCCTAATTAGGCTACTGATATTCCTTGAGATAGTGACGGCATGACCGCTCTTCCAGATGTCAGATATCGATCCCGATGGAGACGATGCAGCCAGTTTGCGTTGCTTGCGCATTGTCATGCCACCGAGCCATTTGTGATCGAGCGCGGTAGGTCGTCGAATACTGTGGAGCGACACGAACGAACGAAGAACATCATTGCCATTTATGCGCGTGCACGCCTATGCCGCACTTCCAAGAGAAGCTACAGGCCGCGCATCGAATGGGCCTAGTCGGTGTATCTCGTGGGGAGTTTTGTGAGGTCGGTCGACGTATGCTTCAGATCGCGTGGGATGCCGACCTGCATAGTGATTAACCCCTGATGTCACCTCGGTCCCGAAACCACCACTTCTGCTTGATCACTGCCCTGTGTCTGCTTTCAGGAAACGACGGAACTGATTTGAATGACCGAAATGACGGCGCAAAGCCAGCATAGCCATGCACTTCGCCTTGAAGAGATTGGAACCTACGGCATGCCACTGAATTCGGCTAAATGCTGAAAATTTCGCCCGAAAGAACACTCTCAGCGGCCGAACTCGCAAGGACTGTGCTGTTTCTAGCAAGCGATGAGTCGTATTCCACAACGGGCGACGAACTGATTGCTGATTATGGTTGGACGCAATTCTACATCGGCAACAACCCGTCATCTCGACTCTATTCGCAGATGGCGGGCGGCCGCTATTCCACCGGAGGAACGCGCCCAAATTCGGCAAGCGCTTCTCGCAGTTTAGGCACAGCGAAGTCAACGAAACGACGTAGCTTCAAAGGCATGTTGTTTCGGGTAAGATGGACGATGTGAACCGGGATCGGTTCGACTTCATACTCTTGCAAGATATAGGTCAGCTTTCCCTCTTTGACAGCAGCGTCGGCGTCGTGCTCCAGCACGACCGTTGCGCCGATGCTGTCAATTGCGGCGTCGACAGCAGCATCCGGCGACGATACCAGCAGCCTGGGCACCTCAGCGATCGTCGAAATCTCTCCTGTATTCCGGTTGCGAAAATGCCAGGGCGAGAGGTTGGGGCTATCGAAGACGACGCAGGGATAACCGCGAAGGCCTTCCGGTGATGCCGGCTCCCCCCGCCTTCCCAATAGCTCCTTGCTGGCGATCGTCACCACGCGCAGGCTTCCAACTCGCGTTGCGACAAGGCTGCTATCCCGCAAGCGACCAACCCGAACCGCCACATCGGCATGAGAATCGATGAGATCGACGTTTCGGTCGGACTGCAAGAGCCGGATTCTTATCTCTGGGTAAAGCGCTAGAAACTGATCGATAACCGGCAGCACCCGCAGGCGCGCGACTTGTACGGGCGTGGTGACGACAAGCTCGCCTCGTGGAGCTGTAAATTCGCCAGCGGCACGACGCTGCTGCTCATCGACCTGCTCCAGAATTTGTTTTGCCGCCTCAACGTAGTCAGACCCGGCATCTGTGAGTTTCAGCTTCCGCGTCGATCGAACTAGCAGCTTCGTACCAACGAGTGCCTCGAGGTCGTTGACATTTCGAGTGAGTGTGGTGACTGGAACGCGCAGTTTTCTTGCAGCAGCCGAGAGACTCCCTTCCTCGACGGACGACACCAGCATCGCCATAGCTTCCAGCCGATCCAAATCACTCACCGTAAACGTTTTGAAGTCGCGATCCTAGAGCAGAAAAACTCCCGAAGTTCAAGAAAGGGCCGCACAAGGCGAGCTTGCCAACGCTGATGACCTTCTGATCCCCGACAATCAGTTGGATCAGGGGTGCTTTAGTCCGTTCAAAGCTCGTTATAACGACGGGGACCGACTTGGATCTTGCCGATAGCCCCAGAGCTTACACGCCTGCCAGACTGGCCAGTTCGACGAGGCTCGTAGCGAAGATATCGATGGATGGGTCGAGCGCAATGTCGACCTTCCCGCCCGGTCCGGTCTCTAGGGGTCGAGGAACGAAGGCCGTCTTAAAGCCAGCTTCTCTTGCCGCCTTCAGATCCCACTTATGCGCAGCGACCATCATGATCTGCTCCGGTTTGAACCCGAGGTAAGTGCATGCCGACTTGTACACGTCGGGATCCGGCTTGTAGGCGTGAATGAGCTCTCCGGTCAACACCGCGTCGAACAACAGCCCACCACGCTTGGAGAGCGAGATAACTGGCGCCATTCCTGCGTTCGACAGCGCCGAAACGGTAAACTTGCGCTTCAGCCGACCGATCCCCTCGACGCAATCATGCCAGGGCTGCATCTGCCCCCATACCGACATCAGTTCGGTGCGCTCGATCTCAGCGATGGCGTCCGTCAACTTGCGTTGATCGAGGACAGTATCGAGAGCATGCCGGTAAATCTGTCCAGCGGGTGCCCATGCCTGTGTTCCAGCGACGATCGACTGGATGGTGGCCGAGGCACCGGCGACCCAATCGAGGAGAAAGCTGTGCCAGTCGATCGACAGCCCGCGTCGCCTCGAAATATCGCTGCTGATGCGCATGAACGGAGTATAATAGTCGACGACGGTGCCTTGGATATCAAAGGTCATGGCCTTGATATCGTTGAATGCGGCGGAGACTTTTACAGCCCGCTGCGAAGTCCTCGAAAATGCAGGAACGGTAAGCGCCGATATCGCGGCAACTGTAAGGAGTCTGCGGCGCGTCGGCGAGAAGCCGGAGCCGGTGGATCTAATCGTCATGTTGAAAACCCCCGAGAGTGAATGTTTCAAAGACCCGTGTAGACACGGCAGATCTACGTCGCGACATGAGGCGATATTGGTTGCTGGCCGAAAAATCACTCTTGCGAGCGAGGTCGACACCAACAATGCCATGCCGATCCGTAGGCGCGAGGAAGACCGCCGTCAGGCGATCTCCCTACAACTAATGAGGCGAAGGCAAGTGGTCAGCGGCTCTGTACGGTCGCGGCCGCTTTGCGAATGACTTCGAGAACTACGTCAGGCTGTGAAACCATGGGTACATGGCTGCTGGCCACCTCGGTAACATCCGCGCCCATGCGTTTTGACACCCAGCGCTGCAGGTCAGGATGCACAGTGCGGTCCTCAGTAGCCAGCAAATACCAGCTCGGCTTGGTCTTCCAAGCGATCTGGTCGGCTGTCAGCTTCTGCTGGCCAATTAGTTCTGCATTCGGTGCGAACTGAGTCGCCCAAACCAGCTTTTGCTCGGCCTCTGACAGGTCGCCTGCAAGGGACCCAGTCCCGCTCGGCCGCAACCAAATGCGATTGTCTTCGATCTCGAGGTGGTTGAAAATTTCAGACGGATATTTGTTCAACTGACCCTGAACAGTCTCGCCGGCGTCAGGAGCGACCGCAGTAATGTAGACCAGGCCGACAACCCGATCATCCATTCCCGTACCGGTAATTACGGCGCCGCCGTAGGAGTGACCAACAAGCAGAACAGGACCGCCGACGCGGTTCAAGGTCCGCTTCACCGTCGCCAGATCCTCCTCGTAGGAATCGAGACCGTACTGAACGGAAATCACCTCGTGGCCTTCAGCCTGAAGTGCGGGAATGACTTTATTGAAGCAAGACCCATCGGCCCAGAGGCCATGGCAGAAAGCAATAGTAACTTTGGATGATGTTGTAGACATAGTAGTTTCTTCCTTATTTGGCCGCGGGTTTGCCAATCGCCTGCCGACGCTGCGCCCTAGCGCGCGATTTCTTGAAACTGTCGCATGATTTTTGACTTAGGCAGCTCATCGATTTCGCCGTGCCGCACGTCGCGAAGCGCTGGCTGATTTGGGGCGAATTATCGATCTCGTCGTGAGAACAAGGGACCCGATTTTAAAGCGCTCGTTCTTTTGAAGCGAGCTGCCCGCCATCACAAAAATACCGAGATGGCGGGCCAGGTAGCCCTGACTTGGCAAACGCAGATCAGAACTGTGTCAAACCACCATCGACCACCAGCTCCGCACCGGTTGTGTATGACGAATCTGCGGACGCCAAGAAGAGAACGGCCTTTGCAAGTTCCGCGGCTTCACCGAAGCGCTTCAGACCGATTTTCTGCGTGATGCCGGCAGCGACTTCCGAAAGGACGGAATCAGGCAGGCCGATCTTGCCGTAGAACGGCGTAGCGATCGCGCCGGGGCTGACGGCATTCACACGGATACCACGAGGCGCCAGTTCTGCGCCCAGGGTGCGGACCAGCGAGCGCGTTGCAGCCTTGGTGGCGGCAAGGATCGAGAGGCCGGGATAACCGATCGCGTTCAGGAACGAGGTGGTGACGATGATGCTGCCAGCGTCAGCGATGATCGGCGCCGTCTTCTGGATCGTGAAGAAGGTACCAGTGAAGTTGAGCGCAATGTTCTCGGCAACATATTCTTCGGTTGCCGCTTCGAGCGGTGCGACAGTGGTGGCGCCGGCATTGGCGAACACAACATCGATGCGACCGAACTTCGTGCGGGTTTCTTCGACCGCACGTTCGATATCGGCGACCTTGCGGATATCGGCGCGAATGAGAAGAGCCTGGCCGTTGAGTTCCTTGCCCGCTGCAGCCAGACGCTCCTCGTTATAGCCGACCAGAACGACATTCGCACCTTCTGCCTGGAACAACTTTGCAGTTTCCAGACCAATGCCCGACGAGCCACCAGTGATGAAAGCGACTTTATTTAACAGCTTCATTTTAGCCTCCTTGGCTTTTAAAGTTGAATTGTGAAAACGACCGCAAATCCCGCTCGCTGAACCGTTTTGGCTTAGGAGCGGTTTGCTTGGCACGAACAATGCATTTAGTTGGAAAGCTTCGGAATTAGCGAAATCTGGGCAACATCTAACCGAAGGGTGATTAGATGAGGAGTCGCCCCAATCGGGCGATTAGCACCGATACCTAACTATCGTTGACCTGAAAGAAGTGACCTGTGCGGGCTCAATAGGCACTGTCATCCTTTACAAGGATGAGCAACGTTAACTACCAGGGCCACGGATCACAGCGCCTATGGCATGGCATGGCTGCTCGCCTCGAAGCGAGGTTCGCGCCGTCGTGTTCAAAATATCGATAGCAAATCCGTGCACGTCGCAATATCGTGCGCTTGATGGGGTTCGAACTGACGACACGTGTCCTCGGTCAGCCAAGTGGTTGACAGAGTTCGATAACGTTACAATTGCAAAGCCTTCGCATGGAGTGCGGTTTTCTGCCTGAATGGCGGCCCCGGCCTGCCCCTTGATTATCTCCGCGAAGCCCATTCCTGCCTCATCGACAAGGGCTATCGCGTCGGCGTCCGTTTTGAAGGACTATGAATTCGAGCGCCAAATGGGCCGCGCCCACGTCATCATGCAGCCGTCTGGTGTCGCCGCGGCCATCACCCCCTGGAACAGCAACATCGGTTTCATCACCTCGAAGCTCGCAACCGCCATTGCCGCCGGTTCGACCATCGTCATCAAGCCGAGCGAGATGCGCGCAATTCACACCCAGATCCTGACCGAGTGCCTGCATGAAGCGGGCCTGCCGAAGGGCGTATTCAATGTCGTCAACGGCAATGGCAATGTCGTCGGCGCGGAACTAAGCCGGCATCCGGACATCGCGAAAGTGACCTTCACGGGCTCCACCGCGGTCGGCCGCGAAATCCTGCGTAGCGCCGCCGATACCTTCAAGCGCGTCACGCTGGAGCTTGGCGGCAAGGGTCCGAACATCATTCTCGACGATGCCGATCTGGATCTGGTTATCCCCGCCGTCTTGCAGATCGGCTTCATCAACAGTGGCCAGGCCCGCATTGCCGGTACCCGCGTTCTGGCTCCGAACCATCGGCTCGACGACGTCCTGGTCAGGCTAAAGAAGGAGATCGAAACATTCAAGGTTGGCTCCCCCGACGATCCGGACGCACTAATCGGACCGATGGTCAGCCGCAAGCAGTATGATCGCGTCCAGTCCTACATCGAACTGGGAACGCAGGAAGGCGCCCATCTCCTGACGGGTGCCTTGGGGCGGCCCGCCGGTCTGGATCGCGGCTGGTTTACGAAGCCGACGATCCTTTTCGGCGTGGACAACCAGATGCGGATCGCGCGCGAGGAGATCTTCGGGCCAGTGCTGTCGGACATCACCTACCATGACGAAGACGAAGCCGTGTCCATCGCAAACGACACGCCGTACGGCCTTCAAGCCTATCTGCATGGCACGACGCAGCACGCATGCAGGCGCTTGCCGATCGACTGGACAATGGGCCGCGTGGTCATCAATGGCGCGCCGCATGAGCCACTCGCTCCCTTTGGCGGGTTCAAGCAATCGGGGATCGGCCGCGAGTACGGCGTGTTCGGCCTCGAAGCGTTTCTGGAGCCGAAGGCTATCATCGCGTGACGATAGGCGTGACGTGCGGAGCGTGAACTCCAGGCGTCACGCGCTTCCCAGGTGGACCAAAATCTTGCCGACAGCCTTGCCGCTCTCCTGAAACTCATGCGCATCGGCTATTTCGCCGAGGGGATATGTCTTCGCGATGCGCGGAGCGTATACCCCCGACCCGGCGCAGGCAGAAATCTCCTCGACGGCCTTGCGCATCGCCGCTTCCGGCATGGTGTACACGTAGACGAAACGGAATGAGAAACCTCCGAGCAGCGCCGGGAAAAACGGTATTGTAAGCTTAGCCTGCAGTGATTCCGTCGAATAGGCCGAGACCACGCCGTCGCGGGCGAGACAGGCGACGGCCACGTCGATATTGGCAGCGACATCAACATCGACGATACGGTCGACGTCGTGGCCGCTCGTGGCCGATCGTATGGCCTGCGGCACGTCTTCCTGGTGCCTGTTGATGACGAGATCGGCTCCTGCGGCTCGCGCGACCTCCGCCTGCTCCTCGCGGCTCACTGTCGCCGCCACCCACGCGCCTGCCCACTTCGCAAGCAGGATCGCCGCGTTGCCGACCGCACCCGCACCACCCTGCACCAGAACCCGTTTGCCGCGCAGGTCACCATCGGCGAACAGGCAGCGATGCGCCGTCATCGCAGGAACGCCGAGCGATGCTCCGATCTCAAAGGGCGCGTTGTCGGCCAGCCTGACTGCCTGCACGGAGGGCACGACAACGAATTCCGCAGCAGTTCCAAACGCACGGCCCCATTGCGCCATGTAGATCCAGACCCTCTCGCCGATGCGCGTCTCGGAAACGCCGGGGCCGACGGCATCGATCACGCCCGCGCCGTCCTGATGCGGTACGATCCGCGGGAATGGCATGGCCTTGCCGCCGAAGCCGGTTCTCGTCTTGATGTCGGAAGGGTTGATGCCCGAGGCAACCACCCGCACCCGAACCTCGCCAGCGCCCGGATGCGGATCGGGCAAGTCACCGACTATAAGCGCTTGCCTCGCAGATCCCTGTTTATCGTAAAACGCAGCGCGCATGACACACCCCCAATGAACTCGCTCCAACTACGCGCGCCACAGGCGATCTTGCAAGTAGGCAACAGTTCTGCCTATAGGGATAGAAAGTACACCATTGGAGATCGAGATGAACCTCGGCCAGAAGTGTCCCGTCGAGACCACCGTCGATGTCACCGGCGGCAAGTGGAAGCCGATGATCATCTACCGGTTGCTGAACGGGCCGCGCCGGTTTGGCGAACTGCGCCGCCTGGTCGGCGATCCAAGCCAGCGCTCGCTGACGATGCAGCTCCGGGAGCTTGAGGCCGATGGGATTGTCGCTCGCGAAGTCTTCGCCGAAGTCCCGCCGCGCGTGGAGTATTCGCTCACACCGTTCGGACAGACGCTCGCGCCTGTGCTGATGGCAATGCGAGACTGGGGCGTCGCGTTTCAGGAGCGGAAGAGCAAGGCCCACCGCTAGGTCGCGTCTCGTTTGGCGCTCGCCGAGAACCGCTCTACAAAGAAATCGATCAGCACCCTGACCTTTCGCGAGACGTGCGATCCGGGAGGCCGCACGATGTAGACGCCGATCTCCGGCAGGCTGTATTCCACCATGATCGGCACGAGCGTGCCCGCCATCACGTAGTTCTGCGCGATCACCACAGGAAGAGCTGCGACGCCCAGCCCAGCCGCCGTCCCTTCGGCGATGCCCACGGCGCTGTCTGCCTTGAACCTTCCCTGCCCGTTGACGATGACCGTTCGGCTGCCGTCCGACACCTTCCAGCTTTCGGTCCCTTGAAGGATGGCCTGGTGTTCAAGCAGGTCCGAGGGCTTCTTCGGGATACCCCGGGCACTCAGGTAATCTGGATTGGCGAACAGCCCCGCCGCAAAGGCGCCGATCTTGCGCGCTGTCAGGTTCGAGTCCTGCAGGTAACCGACCCGTATCCCGCAATCGAACCCTTCTGCCACCAGATCAACGTACCGGTCGCTGTAGTGCGCGTGAAGCTGCAGGAGCGGATGGAGGCGGGCAAGCTCGGCCAGTGCCGGCGCGAAATGTCCGGGACCGAAGGATGAAGGAACCGCCACGCGCAATCGGCCACGCAGCTCTCCGGTCGGCAGCATTTCTTCACGGGCGACGTCCATCTCCAGGCACATGCGGGCGGCGTGTTCGCGGAAGGAGACACCAGCTTCGGTAAGGGATGCACCTCTGGTCGTGCGTGCCAGAAGCTGAACGCCGAGCTCGCTTTCAAGTCGGACGAGCCGCCGGCTGACGATCGACTTCGGCAGTCCGAGACGCCGCGCAGCGACCGTGATCCCGCCGCCGTCCGCCACCTCGACGAAAGTCTGCATGTCCTCGAAGCTGATCATTCCTGCGTTCCATTTTCCGTTCCATAGAGTGGCAAACCATAGAGCTACCGTGCCACCGATCGCAACGCTAAATTCCAGTCATCGAGCGGATCGAAACGAATTTCACCCCACTGCCGCCGACAAGGATAAGGAACACGACAATGCATAAGGACGTATTCACCCCCGAAAATTCCGCCATGCTGCTGATCGACCATCAGATCGGCACGATGGCCTGGACCCACTCTCACGATATCAACCTGGTCAAGCAGAACGCGCTGAAGCTCGCCCGCATCGCCAAGGCTGCCGACATCCCGACCATCCTGACATCCAGCATGGAAGACCAGATCCAGGGACCGCTGCTTCCGGAACTCAAGGAAATCCTGCCTGAATCCTTCGAGGCCCGTATCAAGCGTCCCGGCATCGTCAACGCCATGCACCACGATGGCTTCAACCAGGCCGTCAAGGCGACCGGCCGCAAGAAGCTGTTCGTCGCCGGCGTGACGACGGAAATCTGCGTCACCTTCCCGGTCCTGCAAATGCTTGATGAAGGCTACGAGGTGCAGGTCTCGGCGGACGCATCCGCCTCCTACACCAAGTACGGCGACGACCTCGCCCTGCGCCGCATGGAAAAAGCCGGTGCCATCATCACCACCGTCGATCAGATCATCTCCGAGCTTGCGGTCGATTGGACGAGCCCGCTTGGTCAGAAGCTGGTCGGCATCCTGAACTACCACTGATGTCACAACGATATTGTGTTCATCGGCGCGGGCGACAATCGCCCGCGCCCGAGATGGAAGGAAACACTCCAGTGACGATCACCAAAATCTCCGCAGGCCGGATGCGCGGGAACATCCTCCAAGGCTTCGGCGTCGAAATCCTGTATCCGGGTCTCTCCCTAACGCCCGATGATAGCGGGATCGGGCCGATCGGCAGGATCGATCGCGCCCAGGTGCAACCCGGTCACCTCATCAGCATGCACCCGCACAAGGACGACGAGATCCTGACCTACATCCGAGACGGCGAGATGCTTCACCGCGATACCGTCGGAAACGAGAAGAGGCTCGACAAGACGCACTTCATGATGATGAATGCCGGCCACACCTTCCAGCACGAAGAGCTGATGCTCGGGGACAGCCCGGTTCGAGCGCTGCAGATTTTCCTGCGGCCCAACGCTCCCGATCTTGAGCCGATGGTGCAGTTTCATGATTTTCGCGAGGAGGACAGTGTCGACAACTGGCGCCTCCTGGCAGGCCCGAGGACGGCGCCGCTGACGGTGCGATCCGACGTTCAGGTCTTCGATGCGCGCGTTTCGAAGGGCACTCGGCTAAGCTTGCCCGTCGTAACCGAGATTGGGACCGCTTTTCTGATCTATGCCTTCGACGGGTTGATAGATTTCGGCGACGTCACGATCACAACTGGCGAAAGCGCGTTTACGCGATCGTTCGATGGCCAACTCACAGCCATAGGCGACTCTGACGTCGTCCTGTTCGCGTTCAACCCTGAAGCCGAGGTATTTCGTGGCGGCATGTTTAGCGGAAACCAGAAACATATCGGATAAACTGGAGAAGACACCGTTATGGATGGCGGCATGGGGAGATCATTGCTCTGCTTGTCCTCGCCCTGAACGATTACGAGCTGGCGACCAACTCGGCAACCGTTGAATATACGCCGAACATCCACACCGCATCGCATGATGGTCCGTTCAAAAACTTAGCGCCCTGCAAATAGAGCGCTAAGTCCTGACCGTCAGGATCAGACAGACGGAACGACGCGTTCACGATGAGCGCTCAGTCCATGTGACTTTGCGATCAGATCGGCCGCCCGTTCACCGATGACAACACAAGGCGCCATCGTGTTGCCGGTCGTGATCCGCGGCATGATCGAGGCGTCCGCAATGCGAAGACCCGCGATGCCATAAACCTTGAGCTCGTTGTCGACGACCGACATGTTGTCGCGTCCCATCTTGGCGGTGGAAGTTTGATGCCAGTAAGTGACGGCCGAGCGTCGGATGAAATCGATCGTGCCTGATCTGTCGCGCGCACCTGGAGCTGTTTCGCTTGTCACCAAGGGAGAAAAGGCCTCGCTGTTACCGAGTTCGCGACACAACTCGACCGCCGCCAACGCGGCAGCCAGGTCTTCCGGCTCGCTCAGGGAGTTCGGATCGATCAGGATAGGATCGTTAATATCAGGACCAGAGAGCCGCAACCGACCACGGCTTTTCGGCTGGGCAAGGCCATTGAACATTGTCCAGCCGTGCTCCGGGGTTTCCAGGCCCGTTTCGGCGGGAGAAGGCACCGCGAACTCCAACTGGCACTGAAGGATGTCTGGGCCGGACAGACTCGCGTCACTCTTCCAGTAGATGTTTGCCTCGCAGCCGCTACCGCCAATGGCTTCCGGCTTGCGGTAGGCCCATGTGCAGCCGAAAGCGAGATGATCCTGGTGATTGCGACCGACGCCGGGCAGGTGCTGTACGACGGGGATGCCATGCGAATGCAGCTCGCCCTCCGGGCCGATACCGGACTGCATCAGGAGCTTCGGCGTATGGATCGCTCCGAGTGAGAGCACCGTTTCGCAGTGTGCCATAAACCGGCGCCGCTGACCGTCAATCACAGCCTCCACGCCTCTCACCCGCGTGCCATCGAGAATGACACGCGTGACCAGCGCCTCGGTCATCACGGTCAGGTTCGGACGCGACAGCACCGGACGGACGTAGGAATCGAATACCGACTCCCGCTTGCCGTCCCGGATGCGCAGTTCAGCAATCGATGCGCCGCCGGGTACTTCCATCATCTCGCCGTTGGTTGAATCGAAGATCGGTACGCCGATGGCTGAAGCAGCGCTTAACAAGGCTTGCGCGATCGGCTGGGGAGACAAAGGCTGCATCACATGGGCAGGCCCGCCAGTCCCGCGACGAACCGGGTCCGCAGCGCCCTGCCAATCCTCGATCCGGCGATAGTAGCCGAGGATCGACTCATATCCCCAGGCGTCATCACCGGCCTCGGCGGCGAAGTAGTCCCAATCCGCCTTGTGACCTCTCGCCCACACCATGACGTTGATGCTTGAACCGCCGCCAAGTCCCTTGCCCATGCTGAGAGGAAGCCGCCGACCATCCAGGCCAGGCGTCGGTTGTCCGACAAAGCCCCAGTCGCGGCTCGATCCAAGATTGAGGGGCCACTGCGCAGGGTTCGATACCGTTGCGGATTGATCATCTCCGCCCGCTTCGAGCAGCAGTACGCTGGCGTTGCCATCCTCTGCCAGTCGTGCTGCGACAACCGAGCCGCTGGACCCGGCGCCGCATACGATGAAGTCAAAGACATCGCAGACGGCATTATGCGAAAAAGATGAATTCGCAGGTACATTCTTGTCATGGATAGGCAGTTTCACGTGGGGTCCTCCGTGAATTGGTTCAAATAGATTTATTTGGGACGCCGGGTCGCGACACATTCCGAGCGCGCATCTTTCGCCCTTAGCAAGTCGCTTCGGTCGCGCCGAACAGCTTAACGCGCTCGTATCGGCGCCATCGGGACGGTTGTTAACAGTCCCGATGGCGCGAAATAGATCATTTCGTCTTCGCAGAGGCCGCCTTTGCGGCCTGATCGATGGTATCGGCGATAACCGCCGGCTGGGTCATGAACAGGGCGTGGCTTGCCGATACCTTGGTGATCTTGGCACCGATGCGCTCGGCCATATGGATCAGCATGGCTTGGTCGAAGGCCTTGTCCTCGGTAGCAATGACGGCCCAGCTGGGCTTGGTGCGCCAGGCTGCATTTTCGAGCTTGGTGCCGAACGCCGACATGTTGATCGGAACCTGCGAAGCGCTCATGAACGCGGCTTCGGCATCGCTGACGTCATGTGCGAACCCTGCCTTGAACTTTTGTGGGCTGACATAGCCGAAACCATCCTTCGTTGTCTCGATGACAAACTCGGTCGCAGGCGCAAATCCTTCATATTGCTGAGCCGTCGTCTCGCCGGCATCAGGTGAAAGAGCGGAGACATAGACGAGGCCTGCAACCTTCGGATCGATGCCCGCTTCCGTGATGACGGTTCCGCCCCAGGAATGTCCGACGAGAATGACCGGACCATCCTGACGCTCAAGCGCGCGCTTGGTAGCGGAAACATCGTCTGCAAGCGACGTCAGCGGATTCTGGACAACGGTGACGCGATAGCCGCGCTTCGTCAGATTGTCGTAGACGCCCCTCCAACCTGAACCGTCGGCAAAGGCGCCGTGAACCAGAACGACGTTTTTCACGGTCTGATCTTTCGGAATGGTGTCGGCTGCGTTCGCCGCCGGAAGAGCAACCGATAGTGAGGCTGAAGCAGCGAGTGCGAAAATGGTTTTGATGGATTTGAGTGTCATGGCTTTCTCCTGTTGGTAATTGCGATAACTATTATCGCGATAACTCTAAGTTTTCATATCTCCAGGTTGACGTCAACATGATTCTTATCGCGATATTGGTTTTCGTGATAAGTTCGATTATACTGGTGGCTTCAGGAGTGCAAAATGACCCAACGCCCTAACGATCCCCCGCCCCTGCGCGACCAGCTGTGCTATGCGATTTACACCGCGGGCATTGCGATCCAGCGCGCATACAAACCCGTCCTTGACGAGCTAGGACTGACGTATCCTCAGTATCTGGTCCTGAACGTTCTCTGGGCGCAGGACGAGCAGACCGTGGTATCCATCGCAGATCAGCTTGCCTTGGAATCCAGCACGTTGACGCCTCTATTGAAACGCCTGGAAGCAGCCGGGCACCTGCGCCGGACCCGCAACACTGAAAACGAGCGTCAGGTTCTGGTGGCGCTGACGGATCAGGGCCGTGCCTTGCAGCACAAGGCAGGCTGCCTCAGCGATACCTTGCTGGCAGCCTCGACGCAGACACCACCGGAACTTGCCGCCTTGAACCGCGACGTGCGGCATCTGCGGGACGCGATCTACACGCAGATCGGCGGATGGGACGCACCCGCCTGACCTGCTAGAGTGAATTGGCCTGAACGGTCAAGCGGTTGGGACTGTCCCGCCGTCGATGACGTGCTCGCTCCCTGTAATGGATGCTGCCCGATCAGATGCAAGGAATGCAATCAGATCGGCGACCTCTTTCGGTTTTGCCGGTCGTCCGAGCGGTATGCCGCCGAGTGAGTTCATGATCACCTGCACCGCGGCTTCGTACTCGATGCCGGCTTCCTCGGCGATGCGCAGCGCCAGCCCGTTGGCTCCCGGATCGGCGATCCAGCCGGGAGAGACCCGCACAACCCGCACACCCTTCGGAGAAACCTCCTTAGAGATGCTCTTGCTGTAGGTATTGAGCGCCCCCTTAGCCGAAGCATAGCCGGTCGTCGCCTCGGGTAGCGGAAGGATTCTCTGGATCGAGGTTACGTGGATGACCACACCGCTTCCCTGAGCGATCATTCCGGGGATCAGTGCGCGATCCAGTCTGACGGCAGGGAAGAAATTGAGGTTGAACTCTTTCTCCCACTCCTCGTCGGTGAGCGCCGCAAAGCCTCCAGAAGGGGCCGAAGAACCGCCGAGCACGTTTACGAGGATGTCGAGTCCTCCAAGCTCCCGATGCACTGCATCAACGACGGTTTGGACCCCAGTGCCGGTAGTCAGGTCGGCTTCGACGAAGGCCACTCCAGCGAAGTCGGCAGGCTTCTTACGAGCTGTGGTCAGTACCCTGGCTCCGAGCTCCTTGAACAGCGCCACGGTTGCGGCGCCTGCGCCCGAAGTGCCGCCAGTGATGAGGGCGCGATGACCCTGCAAGGTGAGGAACTGTGTCATACGGTGATCTCCAGTTCGGCGACCTTGTCGCTCGCGACGACGAAGAAGAAGCGCAGATCGATCGGGCTGCCCGGGAAGTCGCCGACGGCATGGGCCATTACCTGGGTTTTCCCATTTGCGGTGGCGATCAGGAAGGGTTCCACCGTGTAGCTGTACTGCTGAGCTTCATCAGCCATCCATGCTCGGATGGCATCACGGCCTCGGTGCGTGAGGCCTTTATCTTTCACGATGCCGTTCTCGGTGAATGTCGTAGCGATCGCATCCGGGCTGCCTGTCCGATCGGCCTCGAAATACGCTTCAATGGCCTTGGGTAGATTGATCGTCATTGGTTCCTCCAGTCACGGTTCCAGCTTGTGCCAGCTGAGGGCCCGGCCCCTTAAGAGGTCGATGACGGTAATCTAAGACGACTTGGTTGACACGATAACTAGGATAAAAGAGGATGAGGAATTGCGAAAAGAGGGATAATGACGCGCTCTGTACTTGTCGATCTGGACGCCGTTCTCAGCATCGCGCGCCTGGGCTCGTTCCGGGCTGCCGCGCTCGAGCTCGGCATGTCCACCACAGCATTAAGCAATGCCGTTGCAAAGCTTGAGCAGCGTCTCGGCGTTCGCCTGTTCAACCGTACAACGCGTAGCGTCTCGCTCACCGACGCGGGAAAAACCTTTGCCGAGCGGGTTGGACCGGCAATGATGGACATCCACGATGCTATGCTCACCGTCCAATCTCTTCAGGAAATTCCAGCAGGCACATTGCGCATCAATGCCTTCGCGACGGCAGCACGAGAGGTGATGGAACCGCTCATATTGTCGTTCATGCAGCGCTACCCTCAGGTACATATCGATCTGGTTACGGAGGGACGGATCGTGGATATTGTTGCGGCGGGCTTCGATCTGGGCTTGAGGCCGTCGGATCTGGTGCCGACCGACATGATCGCCGTGCCGCTCGGTTTGAAGCGCAGTAATGCCGTTGTCGCATCACCAGACTTCCTGCGCATTCATGGCAGTCCAATGGTACCAGCCGACCTATATCGGTTTCGCTGCATTCGTGCGCGCCTGCCCAACAACGCTTTGTTTCGGTGGAAATTTGAAAAGGATGGGAATGCTGTCCAGATCGATGTGCAAGGCTCGATCACCCTCGACGAGTCAAGCTTGGTCAGGATAGCGGCTCAGAATGGGGTTGGGCTCGGATACGTCATGGAAGCGGATGTGCGTGATGATATTGCAGCCGGTCGACTGGTGCGCGTTCTCGAAGACTGGACACCCTCATTGGCCCCGCTCGCGCTATATTACCCTGGTAGGAAGAATCCGCCCGCTGCCTTCAGTGCGTTCATTCAGGCTGCACGCGATTTTGCAAATCGAGGATAGCCTCGGTCTATCGTGGTACCGTGCGTGCGATCACTTACTTAGGACCGGCGTGCATTGCCGCCATCACCAGCGCCTTGAGCCAATTCGAACCTTCGTCTCCTCGTAAGATTCAGGCGCTGATGATCGTCACGCGGGGTCGGCCGCATTGGCTTTTTTAGCCCTGCCGCGATCTCATGTTTCATCCGGGTCATCAACCGCCAAGACTGTGCAATCGGCCCAGACGCTCAAGGAGATCGCGTCGCTCCCAGCGTAGTCGGCGTCGAACTCTTCCAGGAGAGTGAGAAATCCGCCCTTCGTCTCGATGTCCGCCGGGGTCAGGTATCCCCATTCACATTCTTCGCAGTGCGCGTAAATGTTATCTGTCACGAGATTGCGAAACAGAAATAGTCGCCCTTGGCGACAGGAGGAACAGTTTCCGGCGTGATAGCGGCGAGGCATGCATTTATCTTAGCCAAAGCCACTCCAATATCCAGTGTGGCGCGGCAACGAGGCAGCGATGATACGAACAGATTGGCAACCGCAGTCATAGTTAGCAAGCAGCCCCTCCGAGGGCTCACGCCCGCCGGCAGAGAGGCGATATGTAGAGGTTACTCGTGGGGTAGGAAGGAAGGGATGGACGAAAAGGCTCACCAGAAACCCACCCGTCTGGAAGACGCTACGGCTCCCCGTCACCCGGCGCCGACCGGTCCTGCCGATATTTTTTCGTTCGCATAATGAAAGGCGTCCTCAAAATGCATTTGGTTTTCGAAGCTGCGTCTCGGCAGAATAAAGGCTTCCCGCTTCGATATCGGCAACATTAAGTAATCTTTCTCCCCAATGATCCGTTTTACGGTCGCCCATGGAACAGTTGAATCCGCCACGTGCGACCTCACACGAATGGCGTCATCGTCCAAACTTATGGTGATGGTCGCGTCAGCGGATGCGATCTGCCTGTAGTACAGAAACGATGCTCCCCACGCCAGCCAGTGTGTGGCTAGCGAGAAGAAAGCCACGACGAAGAGGCAAGCTGGAAGCCAGAGCCAGGAACTGCTTTCAGCAACGGCGTTGATCATGGTCACCGGATTGTAGAGATCGGTGAAGAGGACCAGAAGGCACCAGACGGATAACAACCACAGAACCATCGTGACGATGCTGCGATGCCATGGACGGCGCGTGAGCGCCCGCGCCATCGCGGCATAATCCCATCTGGTTAGGGTATAAGTGATTTGATACTTAGGCTCGTCTTGCATTGAAATCCCCAGTGGCAACACCGCGGGTCTAGCATAAATCTTGGAATGAGTGCTTCTTCCAGATCGCCAGCGCCGTCGGGTAGTGGAATTGCGAGTTTCGCCCTCACGCGAAAAAGGGCCGGAGACAGAGTCTCACGGCCCAAGTTTTCTCCTCGACGCGTAGGGAGGAGATCGCGTCGGGAATCCCAAGGTAGAGGATCATGGTTAACGAAGCGTAAACGCTGGCCGCGGTATATGTGCGGCGCTCCGCTTGCGCCCTGTGATGGAGATTTTCCGCTCCATGATCTCAGGACGTCCGAACAGAAAACCCTTCGCGTTCGAGGAACTCTTGGCCAGGCTAAAAGCGTTGCACAAATTTCTGTCGACTAATCCGAACGAGGCCGAGGAGGACCTCTCGGACCAATTCGCTGATCCGTTATGATGAAACGAGGCCGGACGAGCTTCTTACGCCTTGATAGGATTCGAACCCGGAACCAGCAAACCGAAGAACCCATCACGCTGATTCTACCTCAAAAACACTCTCTCTGATCTTCACAGCTATCGGTCGTTCAAAGAGCCGCAGACGTGGAGAGCTTCACATAAGTCTGCTTCAGTGAACCGGCCTCCGTTTGGATCGAACCATTCACGCTGCTCATTGTGAGTGCTTTGACGGCGGCCAACTGTTCAACTTTTTACCCTTATTTATCCCAGGTCCGAAGACCGGCGATGCTAGTCCTTTTCCAGAGGAGCTGATGTGGATCGGCACCCAATTTGGAAAAAGGAAAGCATCATGAAAAAGCATCTGCTCGCCACTGTCGCACTTCTCATGGCCATCTCTCCCGTTGCGGCTGAAGCCCGCTGCGTGCCGAACACGCCCGTCATCGCCGCGAAAGCCGTTCCCGTCATTCAGTACAAAAACACGACGATCGACGGTGTGAAGGTCTTCTACCGCGAAGCCGGCCCCAAGGACGCACCGGTGCTACTGCTCCTGCACGGATTTCCCACCTCGTCACATATGTTCCGCAACCTTATTCCGCTGCTTGCGGACCGCTACCGCGTGATTGCACCTGACTATCCCGGCTATGGCCAGAGTGACGCACCCGACCACACCAAGTTTTCCTACACATTCGAGAACCTGACCAACATCGTCGAAAAACTGACCGAATAGGTCGGCGCCGATCGCTACAGCATGTATGTGATGGATTACGGCGCACCGATCGGATACCGGCTCGCGCTCAAACATCCCGAGCGGGTTAAAACCCTGATCGTGCAGAATGGCAACGCCTATACCGAAGGCCTCGCCGCGTTCTGGGATCCGATCAAGGCCTATTGGGCCGAGAAGACGCCGGAACGCCGGGAAGCGCTCGCCGGTCTGGTCACGCTCGAGACAACGAAATTCCAGTATACCGACGGAATGGGCGATGTCTCACATATCAGCCCCGACAACTGGGTCGTCGATCAAGCCTTGCTCGATCGGCCGGGCAACAAGGACATCCAGCTCGATCTCCTGGGCGACTACGGTAGCAATGTACCGCTTTACCCGCAATTCCAGGCCTTCTTCCGCGACAACCAACCGCCAACGCTGATCGTCTGGGGCAAGAACGACAAGATCTTTCCGGAACCCGGCGCGCACCCCTATCTTCGCGATCTCCCGAACGCCGAGATGCACATTCTCGATAGCGGCCATTTTGCCCTCTTAGACAAGCTCGATGTGATGGCGCCGCACACACGGTCGCGGTCGAGGAGTTCTTGACGCTCGCCGCTACGCCAAAACACGGGAGCTGTGTCGCCGGCGAAAGGGCGCGACCGCCCGAAGATGTTGGTGGCGTATCGGGGTGCGGCGGCTATTTTGATTCCGAATGGTTCGACCTGTCGATGGTGGATAAGAATGTTCGCAACGCTCTGCGCTCAAACTTCAAACGCCGTCTGTATCAACCAAAACCGAAACCCGTCCCGAAGAAATGAATTAGGTGCAGGTTCGAGTTGGGCGTCTTGATGAAATCCGGGCCTTCACCCAACTGCTCACAGAGGGGCCTCATTTCAGATTGCACATCCAGGTAACATCGCCCGGCCATCTAGGACCGACCAATTTGGGGCCGTTATCGGACTGACCGGTATCGGCGAGGAATTTAAGAGAGCTGACATCCAACATCCGACAGGCACGCAGTCCGCGCGGCATTTCGCGCGGGCTCAATCCAATACCGGGGTAGAAGTGCAAATCAGCGAGAGCCCTCTTTTATGTGCCTTATTTGGTGGGCTTGCTGGGTTTGAGGGACGGTGTATTCCCTGGTGTGCTTTTGTTATCACGGCGGCGCTGATCCGGTTTCCCTGTGGATTTCGCTATCGGCTTTGGTCCTGGTTTAAGTGCCATGAATGCTCTCCTTTTTTGATTTAAGAAAATAAGCTTGCGCGTACCTTCTGACGGGGGCTTAAGACACAACAATACTATGTAATAGTCCACACTAGTTCTGGCTGAAGTCAAGACCCAATGTATATTCATACAGTAACAACACCCCACGAAAATCGGCAGGCGAGGCCGGAGGCACGTTGCCTCACTGTCCCTGTCAGTGGCGGTGAGGGCGATCGGGTTATTCCGTATGGACGAAGTTTCTGAGCGCCTGCTATCGGCAAGGATTGGCGTCAGCGTCGGCCGGTCACGTTGATTGAGGTGCTTCTGCCTGTTTCAGGAGCAAAGCTGCCCCCTGCGCTGTCCTTCACTATCAGGGCGGCACACCGACCGGCAGCTCTCTGCGCATTGCTGCCGTTTGCCTAGGATGCAGCGAACGACAGCTCCCCGCCCTTCTTAGTCCTTCGCGTCGGCGCGTGCGAACGACGGCTTTCAGGACGGTTCGGGATCCGCATGAACGACCGATTTGAGGGCGCGAGGCCGACGTTCGGCGCTGGCCGGACTATGCCGGACGGACTTCTTCGCCTTGAAAGGATGTGACCGGCGGTCAGTTCCACTCATTTGTTCATTGAAGCAAGGGCCCGGCACAATTCCAGTAACTCGTCTGAAAGCTTCGGGAAGGCTGCCCGCAAGGCAGGCTCCATCGCGATGGACGCCTAGGCTGCGGCCAGCATCTCCCTCATCGTCGTGATGACGCGCCCGTGGTCATAGGGCTTGCTGAAGAACCTGCCCTCAACGGGTAAAAGTTCATCACTCAAGTGGCGGTGGCCCGAAGCCACGATGATCTTGACCGGCGGCCACCTGTCGCGAACTGCAGCAGCCAGTTTCAACCCGTCCATGCTGCCGGGCATGTCGATGTCCGTGAACATCAACCTGATCTCGGGATGAGCGTTCAGAATATCGATAGCGTCGTCTGCATTAGAAGCTTCGAGCACAACGAAGCCTTCATTCTCAAGTGACATGACGATGTCCATGCGGACCAGCGTCTCGTCTTCGACGACAATGACCGTGATCCCTTCTTGCGTCATTCCGCACACTTTCCGATATCGACGCTGTAGATGTGTCTTTTTTGACAGGCGAACCTGATGAACGCGTTGAAAGAGAGATCGATCCAAGCAAAACTGATTTATCTTCAGGACGTTAAGCCTAGGAAGGCTGCTTCAACTCTGAATTGACAAGCGGTCACGATGCCTACCTTGATAAAATGCGGGCCAGTGGCCCCGTCACTGCGAGGCGAAAACCCTCCGGTGCGAAGACGACTTCGGGCACTGAACCCAATAACGATCCCAACGCGGAGCGCACATACCGGGTACCGTAGCCCTGCCGCGTCGGCTCCTGCACAGCGGGCCCACCAACTTCGTTCCAGTTCAAGGAGATTTCGGAGCCGTTGTCTTTCGCGACCGACCACACCAGTTCCACATGTCCATCCGAATGCGATAGCGCGCCATATTTGATGGCGTTCGTTATAAGCTCGTGCAGGCATAAGGCGATCGTCGTACCGGCATCCCGGCTGACTATCAGGTCTGGACCAATGACATCGATGCGGCTGACACCCTCACTGTTGTAGGGGGACACCGTCAGATCAATGACGGCTGAAAGCGAAACCTCCTCGCCGCCGGCTTCAAAGACGGCGCTGTGGACGTTGGATAGTGCCTGCAGCCGACCGGCAAAATCGCTTGCCAACCCCTCGACCGACGTGGCGCCGCGCCGTGTCATCTGAAAAATTGACGTGACGCTCGCCAGGATGTTCTTGACCCGGTGATTGAGCTCCAGCCGCAGTTCGCGCTCTCGCTCGATGGAATCGCGAACCTGGCGTTGGCGCAGCCGCACCAACAGGTTCGACTGGATCCCATTTACAAGCTCCAATGGCGCGATCGGACGCGTGTAAAACAACAGACGCGAGCCCGGCCATGAAGTCAGCAATTGGCTGCGGATCCGTTCCATCGGCGCTGTCCGCTCCAAAAGGACGATAATCGGTACTTCCGACCAGTCGGGCTGTTCCGCGAGATGCGTGGTAATCCGTAGGATAACTTGCGGGTTGAGGGCCTCGTGGGTAATGACGATGATGCCAGGAGATAAAGCGAGATGCTCGACCAGCTCCCCGTCGATCTTGGCGGCCTTGACCTCGATCTTCTGCTCTCGAAGGAAAGCAGCGACGTAATCTGCGTCCTTACGAAAAGGAGCAAGGACGAGCACCCAGTCCAGCTCGCTATCGAATGGGGCATCATTCATTTCGGATCAGGCAGGGGATTGTAAGCGACGACGCTGACGCCTCCGCTTTCTATGATCAGCTCACGAATATTGAGATCGTGGGGACCGTGACGCTTCTTGACCACGGTGATGTTTCGGCGAAGGCGCCCTTCGTGCTCCATGATGCGCAGCAGGAGTACGGTATCACCAAGGAAACTCACATCAACATCGATGCCGACATTTTGGCCGATCAATCCATGCTGAGCCACGATCAACATCGTCAGGACACCAGAGCGGGCGAGGTACTTCAGCAGCGACTGGATGTCGCGAACCGCCTTTTCGCGGTGCGGCAAGGAGTTCAGATAGCCTGTCAGACTGTCGATGACCACGACCCGCGACTTGTTTTGCGTGACGGCGTCCTGAACAATCTGGCCGAACTCGCCAGGGGAGATTTCGTTGGGATTGAAATCTCGCAGGATGAGCTTGCCATCCTTGTGGAACTGCCTGAGTTCCATGCCCAAGCCTTCAGAACGACGGAAGAAGGTTTCCAACCGCTCCTCGAACAGGAAGAGCGCCACGCTCTCACCCCGTTCGAGTGCCGCGGTGGCATAGAGGGACGACATGGTCGATTTGCCCGTGCCGGACTGCCCGATGACAAGCGTCGTGGTCCCGGCCTCCTGGCCACCGCCAAACATCTCGTCAAGCTCGGCGACACCGGACTTGATCAACTGCGGTTTGGCCGTTTCTACGGCTGCGCTGGACATGATACGCGGAAAAACGACGACCCCCTGCCCCTCGCGGATTGCCATATCGTGATAACCATCAGCGATCGGCACGCCGCGCATCTTGGAGACTTCGATACGGCGACGCACGCCACCATATTCCTCCAGCGACTTGTCGAACCGGATAACGCCGTGGGCGAGCCCCTCGACCTCCTCGCCGCTGCGGTCGTAGCCGGGCGTCTGGGTATCGAGCAACAGCGCGACGACGTTCCGCTTCGCAAGGAAAGATTTGAAGCCGATCAATTCACGGCGAAAGCGTGGACTATCACCTGTGATCAGCCGGATTTCGAGGAGTGAATCATAGACGAGACGGCGAGGCTGGTGCTCCTCGATTGCCGCTTCGATCGCTTTCCGCGTCTCGTCCAGCCGCAGATCCGCGGTCAGGAATATACTCTGGTCGTCCGCCTCGTTCACCGTGCCTGAGGTTGACAGCTCTTCGACCCGGATACCATCCAGCGTCCAGCCGTGCGACACCGCGATCGCTTCGAGCTCTGCAGCGGTTTGAGACAGCGTCACATAGATGCAGCTCTCTCCAGCCTCGACGCCCGCGCGCAAAAACTGCAGCGCGGCCGTGGTCTTGCCCGATCCCGGCGCCCCCTGAAGCATGTAAAGATTTGATGCAGGAAGGCCTCCGCGCAGGATTTCGTTCAATCCGGCAATCCCGGTGCTAACGACAGTAGATTTCTTCTGTTTGGGCATGTTCGTCTTCCGTAAGATGCTCGGCGCATATTGAAATCGTTGGCGCCCATCATTCAGGGAAGAGCCACTTTGATCTTATATTTGCCTTTCAAAAAACTTCAATGATGGCCGTGGTTTATGCAACATGCCCTTTGCATTTTGATGAAACCGGCCGCGGAAGGGGATTTGAGTCTCGCGAGAATCGAAGGGAAGTCCCTATTGGACAGTACGGTCCGCGAGCCGAGTTCTCCATCCAACCCAAGGTTTGAGCGTTATCCAATCCCCGATCCGTCATCCTGACGGTCTGTTGCGCTAACACCATGTAGCAAATGGGATTTACGCTCGAAACTGTCGAAAAATTTCGCCGTGATATGCGTTGACTTGCTGATCGGAAGCTCTCAAATAAATGGAGGGCGAGAGGGCTTTCAATGCACAATCACGATCCGGCCACCCCCGATCACGGTTCGATGGCTGACATTATTCGCAACCACGACTGGGCAAACACCAGCCTTGGACCGATATCGTCGTGGCCGCCCCAATTGAAGTGTGCGGTTAACATCGTAATTCCGTCGGGTGCGCAGATCGTGATGTTTTGCGGGGATGACTTCACCGCCATTTATAATGACGCATATGCCCCATCGATCGGGAACAAGCACCCGAGAGCCTTAGGGAGGCCGGCGAAAGAAAACTGGGCTGAACTTTGGGACGACCTGGCGCCACTTCTGCTGAGGGTTCGGGAAGGCGGCGAAACAATCGTTGCCAAGGACAGGCCCTTCTATATCGAACGGCACGGGCGACCGGAAACAGTCTACTTCGACATTTCCTATTCGCCCGTTTCCGATGAACACGGTCAGGTGCTCGCCGTGCTCTGCATCGTTAATGAAACCACGGAACGGGTTGGCTACGAGGCAAAACTAAAACGCCTGGCATCAATCATCGCCTCGTCGGAAGATGCGATCCTCGGTATTGACCTCGCCATGACGGTTACCGATTGGAACAGTGGCGCCAAAAAGCTCTATGGATTTTGCGCCGAAGAAATCGTGGGGAGGTCTGTTACCCTCCTGGTTCCAGACGACCGCATCGACGAGGAGGCTCGCATCATAGCCCGCATCAAGGCGGGGGAGCGGGTGGAAACCCACGAGACCGTCCGGCGGCATCGCAGCGGACGGCTCCTGGACGTTTCTTTGACTGTTTCACCAATCTATGACGCAGATGGCAGGATCGTCGGGGCTTCAAAAATTGCCCGCGATATTACAGCCCGAAAAGAAGCTGAGCGCGTTCAGGACCTCCTGATCGGTGAGCTTAACCATCGTGTGAAGAATGTCCTTGCTACGGTCGCCGCGATCGCCCGTCAGACGTTTGCCGGCGTGTCGGACATCGAACCAGCAAGGACAGCCTTCCACGCCCGCTTGCAAAGCCTGGCCAGAGCGCACGACCTGCTGACGCGAGGAAGATGGCAGGCCGCCAGCCTTCGCGCGGCGGTTACCGAGGCGCTGTCCCCCTATCCCCCCGAACAGTTCGAGATTAGCGGGCCCGATGTCGACGTCTCGTCCAAGGCAGTGGTCGCCCTCACGCTGATATTGCACGAGCTTGCCACGAATGCCGCGAAATATGGTGCCTTGGCAGTGAGCTCCGGAAAGGTGACAGTGTCATGGAACGTCTCCGCCACCGAACCGCTACTCACTCTGTTGTGGAAAGAAACCGGGGGGCCACAGGTCGAGCCTCCGACCCGTAAAGGCTTCGGATCCCGGTTGATCGAAGCACTGTCATCTGGCCATCTACGGGGCCAGGTCGACCTCAACTACGATGTTTTGGGCGTACACTGCATGATCGCCGCGCCGCTCGACACCGAATGGAGCGACCACGACCACGTTCATTAGCCGATCTGACGCAATGGCAGTTGCGCCGTCACGATCGTCGCAATCGCTTGATGCGGTCGACAAGCTGCTGGGGATGGTACGGGTGGTCGAGCGGACCATCTTCGCAAAGGTCGCCGGCGATCTTGGCGGTTCGCTCGGCCGAGTGTGTCACCACCACTT
This sequence comes from Rhizobium sp. 01L410, assembly GCF_056400165.1. NCBI lineage: Bacteria > Pseudomonadati > Pseudomonadota > Alphaproteobacteria > Hyphomicrobiales > Rhizobiaceae > Rhizobium > Rhizobium sp. 01L410. Next base: position 26,318 of record NZ_JBFTST010000016.1, read on the forward strand.
TGATATCCGGTCGGATTTCCCTGGCCTTTGCGGAAAGCTGGAACCCGGACTCATCCCGCAAAGCTATGTCTGTCACCAAAATCTCGATATCCTGATGGGACAGAGCAGTGATTGCCTCTGCGGCATCAGTCGCTTCAATGACCCGGTATCCGCAGTCCCTGAGATATTGACCAACTGTCGAGCGCTGTAGAGGATCGGCATCGACCAGGAGGATCGTTTCGGATGCTGGTGTCCGAGGATTTTGCGATCGACCATGTCCTATGGCCAAAGCTTCGCAGGGTGCTGCACGACTACCCAGACATCAAGGTCGAGTTCGTCATCGACTACGGTCTCGCCGACATCGTCGCGGAGCGTTTCGACGCCGGCGTCCGTCTCGGCGAAATCGTGACACAGGGAATGATCGCCGTTCGGATCAGCCCCGACCAGCGGATGATCGTCATCGGTTCTCCGGACTATCTCGCTCGCAACCCGGCGCCCGTCGTGCCGCAGGACCTGACCCACCACAATTGCATCAATCTCAGACTCCCGACGAAGGGCGGGCTTTATGCCTGGGAGTTTGAGAAGGACGGGCAGGAGCTTCGGGTAAGGGTCGATGGCCAGATGACTTGTAACGGCATCACGCAAATCCGCAACATGGCGATCGACGGGTTCGGCCTGGGGTTCATTCCCGAGGGCCTCGCCCAGCCGGAGATCGATGCGGGAAGGCTTGTGGAGGTCCTCGGCGACTGGTGCCCGTCCTATCCGGGCTACCATCTGGTCTATCCCAGCCGTCGTCAGTCGCCCGCGGCCTTCAACGTCGTCGTGGACGCCCTGCGAGAGCGCAGCTAGGGCCTCCACGAGCGCGATCAGCTCGGGCGCTTTTCGAAGACGTCCTTGACGACGGGAACCGCGGACATGACGTTCGGCCACCCGGCATAGAAGGTCAGTTGGGTCAGCACTTCGGAGGCCTGATCCTTCGTCAGTCCGGCATTCATGGCGCGTCCGAGATGATAGGTGATCTGCGCGACCTGGCCAGACGCGACAAGGGCCGTCACGGTGACCATGCTGCGGTCGCGCGGTGCAAGCCCCGGACGAAGCCAGAGATCCCTGAACAGAACGCCGTTGGTATAGTCGACGACGCCCTGCGAGACCGGTCCGACGTTCTGGGCGACGCCGGAAGCGCGTTGTGCGTCTGCCTGTTCATCAAGCGGAAGTGGCGTTGGGCTTGCTTCTGGAATCTGGTCCGCTCCGATCCCGCGTGCGCCGAAGACGTCCTTGGCGATGGCGACCGCCGCGGTGGCGTTTGCCCAGCCGGAATAGAAGGCGAGATGCGTGATGATCTCCGCACTGACATTACCTGGGAAGACCAGTTGATCGGCATAGAGAAGGTTCTGCAGAAGCTCGCGGCGGTTGCTCGCGCGCATGGCGCGCATCTGAACATCGAGACCCATGACGAGATCACCTCCTTCGAGATCTTAGCGCTGATCGAAAAAGTCGGTCCGGATTGCGTCGGCGCTGTCTTCGACACCGCCAATGGCCTGCAGCGGGCTGAGCATCCGGTCTTTGCAGCCAAGCGCCTCGCCCCTTATGTCCGCCAGACGCATATCAAGGATGCCTATGTCGGCCGCGCGCCCGGTGGCCTCGACTTCCAGACCCGCCCGGTCGGCGGTGGCATCGTCGATTTCGCGACCATCCTGCCGATCCTCGCCGACGCAAATCCCGCGCTGAACCTCTCGCTGGAGGTCGCAGCCTCCGTCGCTGACAAGCCGCGCAAGGCCAATCCACGCCAGTGCATCGAAATCGACGATCCGATCTGGCGCGCCGGTCATCCCGATCTCAACGTGGAGGAACTTGACGCCTATAAGGCGCTCGTCGACGCCTACGAGACACGCGTAGCGTCCGGCGACATTCCGGACTGGGAGGCTTACGAGGCCAGCCAGTATGGCTATCCCACCTACGAGCACCAGTCCTACGGCTTCAACGAGGCAATCGCCTTCATCAGACAGTCGGCGGCTCACATCGAGGCGATCTGCAAGGACAAGGGCATCCCTCTTAGCTCACCAGCCGCAAACAAGAAGGCGGCCTGACTGCATGAAATCTGGCGGTTTCAGCCGCCTGATATCACCAGCTTTTGGTGGAATATCGAGTTGCGCACAAACATTCTTATAGAAAATATTACGGTGCACCGATATCGCATATCTCACGGCTTCCGGCTCCCGCCGGATGCCGCGGCAGAGCCTGGAGAAGAACGATGAAGAGAACGCGCCGCCAGAGCCCGAAATCACCCGCGACCGCGAACGGCGCGGTGGATACTTCGGACAATGACGATGTCTCGGAGCGCATTCGCAACACGCTAGCCGCAGCAATTGGTGAAGGCGCGCTGAAGCCGGGGACGAAGATCCTCGAGGAGGCGATCGCGGAACATTTCGGGGTGAGCCGCACCGTCGTTCGCGGCGCACTAGGTGTGCTGGAAAGCGATCACCTGCTGGAACGCAAGCGCAACCGCGGGACATTCGTCGCAGAGCCGACCATCGACCAGGCCAAGAGCCTCTTCGAGGCACGGCGCAAGCTGGAACGACTCTTGCTTGAGCTCGTCATCTCACGCGCCACACGCGAGCAGCTCGATGCGCTGGAGCGCCTGACGGACGAGGAAGAGCATATCCACCAACACGGTGACGAGAAGTCGAAGACGGTGCTCTCGGGGAAATTCCACATCGTGCTCGCCGATCTCGCCGGCAATCCGGTGCTGACGGAAATGCTGTCCAAGATCGTCGCGCGCCTGTCGCTCGTCATGTCGCTCTACGAAGAAGACCGCAAGGACGACTGTGGTGCCGACCACCACCGCATGATCGTGGCGGCGCTGAAGGCAAAAGACCTCGCCAAGGCACAGGACTTGATGGACCATCATCTCGCGGACATTGAAGGGCGCGTACGCCTCACGGAGGGCCAGGGCGATCGACATACGTTTCTAGCGGTGTTGGAGAACTTCTCGTAAGTCTATCTGCTCGTAGCGGGGCGGCGCTTCGTGCAACGGGCGCTCGTGCTTCGCCTTGACAGGATTCGAACCATCGACCCAGTGAGCGAAGGACAAAGCGCTGGATATCCGGGACCACTTAACTACTTAAGACACCTGCTCCGTGACTCGCTGCAATGAACCAGCCCTGCTTGAGATGACCTTGCTAATTGCGCTCAGGATGGGATGATTGATCCCCTCGTCTGCCAAGTCTGCAACAAGGACATCAGCCTCGCTCACAATCCTTTCCGCCATTTGGGCAAGGTCGCGAACAAGGATGCGCTGAGAAGATTTGGTTTCGGGCACAAGTGTCGTCCAATGCTTCAGCTGGATCGTGTCGGGCACATCGCGGCCGCCAATCTTCATGGCGAGCCTCTTTGACAAGCGGGGATAAACGGCCGTGCAAACGACATCGTAGATCGGTGCCAGATCCGGTTCATCAGAGCCGTAAAGCAGGGCGTAGTTCTTGCCGTGGGCATCGGCGTTGCCGACGAGATAGTGGAAGATCAGCATGCGGATGAACTGTAACCGATCCGCGACAGGTCTAGCGCAGGCCTGGTCGATCAGCCCGAGAGCCCGTTCTGTTCCCGGTCCGCCCTCGGCCTCATACTTCAGCTCCGGCGGTACGCTAAGGGCCTGGCAAAAATCTTCCTGGTGTAGGCGCTCAATGATGCCGTCTGCAGCCTTCGTCCGATCATACCGTTCAACCAGGAGAAAGGCAGTCGCCCCGTCTAGGCGTATCTCGACATGGGGTACCGGCAGCTTGAGGCGGGCAGCCAGCCGCATACAAAAATACTCGTTCTCCACTGTGCCTTCCAGCGCCTGGATGACCGGTTTCAAGATATGGGTCGTTGGTCGACCATCTCTCGCCAAGGCAATGGAATCTCCATCGACAACGACCGCCAGTTTATCCTGCGCGCCGGCGAGCGATAGGCGAATGCCCTCGTCTCCACCAAGCAAAGGCCGGGTCCGCAGCCTGCTAAGAATTTCATCCAGACGTTCCGAAGTGAGAATTTCGGCTTGGGACTGGCCGGGAGGTTGGGGCGCCGTGCCGGTGGGATATAGTGACAAGGCACCTGCGCATTCGCCCCCGATAATTTCGAGTAGCCCGAAGGCGTTGCCTGCCGAAAGGCCCAGCGCGCCGGCTAGGCGTTGCCGCGCGCCTTCGTCCGGCAAGAGCCCCGAGAAAAACGGGCGCACCACCTGATCACCAAATGGCTTTTCTTGCAGGGGCATCGAGAACGAGATCGCCCGCGACCGCTGGTCCAAGAGGTACACGTTGTCATAGGTGAAGGTGAGCAGGCCATCGTCAAGTCGGGCTAACACGCCGGCCTTGGCGTCGCGAAAATAGACGTCTAATACCCGGGTCATGATCGCAAACTCTGGCGACGCCCGACCGAAACACTAAGGCCAAGACCGGCCAAGACTTGCATCGCACGGCCAATCTGGCAGCTCTCTTTGCCGGCCTCGAGTTCACGCAGAAAACGTACGCCCACACCAATCACCCCGGCGAGTTGCTCCTGGGTTAAACCTTGTTGTTTGCGCTCCTGACGGATCAGCATGCCGAGGCTTTTCGTATCTTTGATCTTTTCCATAATCACCCCTATCGGGATGATTATATCATCAGACGGCATGAAGGGAAGTAAAAAGAACCGATCGGGATGATTTTATGATTATTGGCGCCAACGGACCGAAATAGACCCGCTCAGGATGAAACTACTACAGCGCAACACTACCCTAGTGCTCACTGCTTGAAGCAGTTCTCACGGTGCCATTTCAGGAACTGGGGATGTGGCCGCTCGAAGACCCGGCCAGGCACGATCGCCTTCCCGGTCTTGTTGAGGAGTCCTTGAATGCTGTCAGGATCATTCGCCTGACGCGATATCAGGATATCAAGATCGTCCGAAAGGCCAATCAGACCGCGGTCAAACATCCAGTGTGCGGTGCCCGAAAGCGCAATTCCGTTGGAAAGAATGTCAGGCCCGCTCGCTTCCACCGGCCGAATATGTGCGGCGTCGACCTCCGCCCGGCCACCACCGTTGATGAGCTTCAATCCCGTGATGGCGCATCGTTTGTCATAAACGTGAAGAACGAGCCGGCGAAACAGCCGATTTCGAACGATTCGCGACGAGAGTTGCGTGACCCGGTCGCGCTCTTGCTCGAACATGAACGGCGCTTGAGCTTCATCCGCAAATCCGTCGATCGCGGGCGTCGCCCTCGGCTCATCCAGCCGAGGCAGTTCAGGCTCGTGCTCGTCTATGCCTATAGATACGATGCGGTTGAAATCTGCTGCGGATATCGGCCGGACTGCGGCCTGTGCCCTGCCGGAAATGCGGCCCTCTTCATTCAGCACGCCTCGCTCTATGACACCGTCTGGTCCGCTGAACGGAACGGGATTGATGAAGTCGAGATAGCTACCGTGTTCAATCAGCGCCAGATACATGCCGGGCGCCTTCGGATCAGCAATTACCCGTTCAACCTTGGCGACAGCAAAATAGCCGCGGGTCGCTGCGACCTTCCGAGGCTCATAGTACACGATCCAGTCGCCGACGCATGCCTGGACACGACCGAGATACTGGCCCGGAAACTGATATTGTTCCGCCGGGCTGTCGTCGTAAATCGAATCTGACCGGTGAATGAAAACCCCGAATCCCATCTGCAACCTTTAGCATGAGGCTCTTGATGCTTCATTTGAAATCTGGGGACTAAGCTTGGCCCCAAATGCTCGCAGCTGCGGCAAAACCATTTGTTAAATGTCCGCTCCTATTCCCGCCTGCCCTCGGCACCGTTGCCGAGAGAAATGGAATAAGGGAAATGGCAAAACACGATCTTTCATCTCATCACTTCCAACAGAAAATCTCTGATTTCTGCGAAGTGCGCATTGCGCCAATCGCCTCGAAGCGGATGCTGGAATGCATTCGGCCCTATCTCATACGTCTCATCGTCCACCGCCAAACGCCCCCGATCGTGAACGGCCGCATCGACTGGACGGTCATTGGCCAGGCATGCGGGATTGAAGCCGAATTGACGGCTGAGTTGAAGAAGGCGCTCCGTCCGGGCCTGGACGCGATTATCCGCTGGCTCGGAGAGCCGCCTGCCGCTGAGGACAGACGGTCCACAAGACAGCGTGTGAAATCGAACAATGCTGTTCGGCGCAAGCTGGAAACTGCGACGTGCTCCAAACCACGACAGATCCTCTCCGACACACCCCCTGTTCAATCTTCGTCGGTGCCCAGAGGGCCAAGACCGAAGCCGATCAGTCCCTTTCCTGAGCCATTGTTCGAGGCGACCGATGACCCGGCCAGCTTTTACGATGCGCTCTTTTATCAAATGCGCCGGTTTGGCGAGAGCTACTGGCAACTGTATCGCGCCGTCGTTCGCCTGGGTGAGACCTTCGACGAAAAGACGCTGCTGTCATGGGTTCAGGGTGAGCGCGTGCCGCGATCTCTGACGAGCTTCGAGATCCTGTCCCGCATCGAACGGCGTTATCGGCTGGCGCAAGGCTATTTCAAGGCGAAGTTGCCGCATCAATCCCGCTCACTTTATGGCCACGATATGGGAGACATCGGTGCTGCGGAACGTCGACGGCTTGCATGGCATCTGCCGGACGATTTCAGCAACTTGCAGTTCTCCAAGCGGGAAGAAATCATCGAATGGGTGCGTAAGGTCATCATTTCCGGCTCAACAGACTATCGCCGCTACCAAGCGGCGGCGACCAAACAGCGTTATGCAATTCGGTTTCCAGGGGTCACCTATGGCGGAGGAGCTCTGTCCCCACGATCGCAAATCAATCCAGACAGCACGGGCCACAATTCAGAAACCTTTGAAGATCCGGATCTCCTATCAGGCGTCGTCGATGCGCCACCACGGCTGGCGATGGAGATGGCCGATCTGATCCGCTTCAAGACATCGACGCTGACAGCGATCGGCTTCCAACGAAATGGAGTTTGGGGAGAGGAAACCGCGTCTCAGAAGGTCGAGCATCTCGGCCTCATGTTCGGCGCGCTCGCCGCCTCGCCTGCCGGCGTCGTCAAAGGGCGCGGCGTGCCCCTCAGCCAACTGACCTTTGGCCTGCTGATCTTCCCAGGCGCCTGGGATTGGTACCTGCAATGGCGCGAGCAGCGGCGTGGCTTTTATACCAAATGGGAAGAAGACATGTTGATGGTGGCAATGGCGCTGACCCGTGCTGAAGTCGGATGGATACGTCAGCATCCGGAGCTTTTGAAGAAGGTTCAGCCAATCGAAGGGATGATCGCGCCGGAGGAGATCGAGTTTGCGGCGCGCGACTGGCACGGCGCATGCGATGCATTCCACCGGCATGCCGCCAATCGCTCGAAGGAGATCCAGCGAGTCATGCGCGTCCATCGCGACCCGTTCGAGCCGATCATGGTGATCCTTGAGGCGGACAGCCCGCTTGCCGAATATCGCAAGATCACCGACCAGATCCTGACACGCATGCCGGACGAACACCGCTATCCCCGGCCGGCGGCGGAGGCCGTCCGATCCTTCCTGCTGCTTCGACTCGGCCTGCATCTGGGACTTCGGCAAAAGAACCTTCGACAGCTTCGCCTGTGCCCGCGCGAGCATTTTCCAACATCAGAGCGACGGCTGGAAGACATGAAATGTGGAGAACTGCGCTGGAGCGATCGAGAGAATGGATGGGAGGTCCTCATCCCATCGATCGCCTTCAAGAACTCGGCCTCATCCTTCTTCGGGCAAAAGCCGTTCCGTCTGATCCTCCCGGACCTGCTCGACCTCTACAAATACCTTGAGGCCTATATCGATCGCCATCGCGGTGTACTGCTTAGTTCGGCAAAAGATCCCGGCACCCTATTCGTCAAACCAGTAAAGACAACCAGTCTGGACGCAGCATACGATTCCACCAAATTCTATGAAGCTTGGCGAACCGTCATCCAGCGTTATGGGATCTACAACCCCTACACCGACCGCGGCGCCATAAGGGGCCTGCTGCCGCACGGACCGCATAACCTTAGAGATATTCTAGCAACGCATATCCTTAAGCAGACCGGGTCACACGAGCAGGCCAGTTATGCCATTCAGGACACACCGGACGTCGTTCAGCCGCACTACGGTCGCTTCCTACCGCAGGACAAGGCGGCACTTGCGGCGAAAATCCTCAATCAGGTTTGGGAAGCTGCATAGCCGGTCGGATGAATGGCTGATCCACATCACCCATACAGATGCAAACCAAGCCCGCATCTGTATGTGCCCTGCCGGTCGTATCGGCCTTGAAAGGTTTCGAACCGACGGCCATTCAGTTTCACTCATGTGTTCATGGGAAACGAGGATCCGGCGGGCTATTCAAGCGTTCATCTGTAGAAGTCTCGGGAACCCGCACGAAGTTTGGTCGCATCGATGTCGTGTTCGCCAATGCCGGTGCTACCACCGCTCGAAGCGGCAACCGAAGAATATGTCGCCGAGAACATCGCGCTCAACTTCACTGGAACGTTCTTCACAATCCAGAAGACGGCGCCGATCATCGCTGACGGTGGTAGTATCATCGTCACCACCTCGTTCCTGAACACGATCGGTTATCCCGGCCTCTCGATCCTCGCCGCCACCAAGGCTGCAACCCGCTCACTGGTCCGCACCCTGGGCGCAGAGCTGGCACCTCGTGGTATCCGTGTGAATGCTGTCAGCCCCGGCGCGATCGCTACGCCGTTCTACGGCAAGATCGGCTTGCCTGATTCCGTCCTTTCGGAAGTCGCTGCCAGCATCACGCAGAAGATCGGTCTCAAGCGCTTCGGTGAAGCCGCGGAACTTGCGAAGGCCGTTCTCTTCCTGGCGTCCGCAGACTCGTCATACACAACCGGTGCGGAGCTGGTGGTCGATGGTGGTTTGACACAGTTCTGATCTGCATTTGCCAAGTCACGGCTAACCTAGCCCGCCATCTCTGTCATTTTGTGATGGCGGGCAGTTCGCTTGTATAGAGCGAGCGCTTTAAATTGGGTCCCTTGTTCTCAGGACGAGATCGATAATTCGCCGAACAGCCAGCGCTTCGCGACGTGCGGCACGGCGAAATCGATGAGCTGCCTTAGTTTAAAGTCATGCCACAGTTTCAGGAAATCACGCGCCAGGGCGCCGCGTCGGCGGGTGATTGGTAAACCCGATGCCAAATTAGGTCCTGTTGACAAAGTATGGCAACCATATCTTTGCAGCGGCCAGGGCAAGGAATGCTGCGAAGGATTTTCGTGTCTTGTCGTATCGGGTCGCCACACGACGGAACTGCTTGAGGCGGTTGAACATCCGTTCGATGCGGTTTCGATCCTTGTATGCTCGGAAGTCGCAGGCAGGCGGGTTCTTCCGGTTTGCTTTCGGCGGAATGACCGGCCTGATCCCGTGGATCAGCAGCTCTTCACGCAGGAAATCACCGTCGTAGCCTTTGTCGGCAAGAAGCAGCCTCGGCTTGCCAACCGGTATCGCCAGCAGGTCCGGAACGGCGTTGTAGTCCGAAGCGTCGCCGCCTGTCAGGATGAAGCCGAGAGGGCGTCCCTGACCGTCTGCGCGGGCGTGGATTTTCGTCGTAAAGCCGCCGCGTGATCGACCAAAAGCCTCCTGATAAGTCCCCCTTTAGCGCCCGCAGCCTGCGAGTGGCCGCGAACCGTAGTGCTGTCGATCATATGCTGCCAGTCGTCGGTCAGCCCCAACTCTACCAGTGTCTCCAACAGAGCGTCCCATATTCCTTGTTCAGCCCAGCGGCGGAAACGAACATAAATCGAATTCCATTTACCGTATCGCTCATGCATATCGCGCCATGGACAGCCAACGCGCAAGACGTGAAGCATCCCGTTCAAAAAGCGACGGTTGTCATGCGATGGGCGAGACTTGCGGCCCCGCTCCCTCGGCAGCAGCGGTTCAACTATTCGCCACCCTGAACTTCCCGGATGAGATGGCAGCAAGTATTCTCCAGAAGTTCGGATCACCATCTGTCACACGGATGACCGCAACCCGACTTCCGCCGGACCGCAGTCTGCAAAGAATTGGCTTGGTCGCCGTCTCCTGCAACCAAGCATCATAGAGCTTACAGCCTTTGGCCTCACGACCGGGGCGGCACATTTGCAAACAGCGGTCCGAGGCCCTCTGCAATCGTCAAGTGAACAATGACGGCGTCGCGGAGCTTTTGATAGGGAAGGCTCGCAAGCATAGCGGTCTGCACCACGGCCATCACCTCTCCTGCCTCCGAGCCGATCATGGTGAACCCAAGGATACTATCATCGTCTGCGGCCACGAGAACCTTCATGAAGCCCTGCGTTTCGTCGGTGGCCTCGGTCCGGAGCACGTTGCTCATCGGCAGGGTAGCAAGACGAAATGCAATCCCTTGGCGTTGCGCCTCGCCCTCGCTCAGACCGACGCGGGCAAGCGGCGGATCGGTGAACATCACATACGGAACCTGGCGATCGTCTGTCCGGCGATTGCCGCCGGCCAAGTTGTCGCGGACAATCCGGAAATCATCGACCGAAACATGGGTAAACTGCGGACTGCCGGCGCATTCGCCGATCGCCCATATGCCGGCCGCCGTCGTTTCAAGCCGCTCATTGACTTGGATAAAGCCGCGAGCATCGAGTTCGACGCCGGTTGTCTCCAAGCCGATGCCCGCGGTATTGGCAATGCGGCCGACCGCAACCAGGAGATCACTGCCGCCCAAGGCCTGCTCGCCGGTTGCTGTCCGGATCGTAACAGTGACGGCATCGCCGGACAGTCCCTGAACGAGTACAGGCTGAGCGCCGAATAAAATCTCGATACCCTCGGCAGCGAGGATTCGCTGCATTTCGTCCGCCACGTCGCGGTCTTCCCGACCCATCAAACGAGCACCCGGCTCGATAATGGTGACCCGACTGCCAAACCGGCGGTAGGCCTGCGCCATCTCAATGCCGACATAGCCGCCGCCGAGCACGATCAAGTGGGACGGTAGGTAATCGAGCTCCAGGGCCTCGATATGCGTCAATGCACGCGCGGCTTCGAGGCCGGGAATTTCGGGAATGGCCGCGTGGCTACCGACATTGACCACGACCTTTTCGCCCGATAGCCGCCGGCTACCGCCATCATTCAACTGAACTTCGATCGTGTTGGTTGCAACAAAGCGACCTTCGCCCATGATCAGCTCGGCGCCGCTTTCCTTATAGGCGCCGAGATGAAAGGCGATCTCACGATCGACCATCTCCTGCTTTCGCCCACGCACTTTCGCCATATCGGTTTTAACCGGGCCGGTCATCGTCCCGAATTGCGCTGCGTGCTGAACCGTGTGAGCGACACGGGCGCTCCACAATTCATTCTTGCTAGGCAGACACGCAACAGCTGGGCAGGCCCCGCCGACCCAGCGCCGCTCCACGACCGCGACCCGCTGGCCCGAGCGTGCGAGATGCCAGGCCAGAAGCTTACCGCCCTGGCCGCTGCCGAGTATTAGTGTGTCGAAATGCTCAATGTCGGACATAACGTTCCTCCTGTTCTTGTGTTGCCCTGCGGCTTCGCTCTGCGCCTTGTGCAGAATGGCCAATCGATAGAGAAATGAGTTTATGAACCAAGCGCGAGTTCGTTAATGTCGATTTTGCTCAATATTATGCTCTTTCGTCTCATTTAGGCCTCGCATGTCCCAGCCCATCGATTGGCTCAGCCGTCTTCTTGAACTGATGACCGTCAGCGGCCGATTGGAATTGCGCTGCCTCTATGGCGCACCCTGGCAGGTGGTGTATGGCCAGGGCCCCGTCAGCGACATCGTCTATCATGTGATCCTGAGCGGCGTCGCTTTCGTGAACGACGCGGATGGCGGTGTGCCGCAGCGCCTTTCGGCAGGCGACATCCTGCTCGTCCCCACTGGCGCTCCGCATCTCTTGCATGATGGTAGCGGCGTCCACCCAACCCCGGCGACCCAGCGCGTCGGCGTAAACCTGACGATCAGCGAGAACGCAGGATCCGGCGAGCGACTGGATATGCTGTGCGGACGCTTCGTCCTGGCACCTCCCCATGACCGGCTGTTGGGCCGGTATCTAAGTTCCCGTCTGATCGTGCGCGCGACGCCATCCTCATCCTCCCCCACACTGCCGCAGAGTTCCACGCGCGACCAATTGACGGGCCTGTTGATGCTTATGCGAGTGGAGACAAGCAACGAGCGCCTCGGCGGTCACGCGATGCTTAATGCACTCTCTGCGGCCCTATTCACGCTGGCTTTGCGGATGGCCAGCGAGTCAGATGACGGTCCTCCCGGATTGCCGGCTCTGGCGGGTCATCATAGGCTTGCTCCAGCACTCACTGCGATGTTCCTCGATCCGGGGTATCGGTGGACGCTCCCCAAACTTGCCGACCTCTGTCATATGTCCAGAGCAACGCTGGCGCGCCAGTTTCAGCGCAATCTCGGTAGATCCGCCGACGACCTCCTCCTCGATATCCGCATGAGTGTGGCGGCCAATGAGCTGAAGAAAACGACCAACTCTACCGCCGCCATCGCGGAGGTCGTGGGCTACCGCTCCGAGGCGGCTTTTCAACGTGTGTTCAAACAGCATCTTGGCATGACGCCCGCGCAATGGCGTACCGCATCGCGTTCAGCAGACCGCGAGCGAAAATGAGCGCGTCACAACCGGACACCTGTTTATCGACAGCTATGCCCTGCACCACGCCTTAGGATAATCAGACTGACTTCACCTCGCCTCCATCCATCCGTAGTGTCGTGCCGGTCATCCAGCGTGCGGCGGGCGAGACAAGGAAGGCCATCAGCTCGGCGATTTCTTCCGGTTCGCCGTAGCGGGCAATGCCGGCTTCCTTGGGAAATTTTGCGGTCGCCTCTTCGACCGTCATGTCGTGCGACGGCGCCCAGTGTTCCAGGTAGCTCCGGCGTCGACCGGTCATAACCGGTCCAGGAAGTACGCTGTTGACCTGCACGTCATCCTCTATGCCCCGGTCCGAGAAGGCTTTGGCAAGCGCCACAATCGCGGCATTGATCGTGCCGACCGCCGCATAGGATGCCTTGGGAAAAACCGCCGAATTACCGGACATCAACACGACCGAACCTTTCGCTGATTTCAGAGCCGGCCAGGCGGCAATGGTTAGCCGCCGTGCCCCATGCAGCTTTAGCGCCAAGCCGTCATCCCACTGCCTGTCGGTCATATCGAACACATCGATTTGCGGCACCGCGCCGGCGATGTTGAGCAGCGCGTCAATCCGGCCGAACGCGGCAAGCGTCTGATCCACCACTGCCTGTGCGGCTGCAGGCTCGGCCAGATCGGAATTAATGACGAGCGTTTCGGCGCCAAGTGCCTCGGCGATCTTGGCCGTCTCCGCGAGATTGGCCTTGTTGCGGGCGACCAGCACGAGCTTCGCAAAATCCTTTGCGAGGCGAACGGCCGTTGCCCGGCCGATGCCCTGGCTGGCACCGGTAACGATGGCGACTTTATCGGACATGGTGTCTCTCCTGGTCAAAACCTATTGTTAAGTCTCTGATGTCAGCCGAGGAAATCGCCGATTGCATCGGCAATCTCAGGAGCATGGGTCTCCAGCGCGAAATGGCCGGTATCAAAGAACCTGATCACCGCGTCGGGAATATCCCGACGAAAAGCTTCTGCACCCGGCGGCAGAAAGAAGGGATCGTTCTTGCCCCAGACGGCCAGGAAGCGCGGCTTGTGGGTGCGGAAATAATCCTGGAAGGTTGGGTAGAGTGCCACGTTGCTCTTGTAGTCACCCATGAGATCGAGCTGCACCGTTTCAGCGCCCGGCCGCGAAAGGTAGAAGTTGTCGAGCGAATATCCGTCAGGCGAAACCTTGGTTGCGTCGGAAACGCCATGCGTGTACTGCCAGACGGTCGTTTGCGGTCCGAGAAACGCCTTCAAGGCATTGCGGTTTTCTTCCGTTGCATCCCGCCAATAGGCTTGGATCGGGTTCCAGCCTTCGCTAAGACCTTCCTGATAGGCGTTACCGTTCTGCGAGATGATAGCCGTGATCCGCTCGGGATGCTTCACTGCAAGGCGGAAGCCGGTCGGTGCACCGTAGTCAAAAACATACACTGCATAGCGATCGAAGCCGACGATCTCAGTAAAACGGTCGATCGTGTCGGCAATGCTGTCAAAGCTGTTGACCAAGGGATCGTCCGACTGGCCGAAGCCCGGCAGGTCGGGGGCGATGATATGGAACCGATCGGCAAGCAGCGGGATCAGATCGCGGAACATATGGCTGGAGGTCGGGAAGCCGTGCAGCAGCAGGAGCTTCGGCGCGGTTTGCGAGCCCGCCTCGCGATAGAACACCTTGATGCCTTCGACGGTGGCTGTGCGGTAGGTGATGTCGGTCATGGTCGTGTTTCCTTGTTGGAGCGGATGATTGGCGGCGTGCCGGCAGCTCCGGCATCACTGTTCGTGGCGGCTGAAAATCTCCGGCCGCAGGTAGAGCAGCAATGCGCAGCAGATCAGGGCAAACCCCAGAAGCGGCAGGACGGGGGCAGTCAGTGCCGCAGCCGCGAAGATGATAAGGCCGATGACGGTTCTGCGGCGGGCAAGCTTGCGAAACCGCTCCGGCACGTCGTCTGCCTCTGCATGAAGGAGGATTTCCCGCTCGAAGAGCAGATAAGCGACATTGACCCGTACGAAGACTGCCGCATAGGCAGCAACTGGAAGCGGCGCGAAGTTCGTCTCCGCCATCCAGGCGGTCGTAAATGGCAGCAGCGATACCAGAAACAGATGCGCAAAGTTGATCCAGATGAGTTGCGGAGAGGCGTAGCGCACCAGCCGCAACAGATGGTGGTGGTTGACCCAGATGATGGCGATGAACAGATAGCTCAGCGCATAGCTGAGCAGCGTCTGCCAGAGCGCCAGGATGGCCTCGATCGTGGCTTCCTCCGGCGCCTTCAGTTCCAGCGCCATGAGCGTTATGATCACGGCGATCATGCCGTCCGAAAACGCGCCAACGCGCTCTGTCGTAACCTTGTGCTCGCGCATTTGCCTCACCTCCTCAAAGCTCGATTGATTGGTGACTTCAGGCCTCTGTGACGCTTGCCGCCGCCTCGCGGATGACCTGCAGCACAGCCTCCGGCGCCGTGACCATCGGCGTATGATCGACCGGGAAAACCCGCTGCGTCGCTTGCATGCGCTCCGCCATGAAGCGTTGGTTGCTTGTCGCAATCATCCGATCGTCTTCGGCAACGAGAAACCAGGACGGCTGATCCTTCCACAGCGGCCGACCCACCGGCGCCATGATGCAGGCTGGCGAAATCGGCCGCTGCACGGCAGAAAGAACCGCCAGATCCTCAGTCGTGGCGTTCTGGGCATAGGCCGTCGCAAAGGCCTCATTCGGGTAATAAATCAGACGATTTTCATCAGGGGCGAGCTGCGGCGCACGCGGATCGGGTTCACCGCGATAAAAGACATCGGCCACGGTCTCACCCTCATCAGGGGCGAGTGCCGCAACATAAACTAGGGCCTTCACCTTTTCGCTTTGCACGCCGGCAATAACCGCTCCGGCGTAGGCATGGCCTGCGAGAATCACCGGCCCGCTCACCCGGTTCAAAGCCTGTTCAAGAGCTTTAACGTCGTCAGCATAGGAGGTCAGCGGCAAGGGTGCTGCAGTAACCGCAAAACCATCGGCCGCCAGCGGTGCGATGACTTTTGCCCAGCCGGAGCCATCGGCCCAGGCGCCGTGGACGAGTACGATATGCATATTCTTCTGATGCATGGAATGCTGTGACATCTGCGTTCTCCCTTAGCATGATGAGTAACCATTAAAACTGATATAGAACGGTTACTATTAAGGTAGGTAACTTGTCAACGGCGTTTTGAATGGTTACATATGAATCACGTTTTCAGGCAGGCTTCCGCGCAACTTTGGTCGGCAGCCCGATAGGAGTTGCGATGGACAACCACTCTCCCGCACTGTTTTTAGGCGATGCTCTGGCGTTGGATTTTCTGAATTCGGTGGCAACGCCGATCGACACACGGGTCGAATGGATAGAGGACGGAGAAGGCTTGCTGCGATGGCTTGAGCAGGCAGAATTGGCTCCCCAGGAAACGCTCGAAAGATTGCGTGCGGAAGCCCTGCCGGGGGAGCTGGATAAGGTCGCCGATCAGGCCAGGAACCTGCGCGAGTGGTTCAGGACTTTCGTTCGCGCGCACAAGGGAAAGCCGTTGAAGCCTGATGCTCCGACTGAACTGGAGCCGCTGAACCGATTGTTGGAGCGCGACGAGGGCTTCAACCGCGTCGTAGCGCGGCAGGCGGGGGAAGGCGAGATTTTCGAATTCCAGCCCATGCGCAAATGGCGCTCACCGGAAGCGCTGCTGCTGCCGGTCGGTGAAGCGCTCGGCCGCTTTGTCTGCACCGAGGACTTCTCGAATGTGAAGGCTTGCGAAGGCCCAGCCTGTACACTGCTGTTCGCCGATCACACGCGCGGTCATCGTAGACGCTGGTGCAGCATGGCGCTTTGCGGTAACCGCGCCAAGCAAGCGGCGCACCGCGATCGATTGAGGCGTGCTGGCGCAAGCATGTAGCACTCGGAAGCTCGTATTGCCGGTCTTGATAGGAATCGAACCACAAACACTTCCGTCAAATTGGCAAGCTATTGATATGTGTGAAAATACTGTGTTGATGTGTTACAAAGGCCGCGTCGGCGTCGACCCGTCTAAAATACTAATAGCCGATCGCCCAGCCCCACGTTTTTCGACGCGAACCTGCACGGCTATCCGCTCAATCATGGCAGCGACGTGCGTGATGACACCAACCTTCTGACCCCTACCCTGTAGGGTCTCCAGCGCATCTACTGCCAAGTCGAGCGTCTCCGCATCGAGCGATCCAAAGCCTTCATCGATAAACAGCGTGTCGACAAAGGACGAACGTCCTTCGAGACCCGACAAAGCCAGCGCCAGCGCAAGGGAGACCAGGAAACGTTCACCGCCTGACAGGCTTCGGGTCCCGCGGACCTCATCGCCCATGTCGCGATCAATGATATGCAGCGTGAGATCGGACGCTGCCCCCCGCGCGAGCCTATAGCGCGGGGTCAATGCACGGAGGTGATCATTCGCCAACTGCACCATGTGGTCGAGTGTGATGCCCTGCACAAAGCGGCGGAAACGATCACCGGTGGCCGAGCCGACAGCATCGTCGACTGCCTGCCAGATTGCGAGTTCCGCTTTCGCGGTGTCGATTTCCGCAGATAGATTTGCGGCGGCGCGGCGTGCCTCGTCGTCTCGCGCGAGCGTAGCAGCAAGCACACCTGTCCGTTGTTGCAAGTCTCCGATTTCTGTAGCCAACGCCGCGACGACCGCGGCCAACGCCTCTGCATCGGTGGTCTCGTCGAAACCTTCCAACGCCCGGTGTAAGTCATTCTGGCGCGTAAGCGCCGCGGTGCCGGCATCGTTCGCGGCTCGGTCGATCTCCTGAATTCGGATCCGCAACGCTCTGCTTAAAGCTGGGTCGGTTGCGATCAGCGCGGCAACCTGGTCTGACGAGCGAGCAATATCCCGGCACGCAGCGTTGAATGCATCTTCGGCCAAAGCACTGCGGCCTTTGGCGGTCTCCAATCCAGCGGCCGCCTCGTCGCAACGAGCGCCGGCCGCCTGGAACGCTGCATCGGTGGCGGATTTCGTCTCGCGCGAGCGCGCGAGTGCCTCACGGGTGGTCCGGCAAGCCTCATTGATCCGAGTCCGGTGGCTTGCTGTCGCCTCGCCATCGAGAAGTTGGGCTCTGGCGCGCGCCTTCTCTCCCTCGGCCATGCGACGTTGATCAAGAAGAAGTGCCGTCGTCGTCACCTGCACCTGCGCGTGCTCAAGCGAGGCACCCGCGGCTGCACGCTCGGGCGCCAAACGCTGGAGCGTCATTTCAAGTTGGCCGACCTGCTCGCGGAGGCCGGCATACGCCGTCGCAATTGTTGACAGCGTAACGCCAACAACGGCGGGATCGAGATCGAGGTCTTCGACGGCCAGACCTGCTGCGGCAAGAAACGGCGTGATTTCACGGCGAATGGAAATGAGGCGCTCAGCAAGGCCCGCCGCCTGGACCGTGAACTCAGTTGTCTTCAATTGCGCAGCGTGGAAATCAGAACGTCTTTGCTCTACGGATCGTGTGGTCGTCTCGATCGCCTCGCCGAGCGCGTCATGCTCTCGTTGCAAACTGTCGATCTCAGTCCGAAGACGGCGGGCGTCTGCGAGCGTAGATGCGATGGCTGATCGTTCCGCGATCGCGACTGAGATGTGGGCTGCCAGTTTCGACGCAGCCCGGTCATCGAGAACGGGAGGTACACCCTCCTCAATCCCAGCCTTTGTGCAGAGATTGTTCAACGACGACAACTGTTCGCCATAAGCGCTGTTGGCAGCCAGAACTTGTGCGCGCGCCACGTGGAGTCCGTGGTTTGTCTCCGTCTGGCGAGCCTCTCCCGCGGAGAGAGCGCGCGTTGCAGCGTCCAAACGCTGGCCCGTCGTGGTCAACGCGGCATCGAGTTCCTCACGTCGGCGGCGAAGCCTAGCAGCAATTTCATTTAGCGCGCTGGGATGCGCAAGATGCGGATGGTCGGTGCTGCCGCACACCGGGCAGGCCAAATTTGAGGCCAGCAGGCTACGCAGATGAATGGCCTCAGATGAGACCGCTTCGTCGGCAAGCTCTGCGATTGGCACAATTTCCGCACGCGCGGTCCGATCACGAAGCTGGTCCGATTCGGCTTCAACAATTTGGCTTCTCGCCGTGCTTACCTCCTGCGCCGCCAGTGTGTGTTCCGATTTCTTTCGTGTTAGATCTGCGCATGCTCGAGTATGCCGATCGCAGACGGTACGTGCCTCGCGCAAAGCCTCAAGCGCGCGCTGCAGATCGATGTCTCGTTCGTGGAGCGTCGCCTCGTCGATGCCGGCGAGACCGGCTCTACGATCAGCGATTTCACGACTTAGGCCATTCCTTCGCTCGCGATCCTCGGTGAGTTTTACCGCCAGGTCAGTTATTTCACCTTGCAATTGCGTCGCTGTTTCTTCCGCTCCGACGGCAGCCACCGTCGCTGTAGCGTGTTCCTGCTGGAGCGCCGCCCGCTTCGTCAACAAATCCATCGCATCGCTAAGACGATCAACAAGAAGAACGCGGTCCGATTGATTGCTTAGTTGCGCCGCAGTTGTGCGGTACGATTCTGATGTCTGACCAAGAGCGTGATCAATCACGGCCAGCGCATTGGCCATATCGCGCAGTGTAGCTTCCGCTTGCTGCGATTTTTTCACCGCATCATTAAACTCCGTCCGAGCTGTCGTCAGCTCGGCGTCGAGCCTTTCGGCTTCGCTCCAAAGAGGACCGAAATTCTTGAGGACGTCTTCTGCCGCTACATTGGCGGCTGCAGCGTCCGCCAGTTGAGTTGCAGACGCGGCGTCTAGCGTCCGAGCTTCCTCCCATGCAACAAGCAAACCGTCGAGACGGGTCTTGATCTCCTCGGCCGTCCGCCGTGCATTTTGCAAATCAATCGCAAGCGGACGAAGGGGCTCGACAAGATCGAATTCGGCAAGGGACCGATACTCATCGGCGGCTGCCTCGCGTGTCGTTCGCGCTGCGACCACCTGAGCCTCAGCCCGAGCGAGGTCGCTGCGAGCGGCGGCGACGCGTTTGAAATGATCCAACCGTCCGTTGTGTTGATCACGTTCCGCGCCCTTCTGAGCAACCGTCGAAGAAAGCTGACTTTGCTCGTCCAGCAGGGCCTGCCTGGCTTCGTCATCGAGAAGTCCGACATCGTTGCGGCGTTGCTCCATTTGCTCGACAATTCTTCGTCGTGCCTCGGTACCATCATGGACGCGGACCGAGATCGCCGCGTAGATCTCGGTGCCTGTGATTTTCTCGAGCAATTCCGCACGCTCGCTCTCGGCGGCAAGCAGGAAAGCGTCAAATTCGCCCTGTGCGAGGAGCACCGTTCGCCGGAACTGATCGAATGTGAGGTCGGTTCTCGCCTCCACGGCCTCGCGGACCTGGGTCTTACCAGTCGCCACGGCACTGCCGTCATCAAGTCGATACAGCGCGCGGTGCTCACTCTGAAGCCGCCCACTAGCTCGCCCCCGCGCCCGATTGGCATCCCAGCGGACGCGGTAGCGCTCACCATCCTGTCCGATGAAATCTACCTCGGCATATCCGCCGCCGGCACCTCGACGCAGAATTGCACGGCCATCATGAATTGAAATTGCCTCCCCGCTGGGATCGGGCGCATTCTCACGGCGACCGACGGAGACCCGAGGATACTCGCCATAGAGCGCAAGGCAGAGGGCGTCGAGGATGGTCGATTTCCCGGCGCCGGTTTCGCCGGTGATGGCAAAGAGGCCGGAACCTGCAAGAGGCTCTTCAGCAAGACTGATCTCGAAGGGCGCGGCAAGACTGGCTAGATTCTCACCCCGTATAGCCAATATCCGCATGGTTATGCCTCCGCCTGTGCCCGGTGGAAGACATCCAGATGCTCGGCATCCGGGGCCACGCCGAAGGTGCGTTCAAATGCGAGCTTGAACAGATCCTCGGGATCTCTTTCTGCCAGCCGCATCATTGGATCGGCGAGGGTCACGTCATTTAACGCCCCAGGTATTGTTGCGACACGGGTATCGACGACGCGCACCGGAAAGCTCTCGGCGATGCGGTCGACCTCCTCTCTGAACCCAGGCGATAGCCCTTCGCGGGCAAGCCGGACCTGGACGAATGGCCGTTCATGAATCGGTAGGTCCGCTGAGAGATCCATCGCTGTCAGATGATCGCCAAGTTCGCTCAGACGCATATCGCCCGCCTCAGGAAGGCGGACGAAGGTAACTGGCCGATCAATCGAGATATGTTCGGTCTGAACCGTTGTGCCGTCGAGGCTTACAAGAGTGACCCCATGCGCATAGGGCAGCTCCGTCGCCGACAAAGGGATCAATGAACCTGAATAGCGGACAATATCACGACCGATAGCCTGAGCCTTATGCAAGTGGCCAAGCGCCACGTAGCTCGCTTCTGCTGGGAACACGTCATGCGGCACGGCATGCTGGCCACCGACCAGAATTCGGCGCTCCGCGCCTTCAGATTCGATACCGCCCGCGACATGAAGGTGTCCCGTTAGGACGAACGGTAGACCATCCATCGGTCCCCGCAACGTATCGACCAATTCGGCATAGAGGCTTCGAACGCCGGCGATGACGGACGAGCCTGCTGCACCATCCAGCCGTGTCAAATTCGGAAGGCACGCTGCGGTTGGGTAGGAGACTGCAAGCACGTGAGCAGCTACCGCACCGCTTGCGTCAGCGATAGGAACGAGATGGCGTGCGGCCTCGACCCGCCCTTCACGTCGCCGAACATTGCCCACGACGCGGATGTTGAATGCCTCCAACAGAGGCCGCGGCGCTTCCAACCGACCAGCTGCGTCATGGTTGCCGGCAGCTACCACCATAGTCATGCGCGGATGCGCGCGGCTCAACCGCACGAGCGTATTGTAGAAGAGCTGTTGCGCTTCCCCGGAGGGGTTCTGACTATCAAAGACATCGCCAGCGATGACGAGCGCATCGACATCGCGCTCCACGACGATCTCTTCGAGGCGCTCAAACACTCTACGGTGCTCGTGCTCACGCGAAAATCCGCGAAGCGTTTGACCGATATGCCAATCAGCCGTGTGTAGAATACGGATCATTCTTCCTCCGGCAGTTGCACCGGAGCAGCGCCCGACCATGCTTTCGAAACTGCGGCCCAATCGACGCTCCGCTCTTCAGCCAGCGTCCACACCTTCCAGAAATCCGGATCTGCCGACTGCGGCCGCTGCGCATCAGGCAATTCGTCCACCTCCACCAGAACCGGGATCGGCGCTGCCCAACCAAGGAGAACGGCCTGCCTAGAAGGCAAACTCGGCAACTCACGCAAGAGTCCACCTACATTGTCGGGCACGAGACGTGCGACGAGATTCTGATCCGCATCGTTGACGATACGGTGCAGCAGAAACGTGTTGCATTGGGCGAGAACCGTTGGAGAAAGCTCCGATGGTCGCTGCGATGAAAAGACGAGTCCAAGTCCGAACTTCCGCCCCTCTCGAGCGATTCGCTCGAACACTTCGCGACAAAGTTGGGTTGGAGATGAGGCAGGACCATCATCGTCCTTACCGCGCCGAACGAATGTGTGGGCTTCCTCCAATACGAGGACGGTCGGCAAGGTCTGGCCCTTTGGATGGCCACGGCGATATCGCTGGAGCGATTCGAAGATCAGCCGCGCTAAAACTGAAACGACGATGTGGACGATTTCGGACGGAACAAGAGACAGATCGACGACCGCGATCTGGCCGTTACTCGCGCCATCGTCGCCGACGTAGTCCTTTAGCCAGGATTCAAAGGAAGTCGGCGGGTCGCGACCAATTACGGCGCCGAGCCGCTGATCGGCGAGCATTCCGCGAATCCGAAGCCCGAGCGTCGAGATAAACCCTGCGAGGTTACCTCCCTGCTCGGTTGCCACCCGGTCAAGATGTTCGGCGAGAGTGTTTACGTCAAAGAACTGTGGAGCGTCCTCACTGATGAGGGTTGCGTGGCCGATATCCGGCAGCGTCTGAGCCAATGCATCCAGTGCGCTGCGGATCGTTTCCAGGTCGGAAACCGCAAAATCGTTGAAGAAATTTCCTGATCGTCGGCTATCGACAATTCCCGTGATCGTGTTGGAAATCGTGGCAAGAGCACCACTAGCTGTATCGAGGGCTTCCCCGCCAAACTGCGAACAATCTGACGCGATCGTTTCAAGGAGCCGTGCGCACTCGAATCTTGCTCTTGCAGCGCCCGCGAAGGCCTGTGTGCCAGTGTTCAGCATTGCAGATATCCGGACCGAATAGGAACCAAGGTAGCGGCGGATCATCGCCTCTCTGGGCACCCCCTCCGTTTGGCCGGCCTTCAGCTCCCGCAACCCCTGCATAAGCAACGGGCGTTGCGCCCCTGGCTGGGCGTGAGCGACCGCGGTCCACTCGTGCCCGCTCCAGAGCCACGCAGGAACATCGAGCGGCCGTTCTCCTTCCGCAATGGGTGGAACGCGAAACAACCGCAGTTCGTCTCCGCGATCAGCGAAAGCTCTGGCATATTCGCCATTGGGATCGAGAACGATGAACCGCGCGTTGGGCACCCCCGTCTCGCCGGCATCCTTGATGGCCTTCTCGGCGGCCTCCATGGACCATCGAATCAGGCCTGCCACCGTGCATGACTTACCGCTGCCGGTGTTTCCCAATACCGCCAGGTGCCGGCCGAAAAGCTTGTCAGGGTCGACCATGATGGCCGCGTTCGATGCCATCGGAGAAGAGCCTATTCTGACTCTCTTATCGTCGTCCCTCGCGCCTACGATGGCTTCGACCTGGGAGGGCGTTGGAATAAGAACCTGGTCTCCCACCGACGGAAACGCGACAACGCCACGGGAGAGTTCGTATAAGGTCGCTCCCGAAGCGCGATTGCGCCGGGATGTCAGCGTCCCGACTGGGGATAGCGACATTTTCCGCAAC
Organism: Rhizobium sp. 01L410; assembly: GCF_056400165.1. Lineage (NCBI taxonomy): Bacteria > Pseudomonadati > Pseudomonadota > Alphaproteobacteria > Hyphomicrobiales > Rhizobiaceae > Rhizobium > Rhizobium sp. 01L410. The sequence goes on from NZ_JBFTST010000016.1 coordinate 49,726, forward strand.
GGAAATGGCAGATCGATCAGGCCGAAATCTTTGAGCCCAGCGCGCTTTGGATAAGGCGAGCGCTCGATACCAATCCAGGTGATGTAGGCAACCGTCGCACCGGCTTCATTGGGTATGAGCACATACCCATTGAGGCGCGGAAACCCGGCCGGTACTCCGGTGTTCAACGCCGTGGAGTGCGGAGCGTCCAGCTCAAGAAGCACCCTAACTTCGTCAGGCGCGACCGACTCGACGACACCGACCACAAGACCTGACAGACGTTCGATTGGAGTCGTCATGATTGCCTCATACCGCACCGGTTGAGGACGCTGGAAGTGCCGCCGCAGGTGGATCGCTGGCTTTAGGGTCGCCCGGACGATGCTTCAACAGTTCGGTCATTCGGCCGGATATGTAATCGAGCGCCGGCTTTGGCAGGTAGTTCGCGACCAATGTTTCAAGATCTGCAAAATGCGAACCGATCAACAACGAGACCTGTGCATCTCGCGTCTTTTCAATGAAGGCTTTGAGGCGATCATCGGCCTCATAGGCCATGATCACCAAATGGGTTGACGGGATGGTGAGCATATCGAGCAGCACTCGATTCACATGATCGTCACCGAAGCCATAGCCGTAGGTCACGACAACCGCGTTGGGTCGGCAGACTGCAGCTGCGAAATCGCGAAAGAGCTCTGCATAAGGATATTGGGTTGTTTCGACATCCTTTGCGGGATTGGGATAGATCATCACCGTATCGACGGGCTTTCTGGGAATGTCGGTATGATCCGCAGGCGCTCCGAATGGGATGCCCTTGCGATAGATCCGCCGTTCGTCCTTATCGAAAAACCAGTCCAGTGAGCCGTGGAGCTTGGTCAGGCGAATGACGCCCTCCATGAACCGGGGCTCTCCTCGAATGCCGGGTGGATTATAGTGGACGTCAACTTCAACGCGCGATGCCCGAAAGACCGGATTCAGCGCGCCGACGAACCTATCGATGATCCGAAGACCCGCAAAGTCGCTACCATGTTCGATTAGGCGGTCGTAGTTGGTTGTGAAGACGTGCAAACGCTCGCGAGAGGCAGCGCGGCTCGCAAAACTCAACAGGAATGATTGCAGAGCTCCTTGGGCAGTATCCTTCGACGTCGGATTCTTTCCGACGACAATCCCGCTTTCCGTTTTCAATAATGAAGTGAGAAAGCCGGACATCTGAGCATCAATGCCGTCCTTGAGGGTTTGCTCTGCCGCCTTGTCGATGACTCCGAGGCCGTCAAGCAGAGCAAGAGCACTTCGAAACTGATCTTCGATGTTTGCCGCACCTCTTTTCATGGCCGTCGCTCCGGCCTGGGCGTGCGCATCGATGGCGACGTCATACGGAGTGCCAAATGTAACCTTAGCCATTCCGGTGGCCCCTACGCCCGCGATGTAACCGACCGCGGTGGTGAACCCGCTGCCAAGCAGCAGATTGAGGTGCTCGGCTTGGAAAACAGCGGAGAGCCATGGCTCGATGTGCTTTCGAGCGCTATTGATCAAGGAGTCCACTTCATCGGGGTCTGTCGGTAGATCGTCCCAGGCGCCTGTATGGCTGCCCACGCGATAAAAGTGTTTCTTATCCATACTTCCCCCCGAGACCGCGATCGCGGCCCTTTTCTTCATCAATTGCGCCACTCGGCACGACTTAATTTGTCGTCCCGTTATGCCTCATCGATTGCTGCTCCCGGCGACCAGGGCCCGCTCGGCGACCAGACTCGTTCTTGCTTCAATCCGACGACCAGCGGTATCAGGAAGACGCGAAGATCGGCGATGGTAACGGCGAAAGCATTCGGTGCGGCGGCCATCCGATCGCGGCCGAGAAGGCGCGCCATTGAGCGGCCCATGCCTCCGCGAATTCGTCGGTCAGGCCAGCTGGAATATCGGATGGAAGAGCCGTTCCGCGTCGTTCGAAAGTCCGCTGGACGGCCTCGACAAGGGCGGCCTGGCGAAGCTCGAATGTTCGGGAAATCACCCAGAGATCATAGAAGTCCTTGAGCCTGCTATTTGCCACACCGAGGGTAACAAGAGCCTCGAATTTCTCGGCCACTACCGTTTCGACGGGATAGGCTCGAAGATGCGGCGCCGGTGCGTCGAGCAGGACGGGATAGTCGATCTCTATAGCTGCGGGTGTAATGGCGTCGCCGAAACCAATGTCGACCTGGATCGGGATACGCGCCCCGGCGATGGTTGCCGTTGTGCGGACCCGCACGCCACCATATTCCACCTCCTCGCGGATCGGCGCCGCCGTCAAGGCGGCGACATCAAACGTCACGCCGTCGTCGGCAACCGCCTGCGCACAGATCGTCCGAAAGGTTTCGGCAATGGCCTCGGCGTCGCTGTCGCCGTGGCCAAGCAGGTCCAGATCGCGCGTAGGCCGAAACGGATCGGCGACCCAGGTCACGAAGAGCATCGCACCTTTGAGGATGAAGCGGTCGCGGTGCGGGGACGCGCTTAGCCGGTAGAGCAAACGCTCGAGCGCATATCGCGTCAGGAGAATCTGGAAATCCGATCGCTCGGCACGTGCCCGATCGAGGAGCCGCGCTCGCACTGATGCGCCGATATTGCGAGGCTCACGCGGCATCAGACACCATTGCTTCGACGTAAGGACGCATGATCGACCAGACCCGCGCCTTGCGAGCGTAACGCCAGAGTTGATCCGGTTTGCATCGGCGACCGCGCAACCCCTCGCGCAGCCCCTCCATCGCGACGTCAAGGCCGATCTTGGTCCGGTAGCGAAAGCAATCGACAATTGTCTTCGCCGGATCCGTGATGGGAACGTCGACATTCTCGATGCGGTGACGCTCGACCCCTTCGGTCAGTGCCGATCCAGTGAAGCGCACGAACCGAATAGGGGGATAGTCGATCTTGGGCCGCCAGGCGGCACGGTCAATCGCCATCCATACAGCCGACGGCATCTGCAGCGTTAGTTCGTGGTATTGGAGGGCTGAGGTTAGGCAGACCACACCCTTTGGAACCAGAACCGCCGCCTCAGCCAGCATATGACCAGCCTCGACTTGTGCGTCGGGGAGTTGATAGAGGCCTCGTGCCGGGCGGATGACCGCCTCCTCCCGGACAAGGCGCGCAAGAGTCTCCGGGCCGATGCCTTCGGCAACGAACTCCTTCAGCCGGAGCATACCCCGGGCTTCTAGGAGCTTCAGCGCACGAAGCCGCTGAGCGTTAGTGGATGACATGGACGGTGACGTTTCCTCTGCTCTTGCAGATTAAAGCAGAGGTTTTATCACGCAAGCGCTTGTGTGGAAAGAGATCTACACTCGCGATCTGAAACCTACAGCGCACCTGATTCATCTGTTAGCTCGAAAAATTTCGATAAAAATCGCTCAGCGCTTTCCGTCGGCGACAGGAATTGAACGTCGATAGCTGCGGGTTTGGTTCTTGAAGGCACCGTCCAATAATCAGTCCCTTCAGGCATCACTTGAGCTTGTTCCGCCGCCAGAACTCGAAGGTCGGCCCGCTTAACCTCCGGCCTAGCATTTAAGTCAAGATGAAAGCGCTCAAAGATGGCCGCCTCCACGTTCGACTCGATTTCTTTGTATTGAGGTAACAACTGCTTTAACGGCCGCGTTATGTCTCCAAGAAATGCTTCAGTTGCATCGTGAAGAAGTGCCTCAAGCTTGTAATTTTCAGCTGTTTCATAGACGTACAGAGAATGCTCTGCAACAGAGTAGAACTTCTTACATTGACCCGCATAGCGGCAAATATTTGAAAGTCCCTGGGCGATATCGAAGATCGTAAACGCACTGCCCCATGGATCTAACAGATCGAACCAGTTGCCGCTGGCGAGCATGATGCTGGGGCCGGATTTTACTTTGATAGCGATGTTTGAATTCATGATGTCCCCTTGAGCGAATCACATCAACGCTGCTACCTATGGTGATAATCATTCACTCTGAGTCGAGGAGCAAGAGTTGAAAACGATAATAGTTCTTTCAGGCCCAATTGCCGTTGGAAAAACTTCTTTCTCCGATGCTTTAAGGGAACGCTACCCCGCAGACAAAGTTTCCACGCGAAATTATATACTCAAGGTTAAGGGTGTTGCGGATGATCGTGCAGCACTTCAGAAAGCCGGAGCGGAACTGGACGCTGAAACAAATGGCCGCTGGGTTGCCGATGTCGTCGAAGAGGCGCTTCGAATGACAACGCGAGAATACTTGCTTGTGGACTCAGCCCGTATCGCAGGGCAAGTCGATGGCCTGAGAGAGCGCTTTGGCACTGATCGCGTACATCATTTTCATCTCACAGCTCCTCACGCTGTTCTAGAAAAGCGCTACCTTTCGCGTTCTCGAGAAACCAGGGAATTCGAAACGTATGCTGAGGCATCCGAAGATCCAACCGAGGCCTCAGTTGAGACTCTCCAGGCAATCGCTGATGTGATCGTCGACACCGGAAGGTCGGATCCAACGTCGTGCGTGACTTATGCAACTGCTGGCCGCTTAAGCGCGAGCTCAAAGTATCCCGGCTATGTTGACGTCTTTGTGGGCGGGCAGTGGGGGAGCGAGGGCAAAGGAAATATTTGCGCATTGCTGGCAACGGAATACGACGTCCTCGTGCGTGTTGGCGGACCGAATGCCGGACACAAAGTTGCGGACCCTGTCTACACATACCGTCAACTTCCGTCAGGGACCGGCTCGAACAAAAATGCGCGAATATTTATCGCAGCAGGCTCAACTATCTCACTGCCAACTCTTCTCAAAGAACTAAATGATCATCCTTGGTTAGAGACAGAAGGATGGCTTTCCGTCGACCCTCAAGCGATGATCATCGAACAAGGCGACATTGACATTGAAGAGAAGCTTCTTGAGAAAATCTCCTCGACTAAGCAAGGTGTCGGCTCTGCAACTGCGCGGAAGGTCCTCGGCCGCGGCGCCACCCTTGAATGGGGCCCGCAGGTCAGACTCGCACGCGATGTCGAAGAGCTTAAACCTTACCTGAAAAGCGTTCGGGTCGAGATCGAACGTGCCCTTGCAGGCGGGCAACGCATCATGTTGGAGGGCACCCAGGGCACCGAGTTAAGTATTCATCATGGAAGCTACCCCCACGTCACTTCGAGAGAAACATCAGTCGCAGGTTGCCTTTCAGACGCTGGTGTGCCGTACAACAGGGTGCGCAGAGCAGTGCTCGTTGCACGCACTTATCCTATTCGCGTCAGCGGTCCCTCCGGCCCGATGGGTGTGGAGATGACACTCAGCGAAATCGCCAAGATTTCGGGCGTGCCGCTTAACGAGATCGACAAAACGGAGAAAGGTAGCGTATCCGGCAAGACCCGGAGAATCGCCGAAATCGACTGGGAAAAGATCCGGATGTCCGTCTACGTCAATGGCGCAACCGACATCGCTCTAACCTTCGTTGACTATCTTGGGGCCGAAAACCGATCGGCGAAAACTTTCAATGACCTATCTGAGAAAGCGCAACAATTTGTTAGAGACGTCGAGCGAGTTTGTGGCGTGCCTGTGTCCTTGATCTCGAAGGATTTCGGAGTGGCTGGGCTAATCGACGTGAGAGTATGGAAATGACAGAAGAAGAACTCATCTCGTTGTACCCGCGGCTATATCATATGGCTCATGATGGCGCTTGGCCGGCGATTCAACAGCACGGTCTTTTGAGTGCAACAGCTCTATTAGATCTTTACAAGATTGCAGGGGGCGAGCGGTACGCACTCGAGTCTCAGCGCAGGCCAGAGTCGGTGCCGCTGAAATCTAAAAGTTTGCTTGGCGCCGTTATTCGCGATCAAAAACCAATGCAGGACCACTTGCTTCAACGTTGCCTTAAAGACGGCCTGACTCCAAAAGATTGGTACGAAATTCTGAACTCGCGGAGCTTCTTTTGGCTCTCTGCGGCACGAATCTGGCGGCTCCTAAAGGCTAAAGCCTATCGCGGAGCTCCCCAGACCGTTCTGACTATCGACACTGCGGGATTGGTCGCTGCACATAGAGATCGTATCTGGCTCAGTCCTATCAATAGTGGTTCAACGCTCTTTAACCCGCAGCCCCGAGGCAACGGGACGTTTCAGCGGGTCGAAGAGTTCCCTTACCGTGAGCGATCGAAGTCGCGATCAAAAGAAAATAATGTTGTAGAGCTTGTCGTCGATCATTCAGTACCCGACCTGGTCGACCACGTCCTCGCCGTTCACAAGGTTGAGGGAGACAAGGTTCTCGGGGAGGTTTGGCGCAGCTACCGGGCGACTGACGCTGACCGGCCTTAGTCGTCAGGTTGTGCAATGGGTTTTCTCCTCGCGGGATACTTTGCCTTTCGCAGGAGATCCGCGATATGACTTGTTAGGCCGATTTCGCCGGCAATAATAATACCCTGTCCTTCGACAAGCCGTCCAAGCAGGTCCCTCAAGTGCTCGATTCCCGCCGTGGCGTCGAACTCAATCCATGTGGCAGTCTCGCCAGGGACGATCACGTCGGCCTCTGTAGAGGTCGCGCCGCAATGGAGTTGCACAATCCAGACGATATCGCCATCATGCACCCATTCGAATCTCACGGGTCCCAACCGGTTGGACAATGCTGAATATGTTGCTTGAACAGCATCCAGCACAAACGACGGCAAAGTCTCAGGCAACTGCAGCCCAAGCATGAACTGGTCGCCTTCTCCTCTGCGGCCCTCAACGATGACTTTACCTCTCGGACCAGCTAACGCGGCACCAGAAAACCGCGCTCTGACCGCCGCTTGGCACAAAACCGATCGAATGTTTTCACCTTCGGGGTCTTCTTTCGCCAACAGCATAAAGGGATCCTGCCAGCCTTTAACGGTAGTATACAATCCCGGTTGGGGCTCTGTTGGCGAGGTACGGGTCCATACCTCATGAGAACCGGTTTCTTGGCCAAACGTGAATGGAGCCGTTCGTCTACCAATTACTGTAGTTTTTGGGACGGGCATCCCTAAGGCGGAAGCAATCATCAAGCCGAAAGCCTTGTCACCTAGATGCCGGCTAAAATTGTTTGGCCAGCTGAAGGCGGCCGGAAGAAAACTCGCGTCGGTAACTTCGTACTCCCATAAGATTGTGTGCTTCTGATTATAACCTCGTGGCTTCGGGTGAAGGCTGAACTCCGCCCTAGCGTTGTGAGGAAAATTGAAATCAGGCGCAAAGCCATACACAGTTTTCAACACTTGCAAAGCGATGGAGACAGGCAAAGACGCAACCCCCGGCTTTTCCACGCAACGCGGCGTGTCGTCCGGAGCGAACTCGACAACCTGCCCCTGGACGACTCCCGATACGCCGCCGTCATGTATGTCGATTGTCTCGTTGACAATGAGATGAAGTTCCAGGGCGGCTAATCGTTCAAGGACCGCCAAAACCTCACCCACGTCTTTTAGACCGTAGACAAACTCTTTGCTTCGGGGACTACTCGGTTCATAACTCCGTACGTTGACCATCTTATCAGAGCTATGCGCCAAAAGCGCGTCCACCGCGTCTCGAGCACTCGAAAATTGATGGTTAGCATCGAAGCCGGAAACTCGACTGTAACTTTGTGTAAGAGCGCCTTTTCCATTTGGTCGGAACCCGACGAACTGAGCCACGTTCGCCGTTGCCGCAAGCGCGTTCAGAATTTCGTCTTTGTGCAGCGCCATTTCAAAGCCCTCTTCTCTGTTCGCTCGGGTCGCTCTTAACCAAAATTGGCATCAGATAACAGTGTTCCGGCCTTATAATTCTAGCAATTACATCGACATCCTGGGAGTTGATGCCTGGGGCGGCTGGCGACATCCGACCCGGCCATGTATCGTCGGCCGATCGCGCTTCGCGGCTAAATAATTCCCCATGCCCGAAACCTCCCCCTCCCCGTCATCTCCCGCAAGCCCAGCTCCGCCACGATCCGCCGCGCCGCCTGCGGCGTCACCTCGAGCGTCTTCGCCACCATCCCGGCCGACACCAACGGCTTCGCCATCACCAGCTCGACCAGTTCCGGCAGCTTTGACGAGGTCCGCCGCCCCGCCAGTTTTCGCTCGAACATCGTTTTCGCCAGCGTCAGCCGGTCATGCTCTTTCATGCCGATCTCGGCGGCCGCCAAAAGCCCTTGGGCGATGGCGAGCAGCCGTGTTTCCCGGTCGCGATGCCGTCGCCGATCGACCGGAATGGTTTTGAGGCCGAGATTGATTGCGGCAAGATGCGCGCCGGTGGTGACACTGGCCTCGCGCAGGATGGACGCGGCCAGCAGTCGGCCCAGCCAGGGGGCGTGCTGCAGCACGGAGAGCTCGTTCCAGGCATCGAGGGCGACGATCGCCCGCAGCACCGCCGGCAAGTTTTCGGCCTGGCGCAACACGCTGCGCCATTCCTCCAGCCGGGCATCCTGGTCCCAGTCGAGATCATAGACCAGTGAGTCTCTATCCGCCGCGCCACTCCGGCCGGGCCGAGTTGCGTTCTCGATCGCCGCCTCCGATCGGGCCAGCACCGCATCGATGGCGGCATAGTCGACGCCGGGAAGGTTTTCGACGTCGTCGGCGTTATCCCCCTCCGCTTCCGGATCGTCCGCGACGGCGCGCCGGATGGCACCGACCGCCTGCACCTCTTCAGTGTCGGCCAACGTAATCTCTGCGGTTTTTCTGAGAGTGCGGACGCCGTCTGCCGACAATGCCCAGCCGGGAAGTTGGGCGGCGATTCCCCGGCGAGTGCGCAGGACGTCGCGGGCGATTGTCAGCTCATGGGTGGGTGTACGAATATCCTTCGTGGCGTCGTGGAGGACGAGGTCTTCGAGATGGACGAGTTCGCCGTCGATCCACAGCGAGGCGCAGGCGTCGGTGAATTGGGATCGTTCGATCCACCCTGCTCCGACAGGTGAGCGGGCCAAACGCTCGTCCAGGCGCGCGAGCGCGACACCGGCGTCGAAAGCCGGTCGCATCAAGGCTGCCATGCCGATTTTCGCGAGATCGTAAGCCATTGAAATCATGGTAAATGATTTGCTAAAAGAACTCTATCTAAATATTGCGGTTCTTCACATGGTATGATTGCCGGTTGTTGCTCTAACCATCGATAAGTAATGCTTATCGATGGCTATGAGACCATATTGTTGACCAACACGCAACGCGAGCATACTTTAAGTGCTCGAAACCAACCTCAATAGGCTCCGTTACAAGGTGACGACGACAGTTACGATCTCTGAGGTTAAGACCCATCTTTCCGAGCTGCTAGTTCGTGTTGAAGCTGGCGAAGATCTCATCATCACACGCGGCAACGATCCAGTCGCGCATGTCACGCGTGCACGCAAGCCTACCGACTCACAATTGCTGCTCGCTGAACTCCGGGCATCGCGTCTGAAAGCTGCCGTCTCCACCCACGAGGAAATCTTGTCGTGGCGCGACGAAGGACGCCGCTGATGGCATTTCGTCGTTGACGCCTCGCTCGCCGCCGCCTGGCTTTTGCCGGAAGAGTATTCTGAAGCAGCCGAGACAGCCATTGCCTCGATTTCGGAGCCCTGCCCGGTGCCGTCACTGTTCTGGTTCGAGATTCGCAACATTTTGACTATGTCCGAGAGACGCGGTCGGATCGGGCCGGGTGGTGCGCTTGTTAATATGGAGCGTGTCCGCCGGTTGCCGCTCGACGACGCCGGGATTGGCGGCGACAGTTCGGTTCTTCTGTTGGCAGCCAGCTATACGCTGAGCGCTTACGATGCTGCGTATTGGCGCTTGCCCTTAACCGAGGCATTTCCCTCGCAACGCTGGACCGCAAGCTGTCAGCTGCTGCGCGCAAGGAAGGGGTAGCGGTTCTCGGCCCGTTCTCACATAGTGACTGACCGTAGAGCCTCCGATGTCGTTAGCCGCCGGGCGATCGAACTCGACACACTCGCCGCGGTCCTGCCGATCGAGCGACGGGGTGAGCTAGCAGAGCTTCTGATCGACCAGGACGTCGAAACCCTTCGTCATCTAGTCAATGAGGGCATGGGCGCGAATTCCCTGCGGGCTCTCACATCGGATCTATCCTGTCTGCAGGCCTGGGCGCTGGCTGCGACGGGAAGCGCCCTGCCCTGGCCGGCACCCGAAGCGCTGCTTCTCAAGTTCGTTGCCCATCATCTTTGGTTGCCGGAGAAGCGCGAGTCAGATCCCAACCACGGCATGCCTGCAGATGTCGAATTGAATTTGCGTGACGGAGGCTTCCTGCGCGTGACAGGCCCACACTCGCCTTCGACCGTTCGGCGCCGTCTGGCGCATTGGTCGACGCTGACGAAGTGGCGAGGCCTTGAGGGCGCCTTCGCCTCCCCTGCCCTGAAGTCGGCGATTCGGCTTGCAGTGCGTGCAGCCGGACGGCCGCGTCAGCGTAAAAGCAGGAAGGCGTTGACGGGCGATGTTGTCGCCCGCCTGATCGCCACCTGTGGCGGCGGAAGTCTGCGCGAGCCTCGTGACCGCGCCGTGCTCAAGGTTGCCTTCGGATCGGGTGGCCGCCGGCGTAGCGAGATCACTTCATTGCGCTATGACCAGATTGCCAGGCTGGATCCCGTCGAGCTCGAAGACGGGACCAAGCTCCCGTCGGTCTCGATCGATCTTGGCCGCACCAATACAAGCGACGGCAGCCGCGAAGAGATGGTCTTTCTCACCGGAGCGCCAGTCGATACGCTCGATGCCTGGTTGGCGGCAGCCAAAATTCAGAAGGGCAGCGTCTTCCGCGCAATCGACCAATGGGGCAACATCTCCCGGCGGGCAATCGATGCACAGTCGATCAATGCCATCGTCAAGCAGCGGGCCGAGAGCGCCGGTTTGGAACCCAGCGACTTTCCGCTCACGGCCTGCGCTCGGGCTTCCTCACGGAGGCTGCGCTGCGCAATGTCTCTCTTCTCGAGGCGATGGACCAGTCCCGTCATCGTTCGATGCAGCAGGCAGGCAGCTACTATAATGATGCACGTCGCAAGACCGGACTGCCGCACGGTTACTATGATCGCCGTTGGGATTGGCCTGGCCGGAAGGGTCAGTGTCAAAAGTTCCCCGCGGGGAACTTTTCAAAGTGGGTGCCGAACCCTTCGAGGCTGCAGCTTACGGCCTGCCTTGAGGGCGTCTCGCTCCCAGCAGAAAAACCCGTCTGCCGAATTCTCTAACTGGACGCTTTACCCTCTCTGTCCGGCCCAGGCTGCCGGTGAACCGAGCGCAAGAAGCGGTGCAATCCGTTCCCTGCCGGCGATCGCATCGCCGTCATTCCGAATGCCACAATTTGAAGCGCATTGGAAAAGTTCCCCGCGGGGAACTTTTGGGCTCCGTCCATCCGCCCTCGCATTTTGAGAAAAGGGTTCCAGAGAGCGGCCGCGCCAAACAATGAAGCTGCCGGAACATCAAGCGACACCACGGTGTCCGCCCTCTCCGGATCCGCGCCTCTCACTTCGGCCAAACGCCTACTCTAGTATTATCCAGCGCTTTGCCGCCATTCGGAATCCTGAAAGTTCCCCGCGGGGAACTTTTGTGCCTATCGACCGAGGGAGTCAAATTTACCAGTCTCAATCAGAGGAGCCGCGGCGGCGTTCGCGATGCTCAAGACTGCCATCGATTAAGCCTCCCCCCGGACAGAGATTGCACTCAAGCCCCGTGCTTGGTGCCCGCACTCTCAATAAGTTCCCCGCGGGGAACTTTTCAGACTTGACTAAACCAAAGCCGTCGAAAGGCTGACGGGTCGCGCAAATGCCCCCAAGCAGGGGAGGGGGCTGATACGCGAAGCACTCCAACCATCGTCTCCCATCGCCTGACCAAAACCGCGTGGTTGCCATTCCGGCGGGAGCGCCTACCTCGGGATGGCCGGTGTGGCGCCGAACCCGGCCTGCGATCCAGCAATGGGCAATGATAATGTGGCGCCCGCTGTCCGATCGAAAAGTTCCCCGCGGGGAACTTTTGGCCGGCCGCCGCAAAACGGTTGTCGTCAGACGGGCGCTGGCCAAAGATAGAGTATCCAAGTTACCCCTGCGTTGCCGCATTGGGACAGACTACCTCATCGCGATCTCTGTTGATCGTTACCCGACCAAAAGCTCCCCGCGGGGAACTTTCTGTCGGACAGCAAAATCATATCAATGAATTGCCGCTTGAGGCCATTTGCCGGTGCATGCGAATCGCGATACCTCTCTAACTACGGAAAATATGCGAATTATCGTTCTTTCGCGAAACAACGGCCGGTGTAACGCTTCGTTAACCACAAGCGGCGCTAAATTGTCCGGAACGAACCGAGGGAAATCCAGTGAATCGGCATCTAAGCAGTCTCGATTTTATGCAGAGCTTCTCGAGCAAGCTCGACTTTGCTCTTCAAAACCTGAGCATGGCGCAATATCCGCCCGACGCGCGCCGCGAAATGCGCAAGTTCTCCTCATCGGAGGCTGCCGCCCTTCTCGAAGTGTCGGAAGCCTACATTCGCCAGATCGTCCTCAAGGACAAGGGCCCGACCCCCGAGGTCACCCCGAACGGACGGCGTATGTACTCGCTGGACCAGGTTCTCGAGCTGCGCATGACGCTTGCCGAGAAGGGTCGCAAGAAATACATGAACCCGCGCCGCGTTGAAGGCGAGGAATGCCAGATCATCGCCGTCACCAATTTCAAGGGCGGGTCGAGCAAGACCTCGACGACGATCCATCTCGGCCATTATCTAGCGCTTCGCGGCTACCGCGTGCTTGCGGTCGATCTCGATCCGCAGGCCTCGCTGACAAGCCTGCACGGCAATCTTCCCGATTTTGATCCGCGCGAAGACGACACGCTTTATGCGGCGATCCGCTTTTCCGAGCAGCGCCCGACGAAAGACCTGATTCACAAGACCCACATCACCGGCTTCGATGTCATCTGCGCCGGTCTCGACCTCACAGAGTTCGAAACCGCCGTGGCCCTGGAGATGCGCAGGGCAGGGGGGACAAGTTTCCTCTTGCGGGTCTCCCAGGCGCTCGAACAGGTTGCCGACGACTACGACGTTATCCTGATGGATTCAGCACCGTCTCTCAACTTCCTGACGCTGTCTTCACTGACGGCAGCCACCGGCGTCATCATTCCGGTTCCGGCTCACATGCTCGATGTCGATTCAACCGGCAAGTTCCTGGAGCTGGCTGCCACCTACATGCAGATCCTCAGCGAAATGGGTGCTCCGGCACAGTGGGACTTCGCAAAGTTCCTCGTCACCAAATTCGAGGCGAACGATCACCCGCAGGCCAACATGACGGCACTCATGCGCCAGGTATTCGGTGATGACCTCCTTCTCAACATGGTGTCCAAATCCACAGCCGTCGCCGACGCTCTGACCTGGAAGCAGAGCCTCTACGAAGTGCAGCGTTCCAGGTTCTCGGCGCCGAAGACCTACGACCGCGCGATGGAATCGATCAACGCTGCCAATAGCGAGATCGAAAAGCTGCTCTGGGCAGCATGGGGGCGTGAATGAGCCGCAAAGATTCCCGTGGTATGTTCGCCAACGTCCTTGGCGGCCTCGACCAGCCTGCACCGAGCGTAGCGCCGGTTGCGGGCCGAACCCCGTCTCCACATCTGATGAAGGTTGCAGCCGGCGTTCGCCAGATCCAGGAAAAGGGCGAGGCGCTCGATCAACTCCTGAAGGACGGCGACCATATTATCGAGGTCGATCCGTCCGACGTAGCGCCATCGGCAATCCCGGACCGCTTCGACGGCGCCTATGAAGGATCTGCGATCGAAGCCATCAAGGAATCGATCCAGGAGCGCGGGCAGATCGTTCCAGGCCTCGTGCGTCCCCTCAAGGATGGCAGCAAGCCCTACCAGATCGTTTTCGGCCGCAGGCGCCTGGCGGCAGCCGCCGCGCTGGGCATCAAGTTCAGGGCGATCCTTCGTGAGTTGCCCGACGAGGAAGCAATTGTCCATCAGGGCGAGGAAAATACCAACCGCAACGACCTCAGCTTCATCGAGAAATGCGTTTTCGCTCTTGCCCAGGAAGAGGCAGGCTATCGCCGCGATACGATCTGCGCATCGTTGTCGACGAAGAAGTCCCACCTTTCAGAAATGCTGAAGATCGCCTCTGCCATTCCGCGAGCTGTCCTTTTCGCAATCGGCCCCGCACCCGAAGTTGGGCGCCGGCGCTGGCTGGCATTCGCGGAGACTTTCGCTATTCGCCAGGACGCTGCAGAGCGCGTTTCCGTTCGCCTGGCCGATCACAGCCAGCCAGACACCAATCTGCGCTTCCAAATGGCCTCTATGGCCCTGCAGGATAAGGCACCGGTGGCAAATGAGACTGAGGCCGCGCCGAGCGAAATCAAGGCGAATGGCTTCGTGCTCGCGACAGTGTCGTATCCGAGTTCCGGCCCACGGATCAGCTTTACCAAAGCTGTCCCTGCAGAGTTCGTCGATTTCCTGAATACTCGCATGGAAGCGCTGCACAGCGAATTCGTGCGAAGCACTCAACCCAAACAATAGAGGTCGAACCGCGCAAAAGAAAAAGGCCCCCAAACGTCGCCGTCGTGGAAGCCCTTCTCGATCTTAAGCAAATCAAGAATCGCATTTCCCCGAATCACAGTCAAGAGTCTAGGCGCCATTTTGGTGAGCGGATTTCTTTTGCCTCAACGCAGGTGAAAGAAAGATGGATACGACATATGTGACGACGCCTGTCGGGCGGCGGCCGATGACGCTTGCCATGATGCTGGCACAGCGCAAGGCAAGTGCTTTGCCGAAAGGCGAGCGCCGCAACAAATGGAAGCTTTTCAGATCGGTCTGCGAAGCACGCCGCGAGCTTGAAGTCACCGATCGTGCCCTAACGGTGCTCGATGCGCTCCTGACGTTTCTCCCTGAGGATGAGATGTCCACCGGTACTTCCCTCGTGGTGTTCCCCTCAAATGTCCAGCTCTCCATTCGGGCCCGCGGCATGACCCCGGCAACCCTGCGGCGGCATCTCGCCATGCTCGTCGATGCCGGTCTGATCGCCAGGAAGGACAGCCCCAATGGCAAGCGCTACGCCCGGCGGGGTAGGGGAGGGGAGATCGACGAGGCTTTCGGCTTCAATCTCGCTCCATTGCTGGCCCGCGCTGAAGAGATCGAGAGGTTAGCCGCTCGCATTCAACTGGATCGCGAACGGCTCCGTATCGCCAAGGAGCGCGTGTCGATTTGCCGCCGCGATATCGCAAAACTCATCTCGGCAGCCGAGCTCGAAGATGCGCCAGGTGACTGGGCACCCCTTTACGTGCAGTTCCGCAGCGTCATTGACAGCTTGCCGCGTCAGGCCACGCTGATGCAAGTCGAGACCGCCTTGCGACAGCTTGAAGACATCCGCACCGCAATCGTCAACCAATTGGAAAATCACGTAAAAGCAAAGGATCTGCGCGCCAATGAATCGCAGAGTGAGCGCCACATACAGGATTCAGATCCAGAATCCCATTTTGAAATTGAACGCTGCCGCAACCATAATCGGCCAGCGCCAAAGGTAGATGTTGAAGACCGAAAAAGCGGGGAAGACACGCTAGTCAGGCCGCTGAGCCTGGCAGCCGTCCTCCAAGCATGCCCACAGGTCGGTGCCTACGGACCCGGGGGCAGTATTCGAAACTGGCCGGATCTCGCAGCTGCATCAAGCATCGTCCGCACAATGCTCGGCATCAGCAACTCCGCCTTCCACGATGCAGTCGCGGCAATGGGAACAGAAAGCGCGTCGATCGTTACTGCCTGCATTCTCGAAAACGCCGAGCGCATCACGTCGCCTGGCGGATATCTTCGCAGCCTGACCCTCAAAGCGCGACACCATTCCTTCACTCCAGCTCCCATGCTTCACGCACTGTTGCGGTCGCGAGATACAGGCAGTTGACCCCTTTTGCCGATGTCAGGCGCCAATTCAGGCGCATGACTTTGCGATCAGATGGATGTCCGTTTTAAGAATGAATAGCTATGACGGAAATAAACCCCGACTTCGCTTCTGGTTAACAGGAGATATACAGGCTGATCAGAGCCCTAGATCGCGCATCTAAGTGGCCCAGGTTGCCCACTCGCGAAGCATTTCGAACTTTATAGGCCGCCGCCTCGGTTTTCCGGGACGGCAGACGATCCCTCGCGACACACGTTGGGTAGATAGCACAATTGTCCACTCCTGGATACCGCCTTCGGGACGGGGTTCAGCTTTCCGTCGGACTGAGAGACGATCGCCTTCACTAGACCGGCAGTTTCAAAAAGGGATGTCGCGATTTTCTGCTTCGGTCAGATATCGCGACCGTAGCCAACTCTGCCAAAAATTTTGATCTCAAGCCTCGCTAACTCGACACGCTGCTTGAGGATCGCGTTGCCTCAGTAGGCAAGGAGCGCTCAGATCGGGGGCAGGCGGTCCCGCCTCCCCTATGGGCCACTATGTTGAGGCTCCTGCGGCTGCCCTTCGCCCGATCCCGCGCGGCGAGAATTACCGAAATCCCGCCCTGCGGGCGGCGCTATGCTGATTTCTCCGATACTCTTCATCTTTGTTGGCGGCGCTGCCGCCGTAGGGTCTCGCAGGCGAGACATGCGTAGCGCTTGCGGCTTACTGGCCGCAAGGGAAGCTGCGCCGCGCCGATATGTTCCTTCTCGCACGTCCTGTCATCGCGCCCTTGCAGCCACGGCCTTCGCGCGGGGGAGGGGTATAGCCCCAGTCAAAGGAGGGGAGAAAGGAGACAAACATGGATCGGATCAAGCTCGAGAGATTACGCGGCCTCGTGTCATGCGAGGCGGTATTGCTGCAGGCAGGTTTTGTCCTTGACGAGAAGGAGAGCAGCCGGCGTGCCCGTAAATTCCGGCGCAGTCCCGAAATTCTGATCGTTACCCACGAGGGCGCCGGCTGGTTCGATCCGCTCTCGGATCACAAGGGAGACGTTTTTGCGCTCGCAGGTTTTCTTGAAGGTATTTCGTTCCCCGCCGCCGTCGAGCGTATCTGCGAACTGGCCGGGAGCAACACGCCGTTATTTGGACCGCGTCATCCACCAGACAGACCCGTTGCCACGGCGCCGGTGCTCGAACGGTGGCAAAACCGGCCGCTCATGACACCGCTGTCGCCCGGCTTCCGGTACCTGACTGAGGCGAGAGCATTGCCGGCGCCCATCCTGAGACGCGCGATCAGGGCCGACCGTATCCGGCAGGGACCATTTGCCAGTGCATGGTTTCGCCACGACGACTATGCCGGCAATCTCTCAGGTTGGGAGGAACGCGGTCCGGACTGGCGTGGCTTTTCGACGGGTGGCGCCAAGACGCTATTCTGCTTCGGTGCCCGCAATGCTCCCCGCGTCTGCATAACGGAGGCGGCGATCGATGCCTTGAGCCTGGCCGCTCTCGAAGGAGCACGGGGCGATACGCTCTATGCCAGCACCGGAGGAGGTTGGGCGCCGGCGGTTGCGCAGCATATAGAGGCGATCACCGCGGGCCGGATGCTGGTTGCAGCGACAGACGCCGACCCGCAAGGTGAGGTCTATGCTGACAGGCTGCGCAATATTGCCGATCACCTCGGGTGTGACTTCGTGCGCCTCAGACCCCTTGCTCAAGATTGGAACGAAGAGTTGAAAGCACAGTAAGGATTGCGCATGCGCTCAACAACGCTTCAAGGGTGAAGGCGAGTCCGCCGGGATCTCGGCAGCAATCTGGCGGCGGCCATCAGCGCCGCCAACTATGGCTCGCTTGCCCCTGCATCCAATACCAGGCCGTCCGCAACAAGCAGACCAGGCCCCGCGCTTTATAGGACGCCCGGGCCGCTTGCAGGGCCCTTTCGAGGAGGTCATTCTCTGATGGCTGTCAGCTTTGCATTCTCGACAGTGATGTCGAAAACCCAGTGATCCACAAATCGATGTCCCCGGCAGCCATCGCCAACGTTCTCTGCCTGTCTCCGTTGCCGATCGCGCCGAAGAAATCCTTCACCATCTGAATGTTGTCTTCGATGCTCATGGAAACCTTACTTTCTTTTTGCGGAGCTGTGAAACTGCAATCAGCCGAAACTGACGAGGTCTTTGAAGATGAGGTGACCCCACGTGTTACCGCGACCTTGGACCAGCAGTCCGCCTTCGGCGAGACCGCCCACGTTGATAGGCGCGAAGCCAAGGTCTTCGGCGAGCTTCCCGACCTGCGCTGCCGCAGCTTCAACGTCGCTCGCCAGGAAAACAACCCGTCTTCCGCCGAGTACGGCCGGGTCCTGCCCGAGCACGCCCGCGCCCAGATGGTTGAAGCCCTTGACCACACTGGCGCCCGCGAACGCGTTTGCAACGACCTTCGCGGACGCCTCGTCACCCAGCTTCTCGAGCGGCACGCCGTAGGCGTTGGTAACGTCGACGATGATCTTCCCCTGCCAGTCGGGCAGCGCCTTCGCGACCTCCGTATGGGCCTCGAAACGCACAGCCAGAAAAATGACGTCCGCCTTGATGGCAGCCGAAAGCGTCGCTGGCTTGATCGATGGGCCGACTGCGGCGGCCTCCGACGCAAAGCTTTCCGGATCACGGGTGGTCGCAACAGATACGTCGATGCCGCGGCGAGCAAACGCCTTGGCGAGGGCCTGGCCGATTTTGCCGAAGCCAATGATTGAGTAGGTCATAATCTTTCTCCTTGGTCGATAAAGGTGCCGAACGGCTCGCTCGTTTTAGAGCCGCGGGGGCTACTCGTTCAGAGCTGGGCGAGGCCGCCGTCGACGGCGACTTCGCTCGCTGTCATGAAGCTGCTGTCTGATGATGCGAGGAAAGCGGCCACCGCCGCGATCTCTGTCGGGTCGGCCATGCGCTGCAGAGGTGTCATCGCGCCGTATGCCTTCTGGCCTTCCTCTCCGAGAGCCTCCTTCGCGAGTTCAGTCGCGGTGGCGCCAGGCGAGAGGACATTGACGCGGATGCCTGTGCCCTTCAGATCTTCGGCCCATGTTTTGGCCAGGTTGCGGACGGCCGCCTTGCTGGCGCTGTAGGCAGTGAACGCCGGAGCCCCGGTTGTGCCGGCGCTAGACCCGGTCAGGATGATTGATCCAGTGGGGCTCATGAGTGGGAGCGCCTTCTGGACCGTGAAGATCGTGCCCTTGACGTTGGTGTCGAAGGTCTCGTCGATATGTGCCGCGGTGATCTTGCCGAGAGCGACGGGGCGTCCAACTCCTGCGTTGGCGAAAACTATGTCGAGGCGCCCGCGCTCGGCCTTGACTGCCTCGTATAGACGATCGAGGTCGCCTTCGTCGGAGACTGATCCCTTCACGCTGCGGGCGCTGGATCCTAATTCCGCAATGGCTACATCAAGTGCCTCTTGTCTACGACCGAAGATGAAGACGAAGGCGCCTTCATCGATGAAGCGCTTTGCGGCCGCGAGACCGATGCCTGTCGCGCCGCCAGTTATCACGGCAGTTTTCCCGTTTAGTCTGTTCATGGCATGCATCCTTCGTTGTGTTCCACAGATGTGAGGAAGCGTGTCCCTGATCCGTTGATCACAACATAGGAGCGCCGATGGCCGCCATTCAGTGCCAATGCCCGCACAAGGGTGGTGCAAAAAAGATCCGCGTGAGTTCAGCCTCCGGTGTTGAAAGATACCGTCTTGAGCGTAGATTGGGGGCGTTCAACTCGTAAGGGCACCAGTGCGGTGCGAGACTGCACCATGATCGACTGGGATGACATCCGCCACTTTCTTGCCGTCGCGCGGGCGGGGTCTGTGCGTGCGGCCGCGTTGAGCCTGGGCGTGACCCATTCAACAGTCCTTCGCCGTATCGCTCATCTCGAAGAGAAACTGGGCGCGCAGATGTTCGACAAGTTACCTTCCGGATATCAAGTGACGAGCGCAGGGGAGGAGGTGCGTGAACTCGCCGAACAGATGGAAGCTTCGTCACTTCAGCTGGAGACACGTGTCTTCGGCCGGGACCAGGGTGTCCGAGGACTTTTAAGAGTTACACTTGCTCCGACGCTCGCAACGCATCTGCTTATGCCGGATTTTGCTGAGTTCACCCGCTCGCACCCGGATATCGAGATGGACATCATTTCGTCCGGGGATCTCGCAAACCTGACGAACCGGGAGGCCGACGTCGCCATCCGCGTCGTTTATGACCGCAAGACGCTCCCGCCGAACCTGCATGGTTTAAAGGGGCCGGATGTCTACGGCGGGATCTACATGTCTCGCGACTTGCTCCCGGTGTGGGGTGAGGGCGGCCCAAGCTCTGTCCGGTGGATCGTAATCAGTGCTCATGGCGTTCCCGAATGGGTTCGGCGGAGCGGCGCCCGAGCTGATGGCGTACCGTTTAGGGTCACAGACGCGGAGGCTCAGGTCGTCGCAGTACGGCAGGGCTTGGGGATGACAACACTTCCATGTTTGGTTGGCGATGCTCACCCAACTTTGGTCAGAGTGCCCGGGACCGAACTTCATATGTACGGCACACTCTGGATTCTTACACAAGGCGAGACACGCAAGACGAAACGCGTAAGGGTTTTTACCGAGTTCGTGTCACGCAAACTTGCCGGGCATGCGTCGCTCTTGGCAGGAGCACTACCTGCCGCGACGATAGAGGCGCCTTAGGCGCTTGGTATTGGGCAACGGACCGACAAGGACCGAGCGCGGAACGGCTCGATTATAATCTTCAAGACCTCAGTCCCGAGCGACGGCTGGTTTTCCGGGCGGCTCGGCGACCTTGCGAAGTGATGCTCTGTTCCCCACCTAAGGCATCGCCACCCCACACCACGTGAACCTCCGCAGCCGCGTCCGCCGGCGCATGCGTGACGGCTTGCGCGTGGGGTGAGAGGGCCGCTCCCTTCCTTGAGGTTGAGCGCCCTCGGACCGCTTTAGGGGACATCGATGTCCTGCCACCGAGCCGTCAGACGCGAATCCTTCAGTAAAATTGATGAAGTCGCGAATGTTCGCATCCCGACCACGAGTGCTGCGGAGCACCCGGTGAGGATTCTTGCAAAACACGAGGATCGAGCAGGTCGGCCCGATAGGTATCGGGGTCGGCGACGACTCAGCATTTTGAAAAAGACGGGAGGCCTGATCTCGATGAAAGACGCCAGCGATTCCTATCTTGACCACCTGACACATCGCTCCCTGGTCGAAGCTCATGAACGCCAAACCCCAAGCTCAGTTCCTCAGTCTGGTGTATTAAGGCGACCTGGAGATGACAATTTCGGCTTCTGCGGTATCCCAGTTCGAGAACCTCCCACAGTCGATGCGGGCGCGCCTGACATGATGATGTGCGCGTCACGCCACCAAGCCAATTGCGAGTCCCAATCCCGCTAGAGCTGCCAAACCTCCAGCGGTGCGGGCAATGATTTCGCCCCTGCTGTCACCCACGCGTGCGGTTATGAAACCTGCGACAAGGCCGAGTCCGTGCAGCAGTGCAGTTGCCGCGACAAAGCCCGTAGCATAGGTGAAGGCGGTCGCGTTCGCCGGCATTTCCGATCCATGCGCGTGCCCGTGGAAGAGAGCGAAAAGACCGACGACCGCCATTGCAACAGTTGTCGGCGCCTTAATTCTGAGCGCGACCGCGGCTCCCAGGACAACAACCGACAATGCGATCCCAATTTCGACCATCGGGAGATCGACGCCCGCGACACCAAGCGCGCCGCCAACCGTCATGATGCCTACGAAAGCTGCTGGCACGAGGAATATCGCCCGGCCGCCGAGTTGGAATGCGAGTAGGCCCGCCAAAACCATGGCAAGCGTATGGTCTATGCCGGAGATCGGATGGGCGAAGCCATGGACGAAGCCCGATGTCGGCCCTATCCCGGTATGCGCGGATGCGACGGCGGGTATCAGGAACGTGGTCAGAACGAAGGCGGCGCGGGTCAAAAAACGGGGCATCTTCTTCTCCAAGGGTATCGTGCTGTTCACATGCGATCCGAACTTGTCCTACAACGCAAGTAGTCAAACAGCGTATTTCTGACACCTTGGCTTGACGATAGAGGCCGACCGCAGTTGCCTACGATCCGCCCGATCGGAGTGAGCGATTTCTTGAATGCTGCAACCAAGTGTACGGCTTCCGCGGAACCCGCGCTGAGCCTCAGCGACTTACGCGGGACAAGCACCCGTCACTCGAGCGTGCTCATGGGCACATGGTATTCTCCGGTGTTGCTTTCGATAGGTTCATCGGAGGTGAGGATGTTCGCAAGTACGACCCCGTCCTCGAGCGCCATCGCCGCTCCCTGCGCCACGCTTGGAGACGTGGCATGTGCGGCGTCTCCGATCAAGACGAGGCGGTCTGCTATCCAGCGTCGTGCTTGCACCTCCTGGAGGGCCGCGCGATGGACCTGCACATCACTGCGCAACCCGGCGACGACTGGCCCCAGTGCACCGCCGAAATCCCTGAACAGTTCCTTCAGATTGGCTATGGAGCCATCTGCGAACTCGGGGGACGGAGGGATGCTCGCAGGATTGTGGCTCCGATCCGTCATGCGGAGGGGAGTGAAGCCAGCTGACGAGCGCTCGCCCGACCTTTCCTAGGCGGCGCCATCGCCATCAAGCAGTACCTTAATGAGCGTTCCCTCGTCTCTCAGACCACTGCGGAATGCGAGCACAATACGTTTGGCAAGCTCTTCCCGATGCATGTCCAATGCGATCTGCTTCGTCACAGAAACGTGGTCAAAAACGCGCTGGCAGATCGCTAGGTCGCGAGGCGATAGGATCGACGCCTCTTTTGTCTCAAACATCGAAATCCCTTGTTTCATTGAAGGCCTGCAATCCGATGGCTGTATTGCGTGGGGTCCATGAAGAACAAAAATTCGTCGATCAGTTCGGCTTGATTGGGCTTCCCGCTGATCCGAAGAAGGCTTCTGTCGTCGCCGATAAATGCGGCTTGAAGGCCGAGGAACTTCGCATGAGCTAGTATCATGTCAGACGTCTTCGCGACATCCGGACGCTGCGAATTCAGGTCGATGAAACAGTTCAGTAAGTCCCGCATTGAAATCGGCCAAAAAAGACGCAGAGCAGTGAGTCCAGTTCTGTCTGCCAGGCGAAAAATAATTCAGCTTTGTTCTGCGTTCAACCAAAAAACAGTGGCCGCTACGTCCGTCCGGCAGGGCCGGAAACCGTTAACGGTTGCCAATAAAGCCTTGGTGTCAGGCCAATCGTTCCGGGTGCTTGGTCTCGATGGGCATGGAGAAAGTGAAGCGATGCATTTTCTCGTCGAACAAAACCGCTAACGTTCCTCCGTGGGCGCGAGCGATATCTATGAAATGTAGAGCCCTAACCCCAACCCCCGGCTTTTCGAACCCTCCGCTCGGTCAAAAGGTTGAAAAGCTTGTTGAGAGATTGCACCGGGATTGGCTCGCCACTGTCATCGACGCTTAACTCGAATTGATTATCCGTAGTGATTGCCTTCACCCGCACGGGATGGTCTGGCGCACCGTGCATTAGGGCGTTTCCAAGGAGATTGGAGAACATCTGTCCTATCCGCGCATGGTCGATCCGCAGCGGAGCTCCGATCTCCACGGATACCTCGATCTCTCTTTCGGGATGGGCGATTTTGAACTCCTGAACGACGTGCTCGATCGTGTCCTCAACGGTTCGGCCGGGATCGAAGTCAAGATTGATCCCGCCGCCGAGCCTCGCGCGCGCCAGGTCCCATGACGTTGTCTACAGGCTCGCCATGCGCACCAGGCTCGCCTTCATCATGCGTAAGAGTTGTGGCGACTTGTCGTTTAAGCCATCACGTAGAAGCCGATTGATACCCGGCGTCCACGCCGGGGATCAGATTACGAAGATTGTGGCCAAGTACGGCGATGAATTGTTCCCGAACCTCGGACCGCTTTCTTGCGTGGTCGAGATCAATCTGTGCGGCGTCAGCCTGTCTCTGGCGTCAAGATGGTAGGCGATCAGTTCCGCGAAAAGTTTAAACGTTCCTACGGGGTTGTTCGCCTTTTAGTTTTGAGTATTCGCACGGCTCTCTGCCCTCGGCACAAAACCTACCGAAAATCCGAACAGGCGCCCAATTCTTTCCAGTGTTTCCAGTGTCGGGTTTGCTTTGCCGGTTTCGATCTCAGCAACTTGACGCCGCGTAAGTGCCAGCGTTTTGGCAAACTCTTCCTGGGTCATGCCGAAACTCTTCCGGATTGCCGCTACTGCGCCGGGCAGCCTTAAATCACCGGTTCGAGCTCGCTCAGCAAGCGTGCGCCGGTTCTCAAGAACCTGTTCTTTTGTAGGCTTTTTCCAGCGAGCCATTCAGCTTTTCTCCGGCATCATAACTTCGCCTGCAAAACGCTATCGGCGATTTCAGTGCAGCGTGCCATTGCGCGTTCTAAAATTTCTGGAGCTGCCGCCAGGTTTTTCGCAATGCTCGGCGCCTCACGGAGTCGTTCTGCAAACGTCAGAAGTGCGGACGCGAGTATCTTTTGCTCAGTGAGATCGGGAAACAGTTCGGCGCAAATTTTCTTCCAATCAGGGAAATGATCCCGGCCGGCATCTCGCATCGTGGCCCATCTGGTGGAGCGAACGATCCCCTCCTTGGCGAGCCGCATTGGAGCGAAATCAAAGAGCGGAGACAGACGGACAGTTCCGTCTTGGAACTTGGTGAGCGCGGTATTTCGACCATGATTGTCGGGATTGCCGAGAGCCAGGTTGGCGATGTCCCGTTTGAGGTACTCTACGACGTCCGCGAGGGGATCGGCGGAATATTGGCGCAGAATGTCGATATAGGCCTCATGCGTGCCAACATATCCGAAGTCGGCAACGCCAATGGCCGAAACAAGGCTTTCTTGACCCAGCCGGACGGTTCCACCTCCTTCTCTCTTCTTTCGATCAAAACGGGGAATGATCAGGACGCCTTCGGCATAGGCCGACGGTTCACTGACATTGAGGCCGATCTCTTGAGCGATCTGCGAATAGAGGGCTTCGCCTTCAAGAATGAGCCGGTCTACGGGCTCATTGCTGCGGACCAGCTTGACGATCACATGCCGCACGGCCTCATCGTCGGACACGAAGCTGTCGGGATAATAAAGGCCATCTATAGCCTTGGTCATGGAGACCTTTGGCCATTCGCCTTGCAGGCCACTTGAGCCCGAAGCAAGCATACCGAAACGATCGGCTACTTCCATGAAACGATCTGATCGTTCAAGGATCTCAGCCTCTGTTACTCCTTGGCGCTGCACACCGTGTAGCCGCTGCTTCTCTGCCTCAGCGGCTTCTTTTATCCGGACATTACCTATTCCCCCTGCAGCAGAGCGCAGAAGCAGAGGAAGATCCGAGCTGCGTGCTCCCTCGCTGAGGCCTAAATGGTCTGCCAGCTTGCGCCTTGCATGTCCTTGCGGCATCAGATCAAGCAGGAATGGTGGCCACGTTGGGGTATATCGATCCTCGAGGTCAACGGGATATCGGATTGAAAGTGCGCGATTGTCACTTGCCGCGTTTCCTTCTGCAAAATCCACCGATGCGAACCGTATAAAGTAATCGAGATCGTAATCGACTATCGACGCACCCTGAAAACCGGCTGCGTCGTTCTTGAGTTCAAGTGCTGCGGCTTGATGCCATTCATCTTCGAAATGGGTTTGAAGAGTGAGAAACATTAATTGACCCCTTTGGTGGACCAATATATTTCATATTCTTGGTTATTCAACCCATTTAAGGGGTGTATATAAACTGAGCTGTCCGGTTTTGCCTTCTCTGTGATCAAGACGGCCTGATGCGGTCAGGGGACGACAACGCAGGATTGACGCGGCCCTCAATACGGCTCGGCAAGCACCTTCGCCCATTGTCGAGAGCGGGCGCGAATTGCGAAAACCTGCCGCGCCAGTCAACACAAGACCGTGGGCAACAGTTTGCGCGGTTATCCCAACGCGGCCCGCGGCTGCACGGAGCCATCGCAACCTCGCGCGCCAATTTGATCGCAGTGATCCCGGTACCGCGGTCGCCTACGCGAGCATTCGTATAAGAATGGTCCTGCGTGTGATTTCTTGACGAATGGCGTTCATCTTCCGGTGGTCGGCAGGGGTGTCTGCTGAACCTGATGCGGAAATAGAGGGAATGGCAAGGGGTAAACGAAATGCGAATTGGGAAGGCCGTACGAACGCGGCGCTAACCGCATTAGCGCCTCGACGCTTTTCGAGACTACGCGCGCGCTGGTTGTTTCCGATGACCTGCGCGAGATGAATGGGGCCGTCAACGTCCCGCCAACGCTCGACACCGGCAAGCTTTTGCAATGTGTCAGAAAAGCAAACTGCCAGGTTCTTTGCTGACTTTTCGAGGCTTCCATCCGGCGTCGCTAATCGTATTTGCCGCCGGGAGGCCGAAGCCTGGGCGATGACGCAACTTGCAAGCGCGGTGGAGGCCGGAGAAGACGATCCTGAAACGGCGGCCAACCCGGCCGCGGCTGGTCTCGATCATGTCGGCGACGAGTTGGACAGCAGGTTCAACGAGGCGACCGAATAGCCGGAGCGTAACGACGGGTTAGCGCCTGCCCAGCGCCGCCGGTTCTCGCCGGCGGTGTCTTGTCACTATCATCTAGGCAGGTCGGTGCCTGAGGTTGCGCTGCCGCTGCAGCCAGACTCCTTGCGGCCACGCGATCGGTTTGTGGGTAGGCAATACCGCTGAAGCGCGGCTCGGGCGCGACGGTAGTGGTGACGCGCCGGTCTGCTGGCGGCGTATCGGCCACAGGTTCATACGCTCTGACCCTCGGCTTCGTTGCGGTCTGAACCGGACGGCGCCCGGTCAAAGGCCGCGTGCCGCGCCGCATTGCGGCAGTCTCGATGCGCGGTTCGCCAAAGCGCGGCCGCGTTTTCTGCAGGCCTGGGCCCGCAACCTCCGCAACCGCACCTCGCTCTCTTGCATCGTCCTGACCTTGGGCCAGGCCGCTTCGCCGGTTCGTATTGACCGCACCCGAGGGACAGCACCCAAAACCGGACCTCGGGTTTTGCTCAACCAGACCGAAAGGACACCGACCATGGCACCGCTCAACCGTTCTGCTGCGACGAATCGCTCAACTACACCCCGCGCGACGACCCTCGAAATGGTCCGGCATGCCTGCCCGGACACCGCCCAGGCGCTGCGCATCTCGGAAAGCTTTGGCCTATCCGTTGTCGACAGCGAGGGAATCCGCGACCTGCACCGCCAGCAGCTTATCGATGGCGCCGAGGCGATGAAGGACGGCCTCGGCGAGAAGGCGATGCAGATCCATATGCAGCGCATCGTCGGCTCCTTCGTCGGATCGGCTCATGGAGCCGGGCTGTTTTATAGCCGCTCCGTCACCGAGGCACGCGATCTGACCGCCAGGCTTAGCAACGATCTGCGCGACGAAGATCTCGAGGGTCCGGTCGGTTTCGACAGCCGCGCCCAGAGAAAACGCGAATTCGCCGCCGTCATGGGGCTTCAGGCCCATGTCCTGCGCATGGCGGCCGAGGGCGCCGTTGTCGCTTACGAAGACATTACCGGCGAGACCTGGAAGCCCTATGAGCGCAGCGGCTCGCCGAATCCCGCGACCTCCATCGACCAGCGCGCCGCGTCACTACAGATATCGGCTTTCGACTGAAGGCGCACGCTCACTGATCCATCTCGAAAGGCCGGCCTCGTCCGGCCTTTTCTCGTGTCACTCAAGGCGGCCCAGGCGCCGAGTGCGGCTCATCCCGGTTTGCGGTCTAGCCCGAGGGCGACATGAAAGCGGCGCAACGGACAAGCCGTCCTCCACTGTCGTTTCGGCCCAGCGGTCCTTCTATCTCCAGCACGATCTTGACGAGCCGGGTGCGCCGCTGCCGCCCGCGCGCTGGTCGACCGCCGTGACGAGCCGCGATCGGCGCGGTGTCGAAGATGAAGGAAAAGACGATGAGAAAGCCAAAGAAAACGTCAATGAAATTATCTGGCGAGACCGGTGCTGTGCGCCCGGACGTCTACACACGGATCACCGATATCATGCTCGCTCAGTTGGAAGAGGGCGTGCGCCCCTGGGTCCAGCCGTGGAGTGCCGCCCGGCTTGCAGGATGCGTGTCGCGCCCGCTTCGCTTCAACGGCGAACCCTATTCCGGCATCAATGTCCTGCTCCTCTGGTCTGAGGCCGTAAGCCGCTGCTTTGGTGCCAGCACCTGGATGACGTTTCGCCAGGCGTTGGAACTTGGAGGCAACGTGCGCAAAGGCGAGACCGGGACGATGGTCGTTTATGCCAACCGCATCAGGAAGACCGAGACCGACGCCAACGGCGACGACGTCGAGCACGAAATCCCGTTCCTGAAAGCCTATACCGTTTTCAATCTCGAGCAGATCGAAGGCCTGCCTGCGGGTTTTGGCGCATCGCCGCAGACGCCGGCCTTCAAGCCTGTCGAGCGTCTCGAGCATGCCGACGCCTTTTTCCGGGCAACGGGGGCAACGATCCGCCATGGTGGTGCGGCAGCCTTCTATGCGCCCGAGCGGGATGTGATCCAGATGCCGCCGATAGAGGCGTTTCGCGATGTCGAGAGCTATTATGCGACGCTCGCCCATGAGGAAATCCATAATGCCGACCGCCGGATTATGCCGATAAGGGTGGGAATGCGCCGACGTTCGCAACGATTCCGGCGCATCCTGCGCGGCATAATCAGAGCGATCATTAAACCGCGAAGCTGATCTGCAATCAAAAATGCGGAGACGATGAGATCATGTGGGGGCGCCTTCAACAAAGGAGCACCATATGAAGTCCGAACTCAAAAATACTGCCGCTCAGAAATTGCCCTCCTCACTCGTTGAGGAGTTTTTTGATCGTCTTCGCAGCGAAAGATACTCTCAAAATACGATCGGCGGATATCGCCACGCAGTCCAACACCTCAGCACGACAGTCGCAGAAAACGGCCTCGAATGGCAAACGCTGACCCCGGATGACGCCGTTGCCCTGGTGAAGCCAAAGTCGAGAAATGCTTGCTATCGCCTAAAGGCGTTTGTCCGTTTCCTTGGTGAGAAGGGCTTTGCTGCGCCACTTCCAGAACCCAGCGAAGCCGAACTTGCCCGCAACTCGCTCCGTGCCGAGTTCGAGGAATATTTGCGGACTCAACGGGCCATGAGCGAGCGCACGATCCGACATGCCTCCTATATGGCGAGGCGCTTCCTCGCGTTCCGATTTGGCGAGGCCCGAGACCAACCCGGCGAAATCGCCGTTAAAGATATCTCGGACTTTCTTGCCGATGTTCTGGATCGCAAATCGGCCTTCCGCGACAAAACCCTCTCCACGCACCTGCGTTCCTTCTTCGGCTTTCTCTTTCAGACTGGGAAAACGCAGACAAACCTCGCAAAGGTGGTCCCGCGGGTTGCCATCCGGCACGGCACGAGACTGCCTCGACATTTAAAGCAGGATGACGTCGAAGCCGTGCTTCAAGACGTCGGCAAGGTGAAAAACTCGCCAAAGCGCGATTATGCGATGCTTCTGCTGATGGCACGATACGGATTGCGGGCCCCCGAAGTCATTGCAATCCAACTCGACGATATTGATTGGCGGGCTGCGGAGATTATTGTCCGCGGCAAAGGACAGTTGCACGACAGGCTTCCGCTTCTGCCCGACGTCGGGGCGGCGATCGCAGACTACCTCCAGTCAGAGCGTCAAGGTCAGACCCGCGACCTCTTCGTGTCGTCCCGGCCACCTCACAAGCCATTCAAGGACTCGCAGCGACTGAACCAGCTTCTGCGTGGCGCCTATGAAAGATTGGGCATGAAGCCGCCGGTACCATACGTCGGCTCGCATATCCTCCGCCATAGTCTGGCGACGAACCTACTGGAACAGGGTGCGTCGCTGAATGAAATCGCCGACACGCTGCGGCATCGATCTCGAACGACGACGCTCAAATATGCCCGACTGGATGTCGAAGGGCTGCGAACGATTGCAAGGCCGTGGCCGACAGCGGAGGACGCCGCATGAGCATGCTATCGGCACAACTGAACACCTATCTCCAAATCCGCCGCGGCCTTGGCTTCTCTCTTCGGACAGATGAACGCATCCTCCGTAGATTTATTGACTTTGTCTTATCGGAAGGCTCCGAGTTCCTTGAGCGAGATCATTTTGCGCGATGGATGAAGAACTTCGGCGTGGCCGGTCAATATACATGGTCCCGCCGGTTCGGCATTGTCAGGCTGTTCGCGGCCTGGCTGCACGCAAATGACAGCCGGCATAAGATCCCGCCGGCAAATCTGATCCCGCATCGCAAGCGGAGGCCAAAGCCCTTCATCTACACGTCGGGTGAGATCGCTCAGCTCCTTGATCAGGCTGCTATGCTACCTTCGGTAAATGGCATCCGGCGGCTGACGTACCCCACGCTCTTTGGCCTGATTGCGGTCACGGGGCTTCGCATCAGCGAGGCCTTGTCGCTTGATCGAGCCGATATCGACTTCACGCAAGAGATCGTGATCGTCCGCAACGGCAAATCCGGTAAGCAACGGATTGTCCCGTTCAGCCCAAGCACCTCCCATCGGCTTCAAAGCTACGCCCGTGAGCGCGACCGGCTCTGCGAGGGGCGGCCCGTTCCCTTCTTCGTCGACGATCACGGTAGACGGATCAGCGACTGCGCGGCACGCTATAACTTTGCGTCGATCTCCCAAGCCGTTGGCTTGCGCCAGCTTCAACGGTTCCAGCGGCATGGGGTCGGCCCGCGAATCCATGACTTACGCCACACATTCGCCGTCCAGACGATGATCGACTGGTATCGACAGGGCCTGGACCCCGACCAGGAAATGATCAAGCTCACGACAATGCTCGGCCATGAGAGCGTGTCTCATACCTACTGGTATATCGAAGCGATTCCGGAACTCCTGGAACTGGCATCCCGCAGGGCGGAGCTTTCCCTTGAACGGGAGGTACGCCCATGAAGCCTTCGCGCCTTCCCACACTGGTCCAGCGTTTCTTTACCGAGCGGCTGACCGAGCAGGTCAACGCAAGCCCCAATACGATCGCAGGCTACAGGGATACGTTCCGGCTCCTCCTGATGTTTGCAAGTGGGCAACTAGGCAGGCCGCCGACCAAGCTCGCGGTCGAGGATATCGATGCGGCATTGGTCGGAAACTTCCTCAACTACGTAGAGGCTGCCCGCACGCAGTCGGAATACCAGGCTTGCCGCCATACGCTCCTTCTTCCGGTTTGTCGCGATGTTGGAGCCTGACCTGCTCCGGCATTGCCAAAAGGTTTTAGACATGCCGAACAAGCGTTATGTGAAGCGAAGCATCGACTTCCTCGAAAGACACGAAATCGATGCGATTATCGCTGCCCCGGACAGATCGACATGGGCCGGCCGGCGAGACCATACCCTTCTCGTTCTCACCCTTCAAACCGGTCTACGAGCATCCGAGCTCATATCCTTGCGCACATCAGATATTGTTCTCGGAACCGGCGCCCATATCCGGTGCCAGGGCAAGGGGCGAAAGGAGCGCAGCACGCCGCTTCGGCGCGACACGGCGAGGCTTTTACAAGCGTGGCTGCATGAATGCCGTGGCAATGAAACGGACATCGTGTTCCCAACGATCCGCGGGACCCGCATGAGCAGAGACGCGCTGGAGCGCTTAATCAGCCGGCATGCACTGACTGCAGCTCGATTTTGCCCATCATTGGCAGAAAAACGGGTGAGCCCGCATGTTCTGCGTCATAGTACCGCGATGGAGCTGCTTCATCACGGTGTGGATCAGACGGTAATCGCGCTGTGGCTTGGCCATGAATCCGTGGAGACAACCCAGGTCTATGTTCACG
This sequence comes from Rhizobium sp. 01L410, assembly GCF_056400165.1. Classification (NCBI taxonomy): domain Bacteria; kingdom Pseudomonadati; phylum Pseudomonadota; class Alphaproteobacteria; order Hyphomicrobiales; family Rhizobiaceae; genus Rhizobium; species Rhizobium sp. 01L410. The sequence goes on from NZ_JBFTST010000016.1 coordinate 81,200, forward strand.
CGGACTTGCGGCTGAAGGAAAAAGCGCTGGCTCGAATGGTCGCCCCGGACGCAAAACCTTCGCGTTATAAGCCAAGCGACAAGCTCCTCGCATTCCTCGAAACACTCTGATTATGCCGAACAGGGATTATGCCGAACAGGATGCGCCGGAATTCGTTGCAAACGTCGGCGCATTCCCACCCTTATCGGCATAATCCGGCGGTCGGCATTATGGGTCTTATGCCGATATCGGCATAAAATCCACTGGACGGGGCCATCACATCGCGTGAACCGCGATCTTTCCCGCTACGCGAAAGACCGCTCCGAGCGGGCGCGCGAGGAGCTGATCGCCGAACTCGGCGCGGCGTTTCTCGCTGCCGATCTCGGCATTGTCCCGGACCTTGAGCCGCGGCCCGACCACGCAAGCAATCTCGCGTCCTGGCTTAAGGTGCTCCGCGGCGACAAACACTTCATCGTCTAGGCTGCAGCGCAGGCGCAAAGGGCCGTGGCTTATCTGCATGCGTTGCAGCCCGGTTCCGCCAAGATGGCGGCATGACGTGTTGCAAGTCGGTTTCTGTCGCAGCCGACTTGCATGAATTACCTAGAATACGTATTTTACGTAAGTGAATAGAGGTTCTCATGAAGCAGTTTTCGTTTTCCGATATGAACCGGGCCTCCGGTGAAATCCTCGAGGCAGCATTGATCGAGCCGGTCGCGCTTACCAAGCGCGGCAAGGAGAAACTCGTCATTCTGACGGCGGAACAGTATCGGCGCCTCCTCGGCGGCTCGCACACGCTCGCCTACGGCCTCGACGATGCCCCGGATGCCGTCTATGCAGAACTGATGACCGGCCTCGACGCGCTGCTCGAGGACGATCATGTTTGATGTGGGCGACGTCGTCCGTTTCCATTATCTCTGGAAACGACAGGCCGATGCCGGCGAGGAAAGCGGCCGCAAGGCCCACCCCGTCTGCGTCGTCGTGCGGACGCCCGATGTCCCGGGCGCCGTTTTCCTCTTCGCCATCACCTCGCAGGCCCCGCATGAGGATCGCCTGTTTTTGCCGATCAGCCAGATCGAATGCCGCCGCGCCGGCCTCGATTTTCCCTGCTGGATCATCCTCGACGAATATAATCGCGTCGAGCTCGACAAGGCTTTCGACTTCGAAACAAGCAGGCCACTCGGCAGCTTCAGCCCGGCCTTCCTGAAAAACATCGCACGCATCGTGAAGGATGCAGCGGCGAGCCGCAGGCTGGCGGCGGTGAACCGATCGTAGCCGGTGGCACCGTCGGGAGTTCCGGCATCAGGCCGATCACGTCGGCTACGTCTTGAATTCCATTTTGGCATATCGGAGCGAAGCCACGCGGCCAGGCCTCTGGTGCTTTCAGTTGGCGATACTGGATATCCTAGGCAACGCCGTCCGGAATCACGCCGGACATTGACGGCGCCATCGTCTGGCCCATCCCCCAGCAACGGCTCGCCCACTGCGGTCTCGATGCGGCTTGTCTGACCAAAAAACGCCTCGCGGGCTTGGCTCGATCGTCTTCCCGCAACGGCTTGCTCGTTTTCTTCCCCTGGCCACGCCCACCCCATATGACGGGTCATGTGGGGACCCCGGATCTGCGGCCATTCCTCGCGAGACAAGAAAGCCTCGGCTAATTGCCGTCCTCCACTTCGTTGCGGCCCCAAGGGGTGCGGTCCGATCGTTTCCGGTCTCATCGACAGCCATCGAGGCCGCGATGGGCGCGGCCCGAGCAACTGAAAGGATCAAGACAATGGCAACTATCGGCTCTTTCACCGCTTCCGAAAACGGCTTTTCCGGCACCATCAAGACCCTCAACCTCAACGTCAAGGCCAAGATTATCAGAGTCGAACGCTCCTCCGACGACGCCCCGGACTTCAGGGTTCTGGCCGGCAATGTCGAGTTCGGCGCCGGCTGGCAGAAGCAAGCTCGTGAAACCGAGCGCGACTACATCTCGGTCAAGCTCGACGACCCGAGCTTCCCCGCCCCGATCTACGCGACCCTGACGGAAGTCCAGGGGCAGGAAGGCCTGCAGCTTATCTGGTCGCGCAGCACGCGCCGCTGACGAATTGACCCGAAAGCCCCGCTCGATCCGAGCGGGGCTTTCGGTGTGTCACTTGTTAAGCGCATCCTTAAGCGCCTTGGCCGGCTGGAAGCTCAGCTTCTTGGCGGCTGCGACCTTGATGGTCGCACCCGTGGACGGGTTGCGCGCTTCGCGCTCAGGCGTGGCCTTGACCTTGAACTTGCCGAAGCCCGGCAGCGAGGTCTCGTTGCCGGCAACCGCAGCTTCGGTGATGGAGGCGATGACCGCCTCGACGATAGCTTTGCCCTGGGCCTTGGTCAGGCCGTGCTCGCCGGAAATCTTGTCGGCGATTTCATTGGTAGTGGTCATGTCTTGTCTCCGCGTCATGTTCAATGCGAAATCCCTGCCATCGCCATCGCCTGATGTCATTGACGCGCTGCCGCAAAAGCGGCTGGAAATTGAGGATTTCCACAACTACCGACCGGTTTATAGCCTTTGGTCTTCTTCCTGCCTGCAATGGCCAGGAAGTGGATAGCCGCTTCCCGTTCGCTGCCGAAGACTTCGATTTTCTCGCCGCCCGCCTTGCCGATGCGTCCCCATGAACGAACGACCGAGGCCTCGCCAAACAATGTCGGCTGAATGGAGATGGCGTAGTATCGCGCCATGTTCCGGGTGGCATCGATGCGCTGGCAGTAGAGATGGAATGGATAGTTCGGCATTTAGGCAAGGTCGCCGAATTGGGTCGCCTCCGTCCAACGAGAGTTTTGAATCGATCACTGAGGTTCGATTCACATCGGTGATGATTTCTGGCTATCGGCGCTTTCTCCCGATAAAGGCCGTTCACCATCAAAGAAAGGGGAGCGTCGTCGTGCAAGAGGCAATCAAGATCGACAATCGTGGTGATTTCGGGCTCTGGGCGATCGAGGTGGCAAAGCTGATCGTCAGTGAGGAAGGGTTAGAATTGGCACGGGCTGCCCGCGACGGCTCCGAAGATGACGTCCGCGCGGCAGGCGCCGCACTCGGCCAGGCGATCACCAATGCACTGTTCGAAGTCTACGACGGTCTCCTTGAAGGCGCGCCGGCCGAGTGATCGCCACGATCACGTCGGGATTGGCGGCATATCGCCCTCGACCACGCGCCAGACCCAGGCGCCAAGATCGGGCCGCGCTTCTATCATTTCCTTAAGTGCTTCCTCAAAATCAGCGCCGGCCGACGGCGGCACGATGTAGAGCGCATGCGGCCGCGGTTTCGTCTCCAGCAGCATCGCGTTGGCCAAAGGTCGGTTTCGGCCAAGGTTGAAACGCAGACCCTTGACCGACTTCAAGCGTAACCGCGTCAACCGCTCGACCAGTTTTTGCTCGAAAGCATTTTCGATCGGCAGCCACTCTTCACTGACGCACATCAGCGCGATCTCGTCGATGGTGACGATCCCGGCTTTGCCGCTGCCGATCGTCGCGATCAGCATCAGGTGCAGGTTTTCCCCGCTTTGCCAGAGAGCAAATTCCGCTTCGAAGCGGCGCTGCACGCTCTTCCAGGCCGTGTCTTCAAGATAAAGCCGGAAGCCCGGCATATGCTTGACCACCACGAGCCGGCCGTCTCTCGTCTCCGTAAATTCCTTGACCTCGCTGACAAGCAACATCAGGCGCTTCGGACCTTGCTGGAAAAGACCAGCCATCTTCCGCGCCCGCCTGTGTTCGATAGCTGTCTTATCCTCGGCCCTGAAAGGCTCGGGAATGAGCAACCGCTCCGACAGGCTCTCGCCGCGCACCGCCATGTTGCCGGCGGCCTCCAGCAGATGATGATAGACCTGCCACCAGTGGCGCTTTCCGGCCCAGTGCGCGGTCCATTCGGTCAGGCCGCTCTCATGCCACAGGAAATGCAACAGGGCGCGTAGCGACAGCTTTCTGCCTTCCGCTTTCACGCTTTCGCCGGCAGGTTCCGGTACGCCGGGACGATTGCTCCCGGTGCGCTTGGAAAGGGAAAAATCAAGCTTCAATGAGGCTGACCCGACAGAGGCATCCATCTGGATTGCACTTCCCATCAGCGGGCCGAGCCCGGACAATTCGTAGGGCGGTTCATAGGAGGGACATGCTGGGTCATGGCCTTCACCGGAAAGCGGCATGCGCTTGATGACCAGTTGATTGCCGATATCTGCGATGTACATCGGCGCCGCCTGCTCACGGCAGAGACACAGCGGTCGGACTTTGGCGCGGTAGGCGCGGGCCAGCAGTCCCGCGAAATCCGGGTGATCCTCATCACATTCGACACTATCGAACCGGAACCGCCTCATGCCAACGGCTGCCCGCAGCGGTCGTTGGCAAGCAGGAAGGGGTGACTAACGAGAGGGAAACCTGTCTGCTCAGACCGGGCAATTGTGCCGGGCGGGAAGAGCCAGCTCAAGGCCGCGCGGCCCCTCCAATTTTCTCGCCGTTCCGTTTCACTGCACTTCGACAAAATCGGTTCCTCCGCGCGCCGGCTCCGCCGGTCGTGTTCCGCGAGCCTGGACCTGCCTCTCCCCACCCTGCGTGCCGCAGTCATCTTCCACAAACGTCAAGGAGAAGAAGATGACCATCGACCAGCATATCGAAGAACTGCGCGGTGAAGCCCGTAACGCCGAAACCACCTGGGAACGCCGGGCGCTTGAAGCCGAGCTCGACCTGGCGCTGGCCGAGCGCGAAGTCATCTGGGCCGAACTCGACGGCCGCATCGAGGTCGAGCCACCATTCTGAGGCGGCCCACGGCGCGCTTGATCTGGACACGCCGGATCGACCGGCGTGTCCAGATGCTGCTGTTCAATAGCCGTTGTCTTCGAGATAGGTTTCAATGGCAGCCTGCATGATAACCGTCATCTTCACGTCGTTTTCATGAGCCGCTCTCGCGAGACGCGCCTTCATCTCCTGCTCCAGCGGCACATTGACGTAAAATTTGATGGCGCGGTCTTTGGCGCGCTTCAGGCTTTTCAGGCGCCGCCGGGTATCGTCCTGATCGGCAGCCCGCTTTGCGCTTCGCCGTTGCCGCTCGTCTTCGGGAAGGCGCGGAAGCACCGTTTGGCGGCCGCGGTTATTGTCGAGAGGCGCCGGAGCCTGATCGTGCAAATCGGCGGCTTGCTCGTCAGCGGCAACCTCAAGCCGGCCTTCGTTTGTATCCTTAACTGCAGGCTTTCGGCGTGGCGCGAGAGAGAACTGCTGGAAGTCGATCGTCCCTTTGTTCATGCCGCCGCCTCAGCCGGTCCGGCCACTCGGCGAATGTCGATCTCATCGACCAGCGCCTTTACCTCAAGACGCGCCTTTCGGACTGAGTCTGTCAGGTCGTGCATCTGCAGTGTCCCGAGGCCGTTCTGGATCTCGCGATAGATGTTGCGTTCGTAAAGCTCGGTTTCCAGAAGCATCGTCTGGTAGTTCGCAGCGAGAAGACCTACCACGAACGGCCGGATGTAGCGATAGGCTTCAAGATTGCGGCCGGGCAGCGTGATACGGGTGCGCACGTTCATATGCACGATCGATAAACCGAGGCGATCGTTTATGTCGTTCACCTCAGCGACGGTTTGGCCGGCGGCCTCGATTTCCTTGATGCCCGGCTGTACCGGTGATAGGACCACGTCCGACGATCGAATGATCGTCGTCTGCAGCACGCTATCGACACCGGGCGCATCGATCAGGACGACATCGAAAAAGCTGGCGAGCTTCTTCAGAACATCGTCGATTGCCCGTTGGGTCGCCGCAATCGTCACCTCGATATTATCCGGTACATTGCCCTTGCTGTGGCAGAGCTTCCACCAGCCGGCCAGATTTTGACGGCTGTCGGCGTCAATCATCAGGACGCGCTGATCCGATAGAGCGTATTCGCCGGCAATCAACGTCGCCATCGTTGTCTTGCCGGCGCCGCCCTTGTTACTGACGACTGCATAGGTCCGAGGCATGACCTTCTCCCGCTACCGAACTGTTTCGGCGCCATGCTCGAAACATGAACTATATTAGGTCAAAAATTGCAGACGTCCAGTCGCTTTTTGTTTGGGTACATCACGTCCCAGATCATCCACTAGGTAGTCCGATGGTACTCTTTCGAAGCATTGTCTCATATCTTGTGGAAGATCATCCGCACCCCATGAATCCTCGGATTTTCACTATATAACCTTCACTTTCCTCCTTCCAGCAACGCTATCGATGTTTCACACGGGTTGGTCATGTGATGTGGAAGGGTCAAACTTCCGATGAGTGTTATCGAGTAATGAATGGCTTTTACGGTGCCAGGTTAAGTTTGGCTTTTTATGAACTGAAATAGGTTGTATTGGTTTGGCAGGATACGCAAATTTGTGATACAAATTTGCTGACGATCGGCGGACGGGCCGCCGATGGCGCCTGCGGCGAACACGTGAAGAGACGACGGCATGGTCGAAAATGGAAGGTCACGACCCGCGGTGCCTGCTGTCAAGGAGCGTAAGGAGCGCGTCGTCCATGCGCGTTTTTCCGCGCCAGAGCTCGCCGCTGTCGAAGTCGCAGCCAGGCAGTCGGAGATGTCGGTGTCGGCGTTTATGCGCTCATTGACGCTTGATGGTGCCGGCATCTTACCGTTCCTGTCGGAAGACGATCGGGTGGTTTTTGAGCTTCTTCATCGTGACCTGCGGGCCATTGGAGTGAACCTCAACAGTCTCGTTCGGCGCTCGTATCAACGTTCCGTTCCGGCAGACGCCATCGCTGACCTGCGCGAGCTGCAGCCCCTTGTCGCGGGCCTTGCTCTTGAGTTGCAGCGTCTCGCCAGCCGGCCAGGCCGTAGGATTGGACGTCGGGACTGATGGAAATTTTTCTCGGCGCCTTTACGGCGGAATGGGAGCAGCGCCGAGCGGCATACCTGCACGAGCGGTTGATCGGCCGAAATTCTCCCAGTGAGGAGGAAGAGCGCCGGCGGCGGGGAGTTGCTTCAGGCGGCGGCGTTGGCGGCCGTCTCAATGTCGGCGGGAGAGCCGCACGTGAAGGCCTCGCGTGGCCCGGGCCGGCGCCGCGTTCGATGGCAACACGGTTTGCCGGACTTGCCGGCGGAAGTCAGCCCGCGGTCGTGAAGATGACATCGTTCGGCGGCGGCGGACGCCTGGGCGCCATGGCGAGCTATATCTCTCGAAACGGCGATGTGGCGATGGAAAATCAGGCGGGCGAAGAACTGCGCGGCCGGGGGGCGGTCGCGGGCCTTTCTGAGGACTGGGCGCACCTGATGGGCAACCGTGCCGAGAGCCGCGACATCGGGACATTTCGTATCGACGTCAAGCGGAGGCCCGATGAAGGGCAGGCGCTGGACGCGTGGGCCCGCGATATCGTGAGTACGGCGCTGGGAGAGCGCTCGTTTGCATTCGCCGTGCAAGAGCGTCAGGACCATTACCGGATCGATGGTGTTGCCGTCTTGCGAGACCGGGCCGGCGAGCGGCTGACAGCTGATGAAAAGGCGCAAGAGATCGTTCAGGCACGAATGTCGGAAAACGGGGGCCGATCGGCCGAGTTCCATTTTACCGGCTATGGCAATGGCGTCGAATATGGGACCGCACGTTTGCGCAAACTCGTCGAGCGAGCTGACGGTGGCGTTCGAGACAATCGCGGGGAGACGATAACGGACGCCAAACTGGCGGGCGATCTGGTGCAACTGCAGTGGAGGGGCGAACTGCATAGCCGCAAGCCGCGCGATGTAATGCACCTTGTCATGTCCGCGAGGGCCGGAACCGATGTCGAGGCTTTTCGCGCGGCGGCCCGAGAGTTCCTGGCAGCGGAGTTTGGTCAGCACCGGTACGTTTTCTCTCTTCATGATCCAGGTCAGGATCCCAAAACCGAGTCGGCCGGCGGTAAGCGACCGCACGTCCATGTTCACGCAATCGTTGCCATGCGATCCGAGGACGGCGAACGTGTCGATACATCCATCGCATCTTTCCGGCGCTGGCGCGAAGGTTTGGCGCAGCATGCCCGCGAGCATGGTATACGGATGGAGATGACCGATCGCCGTGATCAGGCGAATGCTGCCTCCTATACCAAAAATCAGGTTCGCCCGATCAACCGGGAAGGCCGCACCGAGCATGTGGGAACGTCCGATAGCGCTGCGCGCCGATACGATAGAAAACGGCGCGAGGTCGTGACCTCAACGAGAACCTCAAAAAGCCAAGCCTATACTGAAACAGTTCACTGTGCCTGGGAAGACCTCGCACGAGACAGTGACGATATCGGCGCGTCTGAATTTGCAAAAAGCAGGATTTTCCGGGTTAATACAGCACTTGGAAGGCGAGAGTTCGTCGCCGAAAAGCAATCGGGCGAGCGCGAAAACGGCTCGCAATTCCAAACCAAATTGGTTAGTATTTTTGAGGTTGCGGAGATCGAAAACATGAGCACCATGACACGATCGGAATTCGAGGCGTACGAAAAACGCGTTGAGACCGCCCTTTTCCAGGCGAAGCGGATCATGCCGCGGGATGATCGGAGCAATTTCGAGGAAATTGCCGCGGCCGCCCGGGAGCACGTCGATGTTCGTCGCGAGATGATGGAACTGGCGGAGCAGGTTGAGGATCGCGCGCCAAGCAGCGGGTCGGCCAGACCGGACGACGCCAATCGTCAGTGGGATGAGGCTGTTGCACGCCACGGGCCCGAAGTCGTCGAGGTTGGAAACAACATCATGGTCGAGGTCGAATATTATCGCGAGCGGATCGAATTGGCTGACGATGACGAAATTCGAGCCGATAAGGCGTCCTTGCAGGCGAGCTTGAACTTTGAGATGGCGAGGGCAGCCGAGCTCGGCGCCTCGGGCAATAGCTATCTGCGCGAGATTGCAGAGGCTGACGAAGAACTGCGTGTGGCAATCGCAGCGGCCGAGCGCTCGCGCAATCGGGCGAAGGACCGCGCCGACGATGACCGAGCTGGACGCGCAAATGGTTACGGTGAACAAGACGCGTCGCTGCATGGAAGTGGCGGCGAAAATCGAACCGTCCCTGCCAAACAGCTCGTGCCGAGATTGGAAGAGCTTCAGCACGAGGCCGAGCAAAAACGCGATCGGGACGAACAGGAACGATAGGGGAATGCGGCATGCACCCGAAATTATCATGGGCAGGCTGCAGCATGAGAGGCGGATCGTTCGCTACGCCTGCTCAACGCGCGCGTCTCCGCCTTTCTCGACCATTTGAAAAGCTCATTCCCCGACGGGACGCCGGATGAACTTTCGGCCTTTATCTACGGATGATTTCGGGACACGGGAATGGCGTCCAGCATACTTCGCCGTGCGCATAGCCCATCCGTTCGCGTCCCATCGCGCACTGCCGTTGTAGCTTTGCAAAGCCCGCGCCCCTGCGCCGAACTGCTCGACGAGTAACGTCCGCTTGAATCTGTCACTGCAATCGGAGCGTACCTTCTTTTGGAAGTTTCAAGATCGCGTCCGTAAAGTTGCGTGGATCGAAGGGGCACACAAGGTGAAGGCGGGTGTGCTTCCTTATGCTATCAAGGCTTTGGTTGCCGCGATGCGGGGATAGTCTCGGAAGTCATCGAAGTTGTGCCGATTGATGAAAGCGAATGTTTGAAATACCCGGTGGTCTCCCTAGCGCCCGTAGCGGTCATTCACTGCCAGTGTCACGACGACTCCACTAAGGTATCGACGAAAGCGCGCACGGCCGGGTTCGACCTTCGGCTCTCTGGCCACAGCGCCGTGATATCGTGCCGGTTCACTGCATAGTTGGCCAGAACCGGAACAAGCGCCCCACGGCTCACCCAGGCGCTGGCCATAAAACTGGTTGCCATTCCTATGCCGGCACCCGCCGCAATCGCGGCAATCACGGCTTCACTTGCGTCCACGATGATGGCGCAGGAAGGCACAATCTCCACCTCCCTGTCCCCGACGCGGAAAGGCCAGCGGAACAGCTGGCCGCTGCTCTGGTAGCGCAGGTTGACCGTCTGGTGCTCTTCCAATTGGTCCGGATGGGTCGGCGGGCTGCGCCGCGCCACATATTCGGGTGAGGCATAGCAGCACAAACGATGTGGTAGGAGGCGGCGCGAGAGCAGGCGCGAGTCTGACAGATCGCCGATGCGCACCGCCAGATCGAAGCCGCCTTCGATGAGATCCACTATGTGATCGCTCAAACGCAGATCGATGTTCACCTTGGGATAGAGACTGCGAAAACGAGGAAGCAGGGGCGCGATGATATGCAGGCCGATCGGCAGCGAAGCAGCAATCCGCAATGTGCCGGCGGGCTCGGTGCGCGATGCTTTTGCCGCCTGGTCGATGTCTTCGGCGTCGTGCAAAAGCCTTAGCGCACGCTCATGCAGGTCGCGCCCTTCTGCCGTCAGGGTCAGCGAACGTGTCGTGCGCGCAAACAGCGAAACGCCAAGCTGCTTTTCCAGCCGCTGAATGCTTTTGCTGACCGCCGATGGTGAGATGGACAAGGAACGGGCGGCAGCGGTGTAGCTTCCGAGCGATCCGGCGCGAGCGAAAGCGATCAGCCCTGTCAACCTGTCAATTCCTATTTGTTCCTTCATGGCACTATTAAAGCGACTATTCGAACCATTATCAATGCAACCATCTGGTCATATTTTCTGTCATGGAAGCGAAATCCAAGTGAGGTAGCGATGACTGAAATGATGAAAGCCGCGCGTTTGCACGAATTCGGAGGACCAGATGTCCTTCTCTATGAGGATGCGCCCCTACCGGAAATCGCGACGCACGACGTGCTTGTTCGCGTCCATGCCGCGAGCCTCAACCCGCCGGATCTCTATCTGCGCGATGGTTATCGGGCGCTGCCGCCGGAATGGCAGCCCAGTCCACGCTTTCCCCTGATCCTTGGCACCGACGTTTCCGGCGAGGTCTCGGCTGTCGGCGAAAACGTGACGCAGTTCAAGGTCGGCGACGAGGTCTATGCGATGGTCCGGTTCCCGCATGACTTGATGACGGGAAGCAACGCCTATGCAGAATACGTTCGCGTTCCCACATCGGATTTGGCACTGAAGCCTCCTGGGATCGATCATATCCAAGCGGCCGGCGCGCCGATGTCGCTTCTGACCGCCTGGCAATTTTTGGTCGATCTGGGACATGATGCGCCGAACCCGTTCCAGACCTTCGCGCATGCGCCGGAACCGCTCGACGGCAAGACGGTGCTGGTGAACGGCGCCGGCGGCGGCGTTGGCCATCTCGCAGTCCAGATCGCGAAATGGCAAGGCGCAAAGGTGATTGCCGTTGCTTCCAGCAAGCATGAGGCGCTTCTCAATGATCTCGGTGCCGATATTTTCCTCGACTACACGAAGGCGGCTGCCGAAACCGTGGCGAAGGATGTTGATCTGGTGCTCGATGCCGTCGGCGGCGAGAACATGGAACGCTTTCTTTCTTGCATCGGGCAGCATGGCGCCTTGTTTCTCGTAAACCCGCTGGGCTTTTCCGGCCATGATGAAGCTGCCCGGCGAAAGATCACTGTCTCGACGACGCAGGTGCGTTCGAACGGAGCGCAACTGGCGGAGGCTGGCCGTCTGCTCGATAATGGCTCCGTTCGGGTCGTGATCGACAGTACCTATCCGCTTGCCGAGGCATCGGCCGCTCATCGTCGGGCTTCCGAAGGGAGCATCCAGGGCAAGATCGTGCTGGACGTCGCCTGATCACCACGTGACCAGTCAAGGCTCATGGCGCCGCGAACAGGCGGTTGAAGCGCTGATTCGGGAATATCCTATGTTGATCATAACGGGGCAACATCCACGTCGATCCGGCCGACCTGGCAAGTTCATGAAAGAACTGAATGCGCTGTCCCCACAGCGCGGCAGCGTCCGGGAAGCGTACGATACTGCCGTGGACAAGCCACAATCCAATCGCTTCATCCATCGTGAGTTCCGGGATCAGATCTTGGTCCGGGGTGCCCGCAGCTTTGAAACCCTATTCGCCAGGCCAAAGCCTCAATAGGACGACGTCGTTGTATTTGGAGAGCTGTCAACTCTATCGGCGTAACGCAATGTTGGACCGAATTGGCAAGAGCATGCCAACATGGCATTGACGAATTCTTCGATAATTGATCATCGCGAGAATCTAGCCGGTTTTTTAAAACCATTCTTAAGTGAGAAATGCGTTAATCACCCCAAACCAAATGGGGCATCAATGCGCGTTCTTCTTCATCTTTTCGCTCTCGTCACTCTTCTTCTTCCTTTGACCGCCTATGCCTCTGATGACGATGATTGGCATGTTGCCAAGGCGAGCAGCCAGGTACGCTATACGACAGACCAGTCAACGTGGAAGGACTTGCAGACAGGCGACGTCGTTCCAAACAGCGCCTGGATCGCAACGGGCCCTCGCGGAAGGGTACAGCTTGTGCGCGGTGTTGAAAGTGTCGGCTTCCAGCCAGGCACCCTGGCTGCAATAACAACGAAGTCGGGCGGACTGTTCAGCGCGCGCAAGACCAACATCCTCCAGCAGATCGGCGAACTCGATCTTGAGATCGAAAAGCGCAGCCAGCCTCATACAACCGTGCAGACACCTTATCTGGCTGCTGTTGTGAAGGGCACAATTTTCCATGTCAGCGTCGGCAAGACAAACGCTTCAGTGTCCGTTGATCGTGGGCTGGTACAGGTAACCTCATTCGCGAGCGGCCAGCAGGCCAATGTCGGCCCCCGCCAGAGTGCCACCGTCGACCGGAAGTCGGGAATGAAGGTATCTGGCGCGAACTCGCGGCCGACAATTAGCCCGGTTGCGCCGTCTGTTGCAGTTGTGCCTGCAGTGGGGACGACAGCGCTCGCAGGTCAGGCTGAAGTCACGACAGATGACAAGGGCAAGTCGTCCAAGGCGAGCAATGATGCAAGCGCGAAGAACGCCGCGCAAAGCAACGGGAGGTCCGGCGAGGGCAGCTCCGGAAGCAACGACAGTGGAAAGAGCGGCGGCGGCAACAACGGTAATGGGGGTGGCAACGGCAGCAGCAACGGCAACTCTGGAAGCAACGGGAATGGAGGCAGTTCCGGTGCCGGAAGCAGCGGCAATAACGGCAATGGGAACAGCGGAAACGCTGGGGGCAACGGCAAAGGCAACAATGGTAACGGGGGTGGCAATGGCGGCGGCAAGGGCAATAGCGGCAAGGGCAACAACAAGTGACGAGCTTTGGCTCTTCCCTGCGGAGAATGTGCTCCGCAATTGCCGGGCCGATCGCCTTGCGTGGGGGGCTCATAGCCGCGATGCTCGCGCTTCCGGTCGTCGCGCCGACGCTCAACGCAATCACCGCTCTTAATGACAGCCTGATTGCCCAACGCTTCGAGTGGGCGCCACGAGAAGCCTCCGGAGAAATCGTCTTCATTGCCATCGACAAGAAAACGCTTGACGAGGTAGGCGTCTGGCCTTGGCCACGCGGCATCTATGCAAAGCTTCTAGCAAAGCTTACCGCGGCGGATGCAGCAGATATCTTTTTGGATATCGATTTCTCAACGCCATCAAACGCGGCCGAAGATGGCGCGCTTTCATCTGCCCTCGAACAAGCCGGCAGCGGGGTGTTGCTGCCGGTCTTTCGCCAGCAAATCGCTGCGGCATCGGTTAACACCAGCGTCACCAAGCCGATTCCCAGTCTGCTCTCCAATGCCTGGCCAGTCTTTGCCAACGTCACCACGGATGCCGATGGCGTTGTGCGCAAGTTCGACTTCGGCAGCGAATTCAACGGCGAAGCAACGCCGTCTGCCGCTTCCGCCCTTGCCAGAAGCGCCGAGACTTCAGGACGAGGGCTGATTGATTTTTCCATCAAACCCACCAGCGTGCCCACCTATTCTATGGCGGATGTATTTTCCGGGAAGGTTGCGGCCGGCCAACTTTCAGGGCGTTCGGTCGTGGTCGGTGCGTCTGCGACCGAGCTTAAAGATATCTTCCCGGTACCGGTGAATGCAGCACTGGCTGGTCCGCTCATTCATGTGCTTGCAGCGGAGACACTGATCCAAGACCGCCTTCTGACAGAATTTAATCAGACGCCGCTGGAGCTACTCCTTGCGGCCGCGCTTATCGTCGCCATCTTGTTATCGCGTTCGGTAGGCCTGGCGAATCTTTGCCTTCTCGCCGTTGCCGCGGGAATGGCCGGCGAAGTCGCTGCTTTCATTCTCCAGAAGGATTTTGCAATCATCACCGGGACGGTAGTGCCGTGGCTGCAGCTTATTCTGGCAGGCGGTCTGGCGCTGACCGAGCGGATCGATCTCGGCCAGATGCTGGCCGCCCTTGCCAATATTGAAGCACGCAATACCCGCCGCCTGATGCGGCGGATCATCGCCGACAGCTCGGATGGGATTGTTGCCTTCACCAGCGACATGGTCATCGCTGAAATCAGTGAATCTGCCAAATCGATTCTGCGCGTGGGCGCCGGAGCACATCTGCTGGCAAGTTCAGAGCATTCCGTTGCTGCCGCAGTTCGTGGTCTTACAGCTCTATACAATTGCGAGCCGGGCAGGATCCACAGCACCGTCATCGAGTTCGTCAGGCATAAAGATGACTGCAATTCGACAACCTACGAAGTGGCCATCACCCTTTCACCAGTCGAGGAACAGGGGAGGCTAGGTAGAGGCTCATTCGGTGGCTGCATGATTATCCGCGACGTTACGTCTCGCAGGGCGTACGAGGCAAAGCTCAAGCGGATGGCAGAGCGCGATGAACTTACGGGGCTTCTGAACCGGCGTGAATTCCTTGCACGTCTCGAAGGGCGCAACGGCGTAGTGGCCGTTCTCAACATTGAGCGCTTCTCGGACATCTGCGCGACACTGGGTCGCGATGTCGGCGACACCTTTCTAAAGGCTGTCGCTACACGGCTCTCCGCCACTTTTCCCTGTGAATTGCTTGCGCGCATAGATGGTGACCTGTTCGCTGTCCTCAGTGCCGGGGAAGATGCCAACCCGGCTCTTCACGCGGGCTTGCTCCTCGCCGCCTTCGAATCGCCTGTTGTATTAGACGAGATATCAGCGTCGGTGGCTGTTCGCGTCGGTGTCGCAAGGGTTGGTCTGGAAAGTGCCGAGAGTTCATTACGGGCTGCCGAGTCCGCGCTCGACGGTGCGAAAAAAACGTCGGAGCGATGGTCGATGTACGATCCGGCGATGGCACTGCAGCAGGTGCGCTCCAGACGACTCGAAGCCGACATGAGCAATGCGCTGCGAGACGGACAGTTTTTTCTTCTTTACCAGCCGCAGGTCGATCTCGTGACTGGCCGCTTCGTGGGTGCAGAAGCGCTGCTGCGCTGGCGCCATTCGGAGCTTGGGCTCATCGCACCAACGGAATTTATTCCCATTGCAGAATCTTCGGGAATGATCTGCGATATCGGACGATGGGTTATGATGGAGGCCTGCGCGGAGGCCATGCTGTGGCCGGAAGGGATCGTGTCGGTCAATGTGTCGCCGATTCAGTTCGAAAGAGCGGATGTCGAGGCGGACGTACGTCGAGCGCTTTTTGCAAGCGGGTTGCCCCCGTCCCGCCTCTGCGTCGAGCTTACGGAATCTGTATTCCTAAGCGATGGTGGCCGGTCGATATCGAAGATGGCTGCCGTTAGCGCGACCGGCGTATCACTTGCGCTAGACGATTTCGGCACTGGCTATTCCTCGATGAGCTACCTGGCCGACCTGCCGCTCGACAAACTCAAAATTGATCAATCCTTCGTTCGAAGGATGACCGAGGATCAGAACGTTTTTGAGATCGTCAAAGCGATCGTCTTGCTTGCCCATGGCCTAAATCTTGAGATTGTCGCAGAGGGGGTCGAGGGTCCTGCCGAACACGTACTCCTTCGCAAACTACAGTGCGAGACGGGACAGGGATATCTATTCGGTAGACCACAGCACGGTGCCGAAATGCTGGCAAGCCTTGCAGGGAATGAGGCATCAATATTCGTTGCATCGCAATGAAAATCCTTCAGTCATAAGACCTTGTGCCGTGGTGCGACGCTGCTGGCTGGTGTTAGGATCCAAAGTCTGGTCACAGTCTGGAGTCTCGTATGCGCGTACTTATTGTCGAGGATGAGCCGGATGTGGCTCTTGTCATCGAAGACATTGCTCTGGCTGAAGGATTTGAAGTCGTCGGTATCGCGACAAGAGCGACCGAGGCTATGGAGCTGGCCCGTGAGGCGGATTTGGCAATCGTTGATGTCCGACTTGCGGATGGTCTATCAGGCCCAAAAATTGCCCGTTCCCTTGCGACAGGGTTCGACGTTGCAGTCGTGTTTCTCACTGGCAACCCGGAGCTGGTCGATGGGCTCCCTGATATTAATATCGTCGATAAGAAGGACGGTGCCGAGGGTATTGCTGAGGCGTTGCGGTTGGCTGCGAGGTCTCGTACGAAACGCTCGGTATAAGTTTGGCGCTTAAAGCAGTGGCGGTTGTTGGTGGTGCCCTGTTAGTGTCGATCCTGGATCATCTGCCGGTCGACCCGGGAACAGCAGCGTCGTCGTCATGCGTCGCGTGCGATCTTCTTTTCTCACTTGGGGCGAGATCCAAGATCGGAGGGCCATCAATTCCAATGGCGCGTTGCTCAATGCGTGATCAAGAGCCTCACGCGATCAATTGAATGAAGAGAGCGTGCATGTGTCTCGGCGATCATAGTGTGTCATGACCGGTTCGTTACGCGTCAGCCGGGGCTAACATTAGCGCTTGAGGAAACCGAAGATGGGTCAACGGCGTCGAGACCTTTCGATGTCCGTCGCAATCCTGGTCCGTGTTTGGCGCCGAAATTGTCTGGCCGGCTTGGATTTTTTTCGGAGGAGGCAGAAATCTCATAAGTCCTGTCCCGCGTAGTATCCTGAAAAGGAGGCGCAAATTATGAGTTGCTCGAGACGAAACATGTTGAAAATCGTTGCTGGTGCGGGATTGGCCAGCGCTTTATTTCCGCTTGAAGGCGCGCCGTTACTCACGCTCGATGCCTTCGCAAAGAGCGGCAACAATGGAAATGGCGGCGGTAACGGCAAGGGCGGTGGGAACAGCGGCGGAAATGGAAATTCCAGCGCGGGCAGCGGGAATGGCAATGGCAATAGCGGGAATGGCAAGGGTAATGGCGGTCCGGCAACTTCAGCTGAGCCCGCTGACGGGGGGATGACCAGTGCGGCTAATGGTGTGCAGGCAACACGCAGCGCGGATGGCTCAATCCGGATTCGACACCGAAACGGAATTATCGAGACCATTGTGTCGAACCGTTATGTCATGAAAGATCCGAAGGGTCGGACGATCAGCAACAGGATCGCGACGCAGGCAGATGTTACGCGCCTCTCGCGTTTTCTTCACTAGACTAGATCCCGCCATTTAATGGCGGCCTCTGTTCGATTTGTGACACCGAGTTTCAGCAGGATTTGCGTCATGTGATGCTTAACGGTTTTTTCCTGCAGATCGAGCCGCAATCCAATATGCTTGTTGGAAAGACCTTCAGCGACGAGTCCCATTACTTCGCGCTCACGCGGCGTCAGCGAGGCCTTGGGCGAGGAATGCGCTCCAAGGGAGCGCTCTATCACCTTGGCAGACATTGCGGGTGAGACGAACTTCGACCCGCGCATCACCACCCGTATCGCTTCGGCAAGTCCGCGCGATCCAATTCCCTTCAGTACATATCCGGCCGCGCCGCGCTGCAAGGCTGCAGAAAGCGTCTCGACTTCCTCGGATGCTGTTAGCATCAGCACCCGCGTTTCCGGACTTCGTGACAAAACCGAACTGATTGTCTGCAGGCCACCACCGGGCATCGAAACGTCGAGTAGGAGCACGCAGGGGCGATCCGAGGCCGCCAGCCTGATCGCGTCATCGCTGCTCGCGCCTTCGCCGATCACCACAAAATCAGCGACCTCCGAAAGGCTACGGCTGACGCCCTCGCGGAACAGTGGGTGATCGTCCACGATCCCGATTGTGATAGCCGTCATCTTACCGCCTCCAATTCCATCAACCGAAGCGTCATCGACACGACAGTGCCTGCGCTGCCCGTCTTGATATCGAAATCGCCCCCCAGACTGTCGACGCGTTCGCGAAGTCCCGCAAGCCCGAGACTTGTCGGCCGCACCTCATTCGGATCGAAGCCATCCCCTTGATCGCGGACTTCGATCCGGACCTCGCTGCCACGCGCTTGTGCGGTTACCGATTGTTCGATGCCGCCGCCGTGACGATGGGCATTGTTGAGGGCTTCTTGTACGAAGCGATAGACACAGATCTTCACGGCGGCCGATAAGTCTGAATGATCATCCTCGACGTTGCGCGCAACCGCGCTGGCTGTTCTTGTTTCGTGGGCAGAGACAACCCGCTCGATGATTTCTTCGAACGAGACACCTTCGATCTCCGGCAGGACGAGACCGCGACAGATCGTGCGGATCTCCCTCATGGCCTCGGCGAGGCTCGAACGGATCCAGGCCAGTTCCTTTTCTCGCATAGCAGGGTCTGTTGTGGCGTCGACCAGCATTTCGCTGTCGAGCCGCAAGGAGGCATAGGCTATATGCTGAGCGGGTCCATCATGAAGGTCGGCGCCGACGCTTCGGAGGTAGGTTTCGTTGAGGGTTGCCGCCCGCAAGGAAGATCGCTGCAAGCGACGCTGTAGCGCGAGCTTCTCGGAGAGCAACGCGGAGAGCTCCTTTACCTTGTTCCGGAGATCGGTCCGCTGTGCCTCAATCAGCCGGCTACCACGGAAAACGAGCGCCGAAAGCGTTAAAAAGAAGATTGCCGTCAGCCCAGCGACCGATGCCCAGCTCCATCGTCTTGCGCGAGCGATGCTGTCCGCAAGTCCCTGAGCCGTTTCATAGAACTCGACGACTGCGACGGGCTGACCGGACCATGGCTGCAGCACCGGATTGTAGATTTCCATCAGCGGCTTGCCGAGCTGCCGCTCCTTTTGGCTCTCCGGATCGCTCGCGACCTCGTATCGGGCGACGAGCAAACCTGAAAATGCCTGGCGAAGCTTGTCGCTGACCGGGAATTTGTGGCCGATCAGCTCCGGTTCGTTGGAATAGAGGATAGTGCCGTCGCTGCTCCAGAGCTTGAATGAGACGAGGCGCTTGCCGAGCGCGCCTTGCGACAGTGTCTCGTTTAGTGCCTGGGCGCTTCCTTCGTCGAGAAGTGTTTCCGTTTGCATGTCTGGAAGCAGTGGAGCAACGACGCTATCGACATAAAGCGCGGTCGCTGCACCGGAATTGTGGATCACCGCATCCTCGATCAGCCGTGTCAGCAGAATGCCAATCAGCAGCATCGCCATGATCGAGACAACGCCCCCAGTGATGAAAAACTGGGAGGCTAACGAGCGGGCATTCCAACGGCTGAGCCAATGCATCTGCGACCTGTCGACTGCGTGTCCGACAGACATGGTACTACCCTAGAAGAATTCCAGATAGCTGCGTGACATCTCGGGTGCCTTTAGTTCGGAACATCGCGTGTATCGAGGATGTCCGCGCCGGCAACACTCCTGGTGATCTGCGTATCGCCCGACATGGCCGCGCCGAAGAAATAGAGTGCGCCGCACAGGAATGCGACAAAGGCGATGACGGACGCATTGATCGCGACCGGGCCGGCGGAGGGTCTATGGATGATGCTCATAATTGCACTCCTTCATCGCTGTAGCAACGAGGCAAAATGGCCGCGGTTCCCGACCCCCGACTATGGTCCGTGGTGCCCCGGACTGAGGTCCGATATCGGGAACAAGCGATACCTTTGGCGGATTGTGGGGCCGCGGTCATAAGGGCCGCTCAGCGACAAGGAGAAATAAGAATGCTCTCTAAGGTTATGGTAGGCGTGGCTACGGCCGCGACCCTCATGTCGGGCGTCGCACTCGCTCAGTCGTCCACCGTCAATGGCGCTGCAGGCGGAGCCGTAACCGGCGCGATTGTCGGCGGACCTGTCGGCGCTGCAGTCGGTGGTGTGGCCGGTGCCGTCGTTGGAACGGTTATCGATCCGCCGCCGCAGAAGGTCGTAACCTATGTGCGTGAAGCACCGGCACCTTCAGCTACAGTCGTCGTCAAGGAAAGGGTGGTAGTGGGCCAGCCGCTTCCCGAGACCGTCGTTGTAACCCCAGTCCCCGAAAATCCGAAATATGCCTATGCGGTCGTGAATGATGAGCGCGTCATCGTAGAGCCGACGTCCCGCAAGGTGATCCAGGTCATCAACTGACCTGATCCCGGACGCGGCTGATGCCGCGTCCTTCCTTGGTCAATACGAAACGAAATCCAGCCGCACTTGTGGGGCATGGCCGCGTGCGGCCTGAACCCAGAGAGATGGTCATGAAAAAGAAGTCCCTTGCCATGCTGGTGACGGCGCTGTCGATCGGTGTTTCGTCTATCGGCCTCATGTCCGCCACTGCCAAGGATGCCCCGATCATCAAAAAGAAGGGTGCAGCCCAGACCGATCAGTCCGGTGGTTCTGCGCAGCAACAGCCGCACGCGAGTGGCGCCCAAGGGGCGCAGCCTGAAGCCGGTGCCGTAACCTAAGCTGGTGGCGTTCGCTCCACCGTTTTTTTCTTATGGAGAGACAGATGAACTACGGGGAAACGAAATCGGCAAGCGTCGTTCTTCCGATCGTCGCCATACTGATGGCAATGGCCGGCTGCATCCTCATTCTGCTTTCAAATGTCGATCGCGGTGACGAAAAGCAGGGCAGGGTATTCGTTCCAATCGAGCAGCGGGAGCCTGGCAAATGAACGCGGTCGCATCACTGACATTCGGTATCGTGACGTCCGTCGCCGTTTGTGTCGTGGCGGCATCTTTGGCCTCCATCGTCATGGCGAAATCGGAAACGCGTCAGCTCGCCGATCTTTCCGCGCCCGATCTTTGGACGACAGGTCCGGTTCGCGTCGATCCGGGTAAACAGAATTATCAGCGAATCGCGCCAGCTTATTCGAGTTACGTGACCGGTGCGCCTAAGGTCATCGTGGCCGCGCGCACGCAGGATCCAGAACCTGTCGCGGATTCTGCGGCAGAACCGGCCATTCCGGCAGAGCACCTCACTTGGTGCTCGCATCGCTACCGCTCCTACAATCCCTCCACCAATAACTACCGCGCCTTCAGCGGCGAGATGCGCAGTTGCACCTCACCCTTTGCAGAGCAGGCTGGCAGCAGCCGCGAAGAGGTTGTCACACAAAATGCAATGGCCGGTGCTGGTCGTGCAGGAGGAAATCAAGCCGCATCAGGTTGGTGTGTCGAACACTACCAGTCCTACCGTGCGCAAGACAACAGCTATCAGCCTTTCGAAGGACCACGCAGGCAGTGTGAAGCACCGTCGCGCGATGTCCTCGTTACGGCCTCGTATTAATCGGCGTTCGAATAAAACACTCGATTTTGACGTCACGCCTGACCATCGTGAATTTTATTCCTTTTGGCTCAGGGCGCACATTCCGCCAAGTGCGCCCACTTTTGCGGGAGTGCGGGACCAAATTCCGCAGGCTATTGCGGTCCATTCTACTCGATGAGGTCAAAAGCGCGAGGAACGCGATATTCGCCAGCAGGTCTGGTGTTCCGGCAACCGCTTGGCGAGTGACTTTTTGGGTCCAGGACGAATTATCCACTCGCTGTTGGTCGCGAGACCATCTCCAGAAAGTCGAATTCTTCAAGCATGGAATGTGCTTCGTTGCCGAAACGAGCGACGGTCCAATATTCCCGCTCCTTGCCGAATACTGTGGAGACGTAAACGACTTCGATAATGGCATCAGGGGTTGTCTTAATTGCCCAGTAGTGCTGTTCTGGCTCGATTAGCGACGGATCCAACACGATTTACCTCTTCTAAGTACTGCATTGGATTAGCCCGGAAGGTTCCTGGAAGGATACCCCGGACCTTGGTCCAATATGTGCTGGAATCGAAGTGCGTCCGCCCATTCGTTCTAAGTGACAATAACGGGTACAACACCGATGGGGGCTAGCTCTCGGAGTCGTGTTCGACGCTATGTCAGACTAAGGTCTGAGCAATGTCGGACTGAAGTCCGACCTCGGAACCTGGAGCAATTAGAGCCGTTTTTCATCTCAATGAAGAGGGAGTGACTATGCCTTTCAAACTTTATGTGGCTGCGTCCGCAGCCGGACGCTTCTCGTTTAATATACCATGCTACATCTGCGAGATCATGTAAGTGGACTATGCTTCAACACTGAACGCTTCACGCAATGTCGCTGACTTGTGCAGTCAAATGCGGCGGCGCTTTGACCCATCATTCTTCCTGCAAGAGATCGACATAATTGCCGATGATCTTGCCAAGCTGCCCCCATCGATCGATAGGACTGCACTTGAGCTTCGCATAGCACAAATGCGGCAAGCAGTTGAATTTTTTTCGCAAAATGCAGGCTTCCGTTGTCTTGCTGAACAATGGACCTGAAACAGCGATGACGAAAGTCGCGCCGTCACTAAGCCGTTTGAAACATTCAATGTTCTTAAACTTGAAGTTGCTCAATAGAATTGGCGCTAGCCGGCAAGATCACTCAGCCCGCGATGCTTAGACATGGCCATCTCCAGAGCCGACCGGGTATCGTGGCCCTCCCGATAAAGGGTGATTATGATCGCTGCGGCGAGCTCGGCTTCCGGGCTGCCTTTTAGGACTCGGTGCGCGTCCAGCCAATTTTGGAAAGCCTCATCAATTGTCTTGAGCTCCATCGGTCCGAATGCCGTTTCCAGAAACGCGCGCATAGCCTTCCCCCTTCTTTGCGGCGCCCATATGGGAAATGCGGCGTGCGGGGTCAAGACCAATAAGAGTTGATAAACGGACGAGAAACCCTACGCCTGAGTTTGCATCTCACGCTGATTTCATTGAGGAAAGGCCTTGCAGGGAGTTGGTTGCGCCATAAATCTGCCAACTGACAGTTCGGGAACAAGGTGCGGTGGCGCAATGGGAATGTAGAGCGGATACCAATGAGGAGCGAAGCGGGGAATATTTTCGAAGGGACCGACGAGATCTCTCGCCTTATCGAGAGCGGAAACTGGGACGGTTCCATCCTGGGGCCGCCGTCAAAATGGTCTGTCTGCCTCAAATCCGCCGTCGACATCATGCTGCCAGCGATGGCCCAGATCGTGATGTTCTGGGGACCCGACCTTGTCGCGCTTTACAACGAACCCTACGCTCCGACGATTGGCCAACGGCACCCCAAGGCGTTTGGCCGGCCCGCACGAGAGAACTGGGCCGAACTTTGGGATGATCTTGAGCCACTTTTGCGCCGGGTGTTGGAGACCGGAGAAACGGTGGCTGCAAAGGATCGTCCCTTCTACATCGAGCGGCACGGCTACCCGGAAACGGTCTATTTCGACATCTCCTATTCGGCCATTCGCGATGAACACGGCACAGTTCGCGGGGTCTTCTGCATCGTCAACGAAACAACTGATCGCGTCCGCGCTGACCAGGCGTTGCAGGCAAGCGAGGAACGGCTCCGGCCGGTTGTCTCCCAATCTGCAGCTGGTATTGGTCAGGGCAGCCTGGAAGGCAAGATCCTGCACGTCAACCGCCGGTTCTGTGAGATCGTCGGATATGAAGAGGAGGATCCTGTCGGGAAGGACATCGTCGACATCACCTTTGCCGCTGACATGCCCGAGCAAACCCGTTTGTTCAACCGGCTTGCCGAGACCGGCCAAAGCTTCGACATGGAGAAGCGCTATGTTCGTAAGGACGGTAGCCTCGTCTGGGTGAACAATACGGTTTCCGCTTTGCGGGATGACGAGGGGAAGATCCATCAGGTTGCCGTTGTCTCGGTTGATATCACTGAACGCAAGCAGGCTCAGGATGCCGAGCGGCGCCTGGCCTCTATCATTGCATCCTCCAACGACGCGATCCTTGCGATCGACTTGGACATGACGATTACGGCCTGGAACCGTGGTGCCGAGCAGCTTTATGGCTACACTGCTGAGGAGATTGTGGGTCAGTCTGTCCTGGTGCTTGTACCAAGAGACAGGCGTGACGAAGAGCCGGGCTTGCTCCGGCAGATCAAAGCCGGTTTCGTGATAGAGGCCTACGAAACACAGCGTCGCCGCAAGGACGGCCATCTGGTTGACATTTTGCTCAGTGTCTCACCGGTCTATGACCCGGCTGGCAAGATCATTGGTGCCTCGAAAATTGCCCATGATATCTCCGCAAAAATAGAAGCCGCCCGGCTTCAGGCGGTTCTGATCGGTGAGTTGCATCACCGCGTGAAGAATGTTTTTGCAACGGTGATTGCCATTGCGCGTCAGACCGTCGCGCAGGCGACTGACATACAAGCTGCGATCGCTGCGTTCGAAGCGCGCCTCTCGGCAATGGCCACGCTCATGATCTGCTTGCCGAACGTGACTGGCAGAGCGCGGACCTCGTCGCGGTGGTCGAGCAGGCCACTGCGCCTTACCCGCCGGAGCGATTCACCATTTCCGGTCCATCCGTTCTCCTGCCTCAAAAGGCAGTTGCGACATTGTCGCTCGCCTTGCACGAGCTCGGAACGAATGCCGCCAAATATGGAGCCCTATCTACTCCAACCGGACGGGTGTCGATCATCTGGAGCTATGACCCCGAAACCTCGGCTCTCAGCCTCCGCTGGCAGGAAAAGGGCGGGCCGACGGTCGCTCAACCGAACAAGAAGGGCTTTGGATCTCGCCTGGTCGAGCGCTTGCTGGCGGCGGAGCTCAACGGAACGTCGGCAATCATTTATGACGCTGCCGGCGTCGTGTGTGAGATCGGGGCGGTGTTGCTACCGCACCCTATAAAATGACTGGCAGGAACGAATTCATCCGCCGCGACTTCTGTTGTCGGTTAACACAATCAGGATCACAATGCAGGAAAAGGATCAAAATCGGCGGGATGCGCGCAGCGCCGGAGACCGCCTGGTCGCCGGGCACGTCAGCGAAGACCCGTTTGCGGCGGCGTTCAAGGCTACGCGCATGCCAATGATCGTCACGGATCCCAGCCAGCCTGATAATCCGATCATCTTCTGCAACGATGCATTCAGGAAGCTGACCGGTTACAGCGACGACGAAATCATCGGCCGGAATTGTCGCTTTCTGCAAGGGTCGGAAACGGACCGGGAGACAGTCGCCAAAATCCGCGACAGCATCGTGGCGGGTCGGGATGTGGCTGTCGACATTCTGAACTATCGAAAGGATGGCAGCACGTTCTGGAACGCCGTCTTCATCAGCCCTGTGCGGGATGAGGCTGGAACAATCATCTATTTCTTCGCCTCCCAGCTGGATTTCACAACGGTCAAGAGCCGCGAGGCGGACTTGGCGGCGGCTCGTCACGAGGCCGAGGCGGAGGTTGCAAAACACACGGCCAATCTTCGCGCAGCCTTGGAGGCCCGCACCCTGCTCGTTCACGAGGTCGACCACCGAGTGAAGAACAACCTCTTGACCATGGCCTCGATCGTCAAGATGCAGGCGCGTATAGCGACGGACGATCGGCAGAGGAAAACGCTTATGTCGGTCCTTAACCGCATCGAGGCTCTAAGCACGGTCCAACGCAAGCTATTCACGCTCGACGACGTCTCGAAATTCGACATGTCGGAGTTCACCCGTGAGCTGGTGACCGATCTGGTCGATGCAACCGGCCGAAACGACATTCGTCTATCTCTGGATCTCTCCCCGCTCCTCGTGCCGGCTGTGAAGGCGACGCCGCTGTCCCTGATCGTCAACGAGCTGGTCGGGGACGCCGTTCGCCGTGGTTTGAGCGACGGTGGCGGAGATATTCATGTTGTCGTCCGGCGCCTCAACGGTCATTTCCTGATCCGCGTCGAAGACACGTCGGAACCGGTCGAGCCGGATCGTGAGAGCGCTCAGCTCGGAAAACTGTTGCTGGAAGCATCAGCCTTGCAGCTGGGCGCTGAGATCCAACGGAAACAGGACGGCCGCAAAACGGTCGTCGATGTGGTGCTGCTTGTCGGCGACCAACAGGAGAGTGCGCATTGAAAGTCATGATCGTGGAAGATGAGATGTTGCTCGCCATGGAGCTCGAAAGCGAAGTGGAGATGGCGGGTCACCAGGTCACGGGGCTCGCCATGAGCAGCGCCCAGGCCCGAGACCAGCTCGGCAAGACGAAGCCAGATTTCGCTTTCGTCGACATTCACCTGATGGATGGGCCAACCGGGATTGATGTTGGGCGCGAGCTGGCGGCGGCCGGCATCCCCTATGTCTTCGTCAGCGGCAACATCAAGCGAATCCCACCAGACTTTGCCGGTGCCCTTGGAGCAATCGAAAAGCCTTACACGATGAACGGCATGAAGAATGCGCTGGTCTATGTCTCGGCAATCATCCAAGGGGACGACAGCGGTGCACCGCCAGCGAGCCTGGTCCTGGCGGAGGATGCGAATGCCGGAAAGAGCTTTGGCTAAGATGCTGAGAAGTATCTGCTAAATGCCGATAGCACGTGGGAGGAAACAATGAGCCAAAATCAAAACATTTTAAAAGAGGTCAAGCCAAAGCTTCTTGCTCTGGTCGAGGAGCTCGTCGCCAAGGGCGCCGAGCGATCCGCGGTGATCTACATGATCGAAAAGGAATCCACCCAGCTTCGTGATCCTGTGGACGACAGGTCCGATCGTCAGATCGACGAGCCCTCGAACGATTGGCCGGCGGCAGGCAGGTCCCAGTAGGTCTTGCCTGCCATTCAACCTCGGCGTTGTGGCCTGGACAGTCAGACGCGGGCCAATGTTTTCCTGGCTGCGCGTATGACGGCATCTGTTGTGATATCGAACTTCTTGTAGACGTCGCCGATTTTGCCCGATGCGCCGAACTGATGCATGCCGACAAATTCGCCATCGAGGCCAAGATAGCGGTCCCAGGAATCGCGGACAGCCGCTTCGACCGCGACACGCGCTCGCGTCACGCCAAGGACTTGATGCTGATAACTCGGATCTTGTCGCTCGAACACGAGACGGCAGGGCATCGAAACGACAGCTGTCCTTATCCCGTCTTTTTGCAGGACATCCCTTGCCTCGACCGCCAAATGAAGCTCGGACCCTGTTGCGAAAATTGTCAGCTGCCGCTGTCTACCTTCAGCCTCAAGCAGGACGTAACCGCCCTTCGCCGCATGGTTTTCTGAGGACGGGTCCCGCCGCAGGAGGGGCATAGGCTGGCGGCATGACCAATAAAGCTGCCCGGCTCATCAGCCGACGCTAATGGGCTATATCGTGTTACGGTTGTGCAGTGTTCAAAGCTTTTGACGTCATGATGAGCGCGAATGGCATTCACTGCTCGGCCGACGCCGGCTTTCCCAATTCGCCTTCCAGTGAGATGGATTTGGGCGGTTTCGCCTTATGGCAAGCGGGCAACACTTGTGTGCGCTGACAGGCCAGCCGTTTGCACCCCTGATGGGACGGCATCGCTGGAGACCGAAGACAAGCGGCAGCCTCTAGAGTGTTATTGACAGATCAGTCCATAATAGCTAACTATCATGCCATGGCGAGACCTAGAGAATTTGACCGCGACGCGGCATTAGAAAAAGCAATGCAGGTGTTTTGGGCGAAGGGGTTCGCTTCAACGTCCACCGACGATCTATGTGGAGCGATGGGCATTGGCAGGCAGAGCCTATATGGCGCGTTTGGTGATAAGCGGACCCTCTACCTTGAAGCGTTCGGTTCCTACCTGCAGCGGATAGGGACGGCTCATTTGAGCAGGCTTTCTTACGGCAGTCCGATTGAAGGAATAGAAAATCTCTTGGCAGGTCTTGCGCCAGAAGACGATCGTGAACGGGCGCTGGGCTGCATGGGCGTAGGATCTGTCGGTGAATTCGGAACAACGGATCCAGACCTCAACCTTCGTCGCAAGGCGTCGGGCGAAATGCTCATGAGACATGTCGCGCAGAGGATTGTCGAAG
Source organism: Rhizobium sp. 01L410 (assembly GCF_056400165.1). Taxonomy (NCBI): domain Bacteria; kingdom Pseudomonadati; phylum Pseudomonadota; class Alphaproteobacteria; order Hyphomicrobiales; family Rhizobiaceae; genus Rhizobium; species Rhizobium sp. 01L410. The sequence goes on from NZ_JBFTST010000016.1 coordinate 108,894, forward strand.
GCCAAGAGCGCGGGGAGCTTGCTCGCAAGCTCGATCCCGCCGAGACGTCCGCCTTCGTTGTTATGACAATGACGGGATTGCAGATTGCCGCGCGTGGCGGTGCATCTGCAAAGGAGTTAAAAGCGATGGCGCGGTTCGCAACCTATCGCCTGATGCCGTAAGACCCGCTTCGTGATCGGAGCGGGTACTTTTCGAATAATTATGGACTGATGTATCAAAAATGGAGAACCTTATGACGGTCAACGAACCCAGAACCGCTCTCGTCTTCGGAGGCGCGCGCGGAATAGGTGCTGCTTCGGCCCGCAAACTTGCCAAGGATGGCTTTGACGTTGCCTTTACCTATGTGTCGCGGCCAGACACCGCCTCAGAACTCGTTTCGGAGATCGAAGCCGACGGACAGCGTGCCATCGCGATCCAGGCGGACAGTGCGAACCCACAGGCCATTGAAGCAGCGGTACGTACGACCGTGGAAAGGCTGGGCGCAATTGACGCCGTCGTTGTGAACGCTGGCATTCTTCGCACTAACACGGTCCACAAAGTTTCGCTTGAGGAGCTTGATCTCATGATCGATGTCAATATCCGCGGCGTGTTTCTCGCGATCCAGGCTGCGGCGGCGAGAATGAAGGATGGTGGCCGGATTATTACGATCGGCTCCAATACCGCCGAGCGGACCGGTATGCAGGGAACAAGCGTGTACCAGTTCACAAAGGCGGCCGTCGCGGCAATGGTCAAAGGATTGGCGCTTGATCTCGCACCGCGACGCATCACCGTGAACAACGTGCAGCCCGGCCCGACCGACACTGACATGAATGCTGGCGCTTTGGAGTACCTGTCCGAGCGTAGCCCCATGAAGCGCGTTGCTCATCCGTCCGAAATTGCGGAGCTCGTAGCCTATCTCGCCGGCCCTGGCTCCTCCTACATGACCGGTTCCAGTTTGACGATAGATGGCGGCTGGGTGCTCTAGCGCGACACCTATGATGGGGGCGATGCAGCCAGGTGGCAGCATCGCCATGCCTTACCAAAGCCACTCAGCCGCCAAGGCATCCGCCAACTCTGGGGAACCGTCAAAGGATTTAAGGCTTACCACTTGGTATTTGATTTGCGGTCGCGGGAGAATTGCGATGTATCATTTGGGTCGGGTAATCGATCATATTCATCTTCGGGTCTCAGATCTCCAGGCCAGCCGGAGGTTCTATCGCTCGGTCTGTGATGCGCTTCATCTTGAGGGCGTTTTCGGGGAGGGGGCAGACCACTTTGTGATCGATGAAATCTATGTGGATGCTGCCGACGATTACGTGTCGCGAATCCACCTGGCGTTTCAGGCTCGCTCGCGAGAAGACGTCGAAGCGTTTCACCGGCTGGCGCTCGAAGCCGGCGGGCGTTCCAATGGAAGGCCGGGTCTGCGGCCATACCACGACAGATACTATGCAGCTTTCGTGCTCGATCCAGATGGGAACAACATTGAAGCCGTCTGTGATGCCCCAAGTTTGCGCAGCGCAGATTCCGTCGTGGTCGAACGAATATAATCGGTCAACGGCCAACAGCTTCAGCTGCCAGTTAATGGCGTGGCTCGTTAATCGACGCGCTCTGCCGGAATTTCCGCACTCGGGCAGCCGAGCCACAAGTCTTGTCCGAACACCACCGCCGATGACCGCTGCGAGACTGATCTAGAAATAGCCAACCGCAATTTCTTCCCTGACATATCCGTACCGCGCGGCGCTGCTGCCGCGATATCAGGAAATCCGCTGCCAAAGGCGCGATCCGATCTGCAATGGCAGTCATCGACATGGCAGGTGCGTTGCTCCAGATAACGCCGTCCTTCCCTTTTCGCAAGCTTCGTTGCCCGGCTGCGAGTCGACAAGCGGAGCTCAGGTAGTCGAGATCGTGTTGATCAAAAGGCGTCTCTTGGGCCTCCGCACTGAATATACGGTAAAGGGATTCCCTTAGGATCTTGGCATTCGCGAGTTCTGCGTCCGCTACAGCAGGGTTGTTTGCCGCCTTGTCTAGCAAGACTTTATGTTCAGATCGATCCACCAGACCGGCGCGAAGAGCCCAACCGACCAGATCCCCAAATGACGTGAGAAAATCTGGGCCCCACCTCTCGCCGCGACTGTCTATCGTATTGACGAAGTCGAGCGCTGCGTGGCCGCCGAGCAGACTGATGTCGTCAATGGTTTTGAACGTCTCCATAGTGGCAATATCGTATCGGGGAACGATTTGGGCAAGGACGTGTTGTAACGGTATAAAAAGCTTTTAACCGTTGCATGCGAGGACGCGCGATGGTCGCCGGCCTAGACACGAACAAGGTCCGATTCCTTATGCTCTGCCTCATTTGGGGGAGTACTTGGATTGGTATGAAAGCTGGTATCGAGATCGTGCCGCCGCTGGTGTTTGCGGGGACACGCTTTACCGCGGCTGGTGGTTTGCTCCTCATTTATGCTCTGGCAAAAGGCGAAGGCGCCCTTGTCCGGAGCAAGGACTTTATTCGGCTTTTCGCGGTGAGCATCTTTATGATTACCCTATGCTACGGGCCACTGTTCTGGGGCATGCAGTATATAGATACAGGCACTGCAGCGGTCTTGGAAATGTCACTTACGCCAATTGCCCTTCTGTGCTTTGCCCTGTTTCTTCGTGAAGAGGCTCTGAGTGTACGGCGCATCATCGCCCTAGGGCTGGGAGTTGCCGGCCTACTCGTCCTGTTCTGGCCATCCACGACAGTTGCTGCATTGCCTGAGCCGGAGGCCTTTCCAGGCGCAAATCTGTTAGGTGGCATGGGGGTGGCGTCGGCGGCGTTCACCTACGGCTATGGATCGGTCCTCGCCCGCCCGCTCCTGCGCGCCTATCCAGCGTTGTTGATTGCAGGGATCACGACATTTGTTGGGGGGCTGGGCCTCGTCGTCATGGCGCTGATCTTTGAAACCGGTGCATTGGGGGCGCTCTCAGGAGATTGGGGCTCGGTCGCCTGGATGAGCTGGCTTTTCCTAGTCGTCTTTGGTTCGCTGATTGGTTATACCACCTACATGCGGCTGTTAAGGGATGTCGGAGCTTCAAGGGCAGGAAGCTATGCGTTTGTCTCGCCTGTTATCGCCGTGGCGCTTTCAGCGATATTGTTCGCCGAGGAGGTTACACTGCTAGATATCATTGGTATCACGGTGATGCTCAGCGGCGCCTATCTCGCTATGGCGGACGCACCTACCGCGGTCGCAAAAACTTGCACCGAATAATTGGCCGTTTCTGTCATGGAGGCTGCTCAGCCATGTCGAATACGACGGCGTTGTCCTGAATCTCTCAAGCCTTCATAGGTTACATGGCTAAAGTTGCCGTTGTCCGTCCACCCAGGGAACGGCGCAAAAGGATCGCGCCTGCGAGCATGGATGGATAGCCGCGTTCGCCCGGAATTTTCAGAGCGGGTTATACCGATCGATGGTGCTATCGCTACGCGTTGTGCCCACCTATATAATCCTGATCGCAATGAGGCTGATGCGATCACTGCCGCCACGGCGTGCGTTCACGGATTCGCAGTTGTGACGCGCGAGATTCAGAATTTCAGGGAACCGGTGTTATCCTTGCGGATCCATGTCAGTCCTGAGGTCGATACCGTCCGGAGCGAATGGCCAAGTGTGACACGTCATCACATACGGCCCTATGGTGTTTACATTATATAGATTGTGACAGAGGCGCGTTAGAGCAAATGGTCGTGAGGGCGGGCGATTGGGTCGCATAGCTGACGGAGAGCTTGATCCGAAAAGGCCCCGGCAGCCAACTGGGGGAGGCGCACCGGAGCCCTAGATCGCAGCGTGCATGATGAGGCGCTGCAGCTGACAAACCGTTCGGCGGTCAAGTTGTTCCGCTTGGAGGAAGAAGCCGCGCGAGCTGCTGGAGAAACGCTCCCATAAGAAAGTGAGATTTATAGAAGGATGGCAGTGAGCCGCTCCTATGTTCCGGTTGCCAATCTGACGGCTTGCAGGCCGCAGCCGTTATGGCTGCCGCGGGCCGCTCGCAGACCCGCAAGTGCAGGTGATGACGCTTTATTTCTCATGAAATTGGAACAAATGCCGAGCGAGAATCTTTTCGAGGAACTTCGACCTTTTCGATTTCCTTCAAAGGCGAAGCAACAGGGGAGTTCAGAATGTCCAGAGCGATCTCAATGGCTGTTATTGCCATTTCATCGGCATCTATGCTCGCAGCGTGCACGCCAACCGAAAGAGGCACGGCAATCGGCGCCGGAACCGGAGCAATCATCGGCGGTGCAGTCACCAACAGTTGGGGAGGCGCGGCAGTGGGTGCTGTAGCTGGCGGCGTCGCCGGCGCGCTCATAGGACGGTCGACGGAGCGCCGCGGCTACTGCATCTATCGTGATCAGTACGGCCGCAAATACGAAGCAAGGTGCCGTTAAGCCGCATAAGCCCAAAGCGATGCTTCCGACAGAAGTCTGACCTTCAGGGCCGGTTCTTTGAGCCGGCCTGTTGGCGGATATGCGTCGCGACAATCTCGGACATTGTGCGGACCGTGCGAAAACAGGCCCTTGATCACCGCAGCCGGAAGGCCCTTGCGGATACCTGCCCGTTTCGCGGTTAGTACAAAGCCCGCTTCGGCGGCGAAGCCGCTACTTGCTCTGAAGGCAGCGAATGGTCAGCTTGACGGTACAAAGTCGCTGGCTAACGCGTCTTCCAACGCGCTGTAGCGACCGAGCGGTTTTGCGGGTGGTCACCGCATCATTACACCGCCCGTCACCTAAACCATGTGTGTCCAGGCAGAATCTGGTGAGGCGGGAGATATACGAGTAGAAACTAGCGCTGCTTCGCGGTTTACTGGAAGTCAGTGCCGGAAGGTTGATATTTTTGCTGATCAGCGCCTGTAGATTCCGCTCCACATAGCGCACTTGCGACTATTTAGCAGGCCGCTTCTTCACTGGTACAACGCCCATTTCTCGATCCAGCTTTTTCTTGGCGAGCTTGCGCGAGCGACGGACACCTTCCGCCTTTTCACGGGCGCGCTTGACCGATGGCTTCTCATAATGTTCTCGTTGGCGCATTTCGCGAAGGATACCTTCCCGCTGCAGCTTCTTTTTGAGAAGGCGAAGCGCCTGATCGACATTGTTGTCGCGGACAAGTATTTGCACGGATATCCCTCAAGACAGGAGAATGTGGTTGGCGCGAGGCTTTGCCTGATTGTCGCCGGCTTGGCAAGACGACTCATGGCCGCGCGCGAGGATTTTGTCTTCGCTCGATGAGTGATGCGATCCTGCCCGAGCTGCTTTGACGAACGATAGAGAGACCTATGATTGCATCATTGCTGGAGTCGCTAGTTCCAGTGAAATTGATTCACGAATTTCGCTTGTAGGGCCGCTTCAGCAGATGTTGAAGCCGATTGAAAATGAAGGCGAGACTTGAGAGTCTTGCTGCCGCAGCTTTTTTCTTATGGCTGCCTTTTTTGCCGAAGTCGCACTTGATGACAGCGTGACACCTGTCGGCAAATTACGGTTCACACATGTCGGGCCACGGCAGTATTCGACCTTCACCTGTGCCTCCGTTTGGATCGAGAATTCTCGCAGATTCGCCATCCAACCAGATTTATCACTTGAAACCGGCCCTTTTCACAGGTCAGTCCGTCCCGGCAACGTGCGCGACGCATTGGCGGTAGTGGATTGAAACACGATACCCGCTTCGCCGCTCAGACGAAGATCTTCTCCGGAAATGCGCTCCCGACCACCTCGAGAAATGCCCGCACCTTGGCGCCGATCAGGCGGCGGGAACTCTGGAGCGCCCAGATCTCCACAGGCGGCCCGGTGCGCGTTCCCCAATAGGCAAGCCTTCCGGCTTCGATGTCTTCGGCAACGAGAAGTTTGGGCAGCAAAGCAGCACCGGCACCCGCCAGCACGGCATCGCGCACCATTAGCAAGGAAGAGAGGCGAAGAACCGGGTCCGGCCGCAAGACGATGTCGGCGTCTGTTTCGGAGCCTATCGGCCAGAGGATCCCGGGCGGTGTTGCGGAGAGCAGAACGGCCCTCACGATAGTTTCCTCGCCATCCGCACCGGCAACAGGGCGCGGCATGCCGTGCGGCGCCACGATCAGGCGTTCATCGTTGAGGAAGCGGCGGCCGACGAGGCGTTCGTCCGGAGACGGGTCGATCCGGATGATCAGATCGTAACCATCCTCGACCGGATCGACCTTGCGGTCCTCGGCGACGATTTCGAGCTGGACTTCTGGATAGGCCAAGGCGAACCGCACGCCGATCCGGGGCAGAGCGACATGAGCAAAGACCACCGGCGCGCTCACCCGTAGCCTGCCCCTCGGGGTGGATGCGCCCAGCACGACCGCCTCACCGGCTTCCGCGATTTCACTCAGCAGTCCATGCGTGCGCTCATGCAGCGCCCGTCCTTCATCCGTCAGTCGCAAAGTCTGCGACCCGCGCTCGATCAGCCTTACGCCGAGGCTTTCCTCCAGTTCGGCGACCCGCCGCGACAGCGTGGCTTTGGAGCGACCGGAAACGCGAGAGGCGCGGCCGAACCCGCCGTTGGTAGCGACGAGGTCGAAGTCCGACAAGGCTTGAAGATCCATAGACGTGTTCCGTATTCGAGACAGAGGATCTCGATATTGGCATCTTCTGCACGGCAATGAAACGGCTATCTTCTTCATAGACGTAACGCACACCAACCTGACGAACAAGGAGATTTTCGACATGAGCATTCTCGTTACAGGCAGCACAGGAACCATCGGGGCGCAGGTCCTGGCCCATCTTCAAACGCGCGACGTCGATGTTCGCGCCCTGACACGTTCGCCCGAGACCGCGCAGCTTCCCGCCGGCGTGACGGCAGTTCGCGGTGATCTCGCCGATCCGGACTCGGTGCGCACGGCTCTCGAAGGCGTCAGCACGCTGTTCGTGCTCGCCCCGAATGTCGCCGATGAACTGACCCAGGCCATGTTGACAATTTCGGTCGCCCGTGAGGCGGGCGTCAAGGGCATCGTCTATCTCTCGGTCTTCGGCGGCGACGCCTATGCCGACGTGCCGCATTTTGCCGGCAAGTACACGGTCGAGCGCATGATTGAGGCGCTTGATCTCCCCGTGACGGTTCTGCGCCCCGCCTATTTCATCCAGAACGATCTTCGTCAGAAAGACGGACTTTTGAAAGCCGGCGTCTATGCCTCTCCAATCGGCGGCAATGGCGTGTCGATGGTCGATATCCGCGACATCGGCGAAGCCGCGGCGATCGAGCTGGTCCGCCGTGAACAGGCCCCGACCCCGCTTGGCCGCGAGACCTATGCTCTGGTCGGTCCGGACAGTCTAACCGGCGAAGGGATCGCCACCATCTGGAGCGAGGCGCTCGGCCGCACGATCCGTTACGGCGGCGACGATCTCGTCACCATGGAGCAGCGCGCAAAGGCCATGCTGCCCGCCTGGCACGCGCTTGACCTGCGCCTGATGTTCAGCCGCTATCAGACAGAAGGTGCGGTGGCGACAACTGATGATCTGGCACGCCTTAGCAAGCTGCTCGGCCGCGCTCCTCGCTCGTATTCCGCCTTTGCCAGGGATGCCGCTGCCCAGTGGGCGAAGGGATAATCCCGGATCGCACTCCATAATCGAACGAAGGAGACCAGCCATGATGACGATCCACCCCCTTGCGCCTGAAGATGCTCCAGCTGTCGCGGCAATGCGACAGGCCGCCTCCGCCCATAAGGGCGAGCCGCTTGGGCCCGAGGCGCGGCCGATGTTCGACGCCATGTTTGCCGCAACACCTGCTGCGGCAGATGTCCGGGTAGAGGCCGCGACAGTCGGCGGCATCGCCGGCTTCTGGCTCCGCGTGCCAAACGCACGGCCAGGTACGCGCATTCTCTATCTCCACGGTGGCGGCTATGTGCTCGGCTCGGCTCAGGCGCTGAGCAATTTTGCAAGCCAGATCGCCGCCCGCGTTGGCGCCGATGCCTTCCTCCCCGACTACCGGCTTGCGCCCGAGCATCCGTTTCCGGCCGCCATCAACGATGCGGTTGCCGTCCATCGCGGCCTCGTCGCCGAGGGTGGCGAACGGATCGTGCTTGCGGGCGACTCGGCCGGCGGCGGTCTGGCGCTTGCTCTGCTGTCGATCCTCGCCTCTGACAAGACCGAGGGCATGGTGCTACCAGTCGGCGCAGCAGTGATGTCGCCGTGGACTGACCTGGCGTTGACCGGCGAGAGCTTCAAAACCAGGGCCGAGGCAGACCCTATCTTTACGCGCGGCGTACTCCAGGGTTTCGCAGATATGTATCTTCAAGGCCAGGATGCTAAGAACCCCGGGGCATCGCCGATCTATGCAAGGCTCGACGGTCTGCCGCCTGTTCGCATCGATGTCGGTGACGATGAGGTGCTATTCTCCGATTCCATCCGCTACACCGAGCGGGCGCAAGCGGCAGGCGGAGAGGTCACTCTGTCGGTTTGGAAGGGCATGCCGCATGTCTTCCAATCCTCCCTGGGCCAGTTTCGTTCAGCCGAGATATCTCTGAACGCCATCGCTGGTTTCCTCATCATGCGGCTCGACGCCCCCGTCGATACTATCTTCTCTAACTCACCCCATGGAGCTTGATCATGACACGCGTATTGTTTGTAGGCCAAAAGCCGGAAACGGTCGACTTTTCCGATCCCTCCCTGCCACCGGGATTTGACGCCAAGCAAATCCAGGCAGGCATCGATATTGCCGAGGCGACCATGACCGACCGCGGTTGGGATGCCGATATCTGCATGATCGCGCCGGATGACGGCGGCATCGAAACACTGGCGGCGCAACTGGCAAATGTGGATTACGATTGCGTCGTGATCGGTGGCGGCCTGCGCCTACCGCCCAAAGGGCTTTCGTTCTTCGAGAAGGTCGTCAACGCGATCCACCGCGCCGCACCGAAGGCGGCAATCGCCTTCAATACCCGTCCTGAAGACACGGCCGAGGCCGCGGCACAGTGGATCGGCGAGGGACGTGGATGATTTCCGTCACCATTCCCCCATCGAGGCATCCCAGCACAAATTCGGAGATCTGACATGAAAATCCTAGTATTAGGCGCAACCGGCGCCACAGGCCGACTGATCGTCGGAACGGCCATCGCAAAAAGATACGAGGTCGTTGCCCTCGTTCGCTCCAAGGCGAAGGCCGCGGATCTCGCCGGTGCCGAACTGATCGAAGGCGATGCCCGTGATCCCGCGGCACTGACCCGCGCCATCGCCCGGTGCGATGCCGTCGTTTCCTCGCTGGGCACCGCCATGAGCCCGTTTAAGGAGGTGACCCTGCTTTCGACGGCGACACGTGCGCTGGTCGACGTTATGGAAAAGCAGAACATTCGCCGCTTGGTGTGCATCACCGGCCTTGGCGCCGGCGACAGCCGCGGTCATGGCGGTTTTTTCTTCGACCGGCTACTGCTGCCGCTTATGCTGCGCAAGGTCTATGAAGACAAGAACCGCCAGGAAGATGCGATCCGCGCAACCACACTAGACTGGACCATCGTTCGGCCGACGGTGCTCAACGACAAGCCAGCACGCGGCGGCATCAAGGCGTTGACCGACCTGTCCGGCATCCATGGTGGCACTATTGCCCGATCCGATGTGGCCGAGTTCGTCGTGCAGCAACTCGCCGTAGACAGCTGGCTGCGCAAGGCACCACTGATTACGTGGTAGCCTTGGGACGAGTTAGAGACATGGTTTGGGACTATAATGTTACCACTTAGCATCTGCCGGCTGAAGGAGCGCATGCCAGAGCGCTAACAATTCTTTGTCACCAGCCTCACCTGTCGGCTTCAGTCGGGCGGCGGTGTGCACCAAGACGAGGTGGGTTGCCGCATATCTAAAAATGCGCAGTCCTTCAACGCCTTCCATGACGAACGTTCGCTGTGGTGCAGCCATCAGCCAGACCAGATAGCCGGAGCCTCAGGGATGTGTGCCTTGGTCGATGGCTAAAGGCGAGCCAGCCGTCACCGGCTGTGTGGCGTCTAGCGCCCATTGCGTTGGCACGATTTGCTTGTCATTCCAAGTCCCGGTGGTCGAGGAGACGAATTTGTCTATTGGCTCAGATCGCCTCCCCTGACACGGCCGCTCCACTCACATCAAGTAGAGGGACAAACTTCTCTTTTTGAATTAATGGTGCGTCGGTAGCTGCGTTAGCGCGAGCTATTGGTACACCACAGCTGATCTCTACATAAGCAATTCGCGTACAACCACTGCCGCCCAATGGCCATCGGAACGGTGATTATCCTGATTAGTCCCCAGAGCTCAAACCCAGCACCCGGGCCATTAAATGCAAAGGCATGCCAGAGAGCCGGATTCGGATCCTCCATGGCATCCGCGGCTGCAGCCTCGGCCACAACATCCTGAGCATGATCAGTGAAATGGAGGCCGTCATTTTCAATATCTGCCTTCATCACCATGTGAAATGTGATGGCACCGGATATCCGGAGAGGCGATCTCGACTGTGGCCAGACTTGCAGATTGATGTTTAGATCTGTCGTAACGCGGAGATATTTCAATGAGTTCGATCAGTGTTTTCTATCTCGCGACCGGCAAGCAAGTAAAAAAGCACTAGCCCGAAAATTAGCATGAAGCGGTAGTGTTGCGCAGCAAAACCGCGCTCCCTTGGTGCTATGCTCTGAAGACGTTTTATCGTTGCAAGCCATACGGCGGAACTTTTGCGGAAGTCCTAGCTGTGGGGGTGAGAGAACGTCGCGGGACCGAACAACCCTTGGCCCTAGGCAGGTGAGCCAAGTCCATCTGTCGTGATTTTAGGATGTTCGGAAGCGGTCGTGATGTCATTCTGACAGATCTCTTAACAGGGCGTTCAGCCGACATTCAGCGCATAATGCCATAATGCCATTCATTCCGGAATGACCATCGCACTGAGCTTGGGTCCGACCCGGTCTATGGAGAGCAGATCAATGTTCAGGAAAGTTATCGTCTCGACACTTCTCCTCGCCGCGATAACCGCTCCCGTGTCGCTGGCTGCTGGGACAGCGGGGGCACAGGAGTACTACGGGCGGGGCTGGCATGACGATCGAGATTGGGGAGGTCCACCGCCGGAGCGGCACCGCCATCATCACCATCGCGACTACGGCGGACTGATTGCGGGCGGTATTGCTGCAGGCCTTGTCGGTGGCCTCATCGGCAGCGCAATCGATAATGACGTGCCACGCTACTATTCACCGCCGCCGCCACAGTGCTGGTATCAGCGCCAGTCTGTCCCGGACAGCTATGACGACGGGTACCACACCGAGAGCGTACGCGTCTGCCGTTGAAGCGCAGGACATCGGAATGTGGCGCGTAGCCTGACGCTGCCACTCCTACCTACTGGCAGCGCGGTGGCGGATCGGCATCGGCTTGTCGATGAAGTGTGGTAGTTTCTAAGATGTCAGACGCGGTTGCTTAACGACCCTTAGGAACAAAGCCTTCATCGCATCCGCGATACCGTCAGTCGGCGTCACTTCGAAGTAAAGTCCGGGTGAGGCGCATTCCGCCATCTTGGTGGAAATCTGGGTTTGGAAGGGGGAAATCCAAGTATTGTACCAGCTGTTCTTTGGAAGCGGCAAGTAGGTCGTGTAGAGGACGGCGATCTTCACACCGCGTGCCTTCAACGGAGCGCAGAAACTCGTATCGATAGGTTCCTGGCAGCGGCCACCGGTCGTTTTCTTCGTGCAAGTGGATGGCTTGTAGCTGTCACCGACGCCATCGGCTACGAAGAACAGGATCTTCTGGGGGTCCGCAGAGGTGTTCCCGCTCCCCGGGAGCGTGATGATCGTGTTCATCTGCGTCAGGGCACTGTCGAAGCTCGTAGTTTGGTCGCTGTTGTATCCCTGGCTCGGGATAGTCATGAGGTCAACAGCATCGGTGTAGGATCGAACTTGATCCAGATCGTAGGTCGGGTTCGAAATGGTGGTGAGTTTAGCATCCTCGGCTTTAGTGCCAAATGTGTAGACACCCATTCGGAATTGGTTACTGGCAACGCGTGTGCTCTTTGCGGTTGTTGTCAACTGCTGGGTCGCCTGGCGAACAGTGTCTATACGCATCGTTACCCCGAGTGTCTTCGCGAGATTGTAATAGCTCTTGTTGCCGCTCGCGATATCGTGACAGGCGAATGCGCAGCTGTCGGTCGTGTTGGCTTGCATCTTGGCGACATCAGCCGCGGTGGCGCCAACACCCATCGACGGAGTGTTGTCGATAAGGATATAGAAATCCATAAATGATGCCGTCTGATATTCCGCGCTAGCGGTCCCCGAGATGTCGATGCTCGTTTTACCAAACATGGCCATGAAGGACGTGGGTATCGACGTCTTGAAGGCTATGTTTGAGGTCACCTTATTCAGATTGCGCGTCACCGTCACAGACAGATCCATTGGAAGCGTAGCAGCCTCCCCAGACATCTGGCCGGCGAAAAGTTTGCGTGCTTCGCTTTCGCCAACCGATATGGAGCCGTCAGCCGGCATCGCCATGGCTTGGGTGACCGCCAGGGATTTCTCCGCTACCGCTCCGACGGCAGCCGCGTCGGCCGCGTCAAAGAGTTGCGTGCGGATTTCCAACGCATGCGAGAAGTCGATAGCCATCCCCGCCGCGCCGACCAGGGGAATGAAAAGAACTGCCGTGAGCAACCCGAAATTGCCGGAGCGGCATGAAAGAATGCGCTTGATTGTCGTTATCATGCCGGACGGTACCAAGAGGAACATGTGCGAGTTTTAGCAGTCGCCTCTTAAGCTCTAGCTAACTAGCTTGGTAAAACAAAATCAAATGCTTACAGCTAAAACGCGAGCGATAGGCGTTGCTCAGCCCATGATGGTAGTTGTTTTCGGCGTCGCTGGGGCATGTGTAGGCATGCTTCGATGCCGATCGAGGTACGTCGTCTGGCGATGATCCAGCCGACGACTACGAGTGTATCAACCTTCGCCCAAGGATAAATTGCGGGCCGGATTTCAGCCGCTTTTTGAGAGAACATGGTTCGCTACAGTTGAACCCGCAGGGATGTTCCATTGCAGATAAAGGTGGTCGAAGACCACGATATTCTCGGATCGGCTTTTTTTGAAAAAGGCGCTTGAGAAGGTCGCCCTGGTGGCCTTGTCAGATAGCGATTACGACGCGCTTGTGTTCATTTCAATCGCTTGCCCGTCATCGTGCATCGATCGGATGAACGCAAAAGCGCACGGTGTGGAACTTCACCCGGTATCGGCCGTTTTCTAAGACCGTTTAGGAGAAACACGCATGGCGAATATCGAACACGACAACGAGAAGGTATGGGACCTCGCCGAAAAAATCGGCTTCTGCATGCTGACGACACAATCCGGCGCTGACTTAAAGGCGAGGCCGATGTCAGCCCATGGCGAGCGAGTTGAAAACGCCTTCTACTTCCTAACTGATGTCGAGAGCCACAAGGACGAGGAAGTCGAGCAGCACCCTGATGTCTGCTTGGCATTTGCTGACGCAAAGGGGCAGAAATATGTGTCTATCTCCGGGGTCGCCCGGGTGCTGAACGATCGCGACAAGATCCATGACCTGTGGTCGACGCCCGCGAAGGCATGGTGGGATAGCGCTGACGATCCGTCGATCCGCATCCTGAAGGTCACGCCTAGCTCGGCTGAGTACTGGGATAGTCCAGGGACTTTGATTAGCTATATCAAGATGGCGGCTGCAGCCATTAGCAATACCAGACCTTATCTGGGTGACCACAACAAAGTGGAGATGTAAGCGCATATGGCGGGCCAAAGCCCGCCATTTTTCTGCTCTACCAGAGCATCGAGGGTTACTCAGGCCCGGAACGTTCAAACCGACATCTGCAGTTGCAGAGCAGGCGGCGAAAGGGTTGAAGCTCCGCGAAAAATTCAAGCCAGTCGGAACAAATTGGCGTGGCGCGGTAGGCTATCATTGTGGGGCTGCAGTTGTTGCCCCCTCCAAAAGCTCTCAGATCGCAAAGGCCATCCTATTAGGCCCTGCACTCATAAACGGGGTTCACACGCGGGCATGGCTTTGATTCAATGAGGCTTTGATTTGGAGGCCTCAGATGACCCGTCGCCGGTTCGACCTGACTGATTTCGAATGGAGCATTATCCAGCCGCTTCTTCCTAACAAGCCT
>NZ_JBFTST010000017.1:0-117910 GCF_056400165.1 Rhizobium sp. 01L410
GCTTTCGCTTCAAGGCCAGCTCGGCCGCAGCAGCACAGAAGAGAGGAGAAAAGGCCAATCCCTTGACCAAACCCTGATCAGAAAACCATACTGAGAGGTGGCTCACTTCTCGGTGGAAAAACCGGCTCAGTTCCGCATGGAAACCAACAAGAAGCCTCTAAAAGCGGCCCAACACCCCGGAATAGCTGCTGGCGGGCCGCTCAGTTATCACAGTATGTGGATTTCCCGTGTAAGCACCGATGCGCAAATTTTCGATCAGAGGATTACAGTAGCGGGCTTTGCTTGCCCTCTCTTTCGCAATTATTGAGTTCATTTGAAATGTCGCGCGCGTCTGTTTTTCTTAACTTGATGAAGTCGCGGCCGTTGGAAGCCGCTGGAAGACCGCTCAAGCGATCCACCACCGTCCAGCCGTCCTCGCCCGGGATTGCCTGGTAGCGATCCTCTCTGACATGGTTGCGGCTATCGACCGATCTGGCATCCTTATAGGACATGAGAAATCACAGCAGCGATCACGATGAGAAGTCCCATGCCAATTCCCGCCGTCCATAGTATCCCCTTCACTCTGGGATTGGTGCGAATGTGCGTGTTTAGGTCAGGCTTTGGCGGCTCCGCGGCGGTCGGCGTGTCAAGGTAGCGTGTCATGCTCTTCTCCATACTCATGCAGTAACGACGGCGAGAGCGGTCTGTTCCACCGATTGGACTCGACAGGAAGGCGACGCGACCCAGACAAGGATGGATGAAATGCGATTCGGCACTCACACGTGCTGGCGTAGAAGGCTTATTCACCTGGAACGCAACTCAGACACGGTGTTACGGGCATGCTCCACTTGCAGCGCTTTTTGCCTTTCATGCCCTTAGTGCTGAGCGGGGCCAACCATATTGTGCTATCTCGATGAGCGACAAGCCTGAGGTCGCGCGCGCCATTCATGAAGCAATAGTCAAGGGGTAGGTATAGAAGCCGGACTATCGCATAGTTCGACGCCATGGCAGCCGGATTTGCGTCTCTGCATTTGGGCGATGCTTTCGTGACAGTGTTGGTACGCCGTCGCACTATTCCGAGATTGTAGCCCGACCGTGCCCGGAACGACCAAAGCGGCCGCGCTTTTTTGGAACTGTAAAAGGCGCTTTAATTAGCGTCTGTCGTCTTCCGGATCTTCAGCGATAATGCCATTCACCTTCATCAAGCGAGCCACCATTGCCCCAGGCACAGCTTCGCTTGAAGGCAGCGTGAAGCCGCGACATCAGGCGTGTGAGGAAAAAACGTCTCATTCACGCGTGCCATCTGCCAAATATCACATATCAGTGCCAAGTACCGAACGGCGGCTCGTCGTCGTCGAAGTTGCCATTGCTCGCAGCGTCATAGGCGTTAATGCTTCGACCGCCACCGCGGGTGCCAAATGCAGTCAGTTGCACCATTACCTCCTTGGCGTGAACGATGGCCTCTTCCTCGCTGAATGCGTGCCCGTCAGCGACCTTGATCGACACCAACTCCCCGTCGTCGCCAAGAAAGTCTACGCGCCACCCTGTCTTTTCGTGAGCGACTTTGGTTTCAAGAAGATGCATGGGATGAGGCCGCCTTTCTACCTCGGAGATCGGCATCGACGCTCTTCCTCAGAGCATCAATTATGTTGACGACGTTGTCCTTCGGAGCGGCATCCGAACGTTTGCCTCTGGCCGCCTTCTTCGGCTTCATCGCCCTCTTCTTCTCGGCAATCAGCTTTAGCAAGCTCGTCTGTATTGGATCCCTGACCATGTCGGGCGACCAGTGTACCGATTTCTGCTTTATCAGTTTCTGCACCAGCGGGATCAGATTGGGATCGGCTTCGTCCTCGATGTCCTCGAAATAGCTTTCCTCCGGGCGCACTTCGCCGCCGAACCGAAGTGACCACAGGACGATGCCTTCCTCGCGGGGTTCGAGGATGACGGCACGCTCACGGCGACCGATCACGAGTTTCGAGACGCCGACGACGTTGTCCGACTTCATGGCATCTCTGATAACCGCGAAGGCCTCGTTGCCGACGGCGTTGTCGGGGGTAAGATAGTGAGGCTTCTCCAGATAAACCCACTCGATCGAATCCGCAGGGACGAATTTCTCGATGTCGATGGTCTTAACGGAGTCGAGAGCGACGCGGTCGAGATCGTCGTCCGTGAGGACCACGTAGTCATTCTCGCCACGAGCATAGCCCTTGGCGTCGTTGCCTTCCTTGACGGGTTTCCCAGTGACGGAGTCGACGTACTGTGAAACGACGCGGTTCCCGGTGTCCTTGTTGAGTGTGTGAAAGCGAATCTTCTCGGACCCAGACGTCGCCGGGGTCATCGCGACCGGGCAGGTGACGAGCGAGAGCTTGAGGTAGCCTTTCCAATAATATTTGGGTGCCATCGATCGATGTCCCTAGCTTGCCTTGCGCTGCGGAGCGGCCTTGGAGGAGGCGGCCTTCGCGGCCACCCCGCGCGCGGCGCGCTGTCGACCTGTGCCCAGATTGGCATTGGCCGCAGTGCGTTTCGGTTTGGACTGGGTTGGAGCCCCAGACTTCAGCAGGCCAGCACTTTCGCGGAGCGCGGCCAACAGGTCGTTTGGCTTCGAGACTTCAATTTTCTTCGCCTTCGGCAGCGCCTTGCCTTCGATTTTGGCTTTCACCAATTCGGCGAGGGCGGCTTCATAGCGGTCATCGAACGTTGCCGGATCGAACGTGCCCTTCTTCGTGCTGATGATGTGCTTGGCGAGATCGAGCATTTCGCCCTCGATCTGCAGCTTGGGAACTTCCTCGAACGCCTTCTTCGAGGATCGGACCTCGTAGTCGTAGTTCATGGTGGTTGCGATCAGACCCTTGCCATGGGGGCGGATCAACACCGAGCGCACCCGGCGGAACAAAACAGCTCTGGCGATGGCTGCAACGTTCGACTTCTTCATGCCGTCCCGAAGGGCCACGAACGCGTCGGCCCCCATCTTGTCCGGAGTCAGGTAATAAGGCTTGTCGAAATACACATCGTCGACCTCGGCGCAGGTTATGAAAGCATCTATCTCAAGCGCCTTGTTACTTTCCGGGATCGTTGCCGCAACTTCCTCGGGATCAATGATTATGTACTGCCCGTTCTCGATCTCGAAGCCTTTGGTCTGAGATTCCCGCTCGACGCGTTCTTCGGTCTCGCTGTCGACGAACACGCGATTGACGCGGTTACCCGTCGCCGTATTGATGGTGTTAAAAGTGATGCGCTCGCTTGTGGACGCAGCCGTGTACAGCGCGACGCCGCAGCTCACTTCGCCAAATTTGAGGAAGCCCTTCCATTGGGCGCGGTGTGCCGATGCCATACGGTTTACTCCGAATCACTTGGTTCGTGACTCAAAGACGTGCAAGCCTGATTCGTTCCGACTCGAAACGAATCATTTTTCAATGACTTACGGAATCGTGCTCAGACTTTGATTCCAGTACGAAGCTCGGCGAGTGGAGTTCGACTTCAGGTCGTAGACGGTGGAAGATGGCCGTTTCGCCAGAGCGTGGAAGCGGCGGGAGCATCGAGTGCTCGCCGCCGCGCTCTCCGAGGTCCGCCGCCTGCTCTCAAGGAAAGCGTTGGCGACCATAGTCCTATCGACTCTTAAACGGAATCCCGTTTCGGCCAATGGAAAGCCCTCTGTTACCATTTCGTCGCACTCGATTTATCCACACCATGGCGGCGAAAGGCGAGAGTGCCCTGAGATCAATCAGCTAGCCTGTGGATACCCTGTGGATAGACAGTGGAAAGGATGTGGGTAGAGCTTGCCCCATCGAAAGCGGGAAGAAAGGCGTCACTTGCGAGGCATTTGCGAATCCGCTCAGATACTGTTCTCGGACGATGGCCCCGCCGCAACGTCGCCATCTCCGAACAAGGGCGCTCCGACGTGATGTCGAGAAGCGCCCTTTTCATTTGCAGGAATGAGGAGCCGTTGCCTATGGTCTCAGTCGCCTTCACCGATGTAGGTGAGGACGGGACTGCCGCCTGCCGTCACCTCTCGGACAAGCCTCATCTTCTCCAAATCAGAAATGACACCCCGAGAGAGACGACGGTCTCCGACCAGCCATGTACTGCCGACTTTCCGTTGGTGACGAAACCGTCGGATCGCAGTGACTGCATCGCGCTGCGTCTTCGTCAACGCAGCCTCGACTGCCCTTCCTTTCTGTATAGTCATTGTCGAACTCCTTGACCTGCGGGCTAGGCAGCGATGCGCCTGGCGGCCTTGTCGACGAGCTTCCGATTGTCTCCGTGCTCCTCGATGATCGTCTGTGCGTCCTCGACGGAGATCCTGTGTTTCTTCGCTAGCGTGATTGCGTCGTAAGGTTTTTCGGACGCAGGTGCGCCCTTGGCGTCAGTCATGATGGTCTCCCGTGCTTCTGTGGTGATGCAGCGCTATCAATGGTCCCTCTCGAAGGGACTGCTGCCGCTTGGATGAGATATGGTGGTTCTGCGGACGGAATTCCATAGCCGCCCCTCATCGGTAACACTCTTGAGTCGGCTCGAAGGGCATTGGCGCGGGAACTTTCACCGGCTCGCTGATGTGTTCTCGTCGCCGACCGGATATTCTTGGAGATCGCCTAGAGCGGGAACAATCCCAGCGTGTCCAGTGTTTACCGTAGCTGGGCCGCAAATGCTGTCATTTTAGGTCCGGGTCGAAGTCATTTGATTCGTAGAAACTCGGAGAAAACGCATGAGTACCCTTTTGATTATTGTCGTGTTAATCCTCGTGCTAGGCGGCGGCGGCTACTATGCTCACGGCCGTTATGGAGGCCGCGGGCTCGGCGGCGTCCTCGGTCTGATTGTCGTCGTCTTGATCGTTCTCTGGCTGTTGGGTGGGCTCCATGGAGGCGCCGTAGCTCCTGTGTGACATACGCGGCGGAGGGGGGCCGACTGTCCTCAGAAAAAATATGAAACCGTGGGTCTCCTACCCACGGTTTTTTTTGCAAACGTAAGCCACGGAAAGCGCCGTAACAGTTATAACTTCGTGTGGAAACGGTGGGAACACCTGCATAGAAGGGAAATCCGTCGATGGTGACACCATCGACGGAATATTTTGCACACGGATTACGCGAGCGGGCCGCGGCCCATCAGGAGGACATCCTCTTCATCGTCGCGCTGGCTACCGCCAAGAGCTGCAGCGGCACTAGCAATAAAGGCACCGATGAGAAGTGAAATCGATCCGACAAGCGCCGTCGTGGCTGCGGCCTTTCTTGCCTTGTCAGCAGCAGTCTGCGCGGCGACCTTAGCGTCGTCGATCTGCTTGAGGACCGCGTCTACCCGAGTACGGGCGTCCGCCTCTGACAATCCGCTCCGAGCGGCAACGATACTCGCGATGTAGGTCCTGTCGCCTTCCGGAATCTCGCCCTTCGCGGCGTCGTTCAACAGAATTCTCGAAATCTCGGCCGAAGCCGCGCCGTCGTCCCTTGAAGCATTCGTGCTGACGCGCTCAGGCCGCAGAAGGGCATCTGTGAAATAGGAAGTCGCGAGATCGGGTTGTGTCGAAGTGGCGGACGCCGCTGTAGCCGCTCCAGCCGCCGTTGCCGCGGCACCTGCAGCACTTGCGCCCGCGCCTGCCAGCGAGGTTAGAGACGAAGCCAGAAAACCCACCACGAAAACCGTCGCTATGGCCCAGCTGATGAAGCCGTGGGCAGTGTCGCGGAAGAAGACTTCGTTAGTATGGATGGCTGCCCATTTCGTCCGGAGCCGTCCAGTCAAGTAACCGCCAAGCGCCGAAGAGAGCCATTGAACGACGACAAGCCAGATCGCGGCTGTAATGCCTACGGTGGCCGCGGAGCTGCTCTCCCCAGACCAGGGCGAGACTATCGTCAGGCCAACACCAGAGCCAAGAAGTAAGAGAATGAGCGTGACGCCGATGGCCGCGAAAGCGCCCCCCAAAATCGGGCCCCATGAGATGGCGGATCTGGAGGATTCGACGGGAATACCTCCCTGTGTTTCCAAAAGAGACATCTTTGACCCCTATCTTACGAAGAGAGCGAGAAGAATTATGATCGGCAGGGGAACACCGAGAAGCCAGAGTAGAATGCCGCGACCCATGATGAAAACTCCTTTTGAAATGAATATCTTGCGAGCATCAAACGACGGAGTTGCACAATGGTTCCAGAGCTTTATTCGGGTTGAGTTGAAGCCGGGACTTGGCTTGCCAGTACATTAAAGCCTCGCGGCCTTATGACGATCAGTTTGTAACGACGTCAGCCGTCCGTTGGGTTCCCACCTTGCGTGACCATATCGCTTGCGGCGGGGCGCGCCAGTGGTGCTCACGCAGCAACCAAGCCGATCTGAACTGTTTGATTAAGCAGCTGTAGAGGCGATCAACTCAAGTAACTTGAACCCGAAGCTGGCTTCGCGACAAAACGCTTCCGGGCATGTCTACGTCGGTAAAATGAGGGTCGATTTCGTCGTTCTTCACAAAACCAAGGCTTGTCGGCATTCCTCGCTGGTTCCAAAGGCTCCCAATGATATTTCAACCGACGCTCCGTCAGTGACCCTAGATTGATAGGCCCGGTAAATTGAATGTCATTCTATTGTTCTAGCATAAGTGTCCCGATCTGAATATAAGGACACTTCACTCCGATTTGAGGCACGTCATGTTATCCGATATAAACACCAAGAGGCACGGTATTGAGAAGATCCTCGCACGGCTCCTAGAACAGTCTAGGGGCGCGTCGGCGCTGCCGAAGAAGACGTCTCACCAATCTGCACTATCAACTCATTTGAACCGGCTTTCTGGCCTAATAAACGGACATGTGTCTGATGACGTGATCCAAGAAAAACCAAATGCCAGGTCGGTGTCGGACTTGGTAGAAATGCTAAATCGTCTAGCAGCCAAATCGAGCTGAACGATAGTTTGGACACAACGTCCATGCGTCTTGAAGTTGTTCGACGTAGCATTAGCTTCTCCTTAACAATTCAAGGGGAGCAGCAATGTCCATTGGAGTTGGCCGAGTATTCTCGACTGAAGTGGGCGTAGAATTGCCGGGCGAGCCGGGCATCTACACCTGGGATATACGGTCTAATCTCGTGTTTGCTGACGGCGCTGTCGCTCGTCTTTTTGGTGTCGACCCAGGTGACGCCAAGCACGGCTTACCCCTTGATTCCTACCTTGACAAAGTTCATCCCGAGGACCGGCCAGCACTGGCAAAAGCGATAACAGATACGATCGTGGCGGACATCCCGCAGCAGCAAGTCTACCGGGTTCGTAGTTTTGAACACACCTATCAAGCCGTCGCGGCCTTCGGCAGAGCGTTTCATACGCGAGACGGTACACTCGTGGCATATTCAGGCATGGTGATCATCGCGGAGAATGAACAGCAGGATGCCAATCACTGAAGCCGCCAACCCTTGAACTATAGGGTCAGGGAGCAAGCACCTGGCTTCGGATCAAGACCAGTTGGCGGTGGTGGATTCCAGGGCGTTGCTGCTATCGGTCTCCAACGCGCGTCCTGACGCCGCCCGTCCTTCCGCTTGCTAGCGGCCTTGCGACCCGCTCCATGGCTACTCTCTGAGGACGGCAGGCTTCAGTCTCAGACGGAAGCACAGAGGCTCGCCTCGGGGCTTCGAATTCGAATGATCAGTCATACGGCCATTCTTAAATCAATGACCGTCCAATTTAAGGTGAAATGCCGTCCATTTTTAATCTAACAAACGTCCGATCTTGACTAACATCACTTTTGGCCCCCCGGATGCTCTTCAGATCGATGCGGATGCCGGCATCATCGGGCTTGATCGGCGTTCCTCCGGCATGTCGGAGGGAGCATTATCCTCGGCTTTGTCAGCATCTTCGGCCTCCACCTCCGAGCGCTGCGCGACCGGGCCCCGGATCCTCAGCTTAAAACACGCTCTCACCCTCGAACTTGCCGGTCCGCCAGGCGTGGATCGCGTCATCGAACAGCTGCGGGAACACGTCGCTCGTCGGATTTTCATATCACTTCGCGATGCGGAAGATCTTGGCGACATCGCGGCGCCCATCGGGCGGACTACCTTGCGAAATCACCAAAGATCAGACACGCCCAATTTGCTCCAGCGGCAAAATACAGCGGTCGGGCGACAGGTTCACCTAATCGCCCAGTTTTATCGGGCGGCCGTAAAGACCCGGCACACCGGAATGGCACATCGATATTCTGAAGGTGAAAAGCCGGAATTTTAATTGACGATGGAGAGGATTGGGTGAGCGTCAGACGCTCCAGGCGGAGCTGGAACGTCCGAATTTGTTCAGTTAGAATTCCTACACTTGGCGCATGCCGCCGTCGACACACAGCTCAGCGCCGGCGATATAGCTCGCCTCGTCGCTCAGCAAGAACAGCGTTGCCGCTGCAACTTCAGCTGGACGTGCCATCCTTCCCAAGGGTATGGGCGCGATCAAGGCCTCGCGGACGTCCTCAGGCACCGCTGCCATCATCTCAGTATCAGTAGGCCCAGGAGCGACGACATTTACCCGTATACCCCTGCTGGCCAGTTCGGCCGTCCATGTCCTCGCATAGGATCGAAGCGCAGCTTTTGTCGCGGCGTACGTGCCGTAGGCCGGGATGCCAGCGACATCCGCGATTGAACCTATGAGCACGGCTGAGCTCCCTTCTTGCATTGCCGGCAAAGCTGCCTGTAAAGCGAAAACCGTTCCTCGTACGTTGACGTCGAAGTGACGGTCGAAATGTTCAACCGTTTCCTCGCTAATTTGGGCGGGCTCTGAAATTCCGGCGTTTAGGACGAGCGCATCGATACGTCCATGCGCCTGCTGAACTTGGGTCACGACGTTTATCATGTCATCTGGGGAACTTGCGTCTGCCGCGATGCCGACCACCTTATCCCCGATTTCGGCGGCAGCCTTTTCGACATCGTCGATGCGACGGCTGGTGATGAAGACGGTCGCCCCCTCGGCAGCCAGCCGGTTCGAGATCGCCAAGCCAATTCCCTTTGCGCCACCTACGACGAGCGCAATTTTGTCCTGCATACGGGCCATTCTACTTCCTTCCTATTGATGGTCCGAAGATGATATACGTCGTAAATCTGATATCAATTACGCACCTTGAGTAGCTTAGATATGGACCAGTATACCGACCTCGAAACCCTTTCTCAGTGCGCTCTCGACAACATGACCGTCGTGCGTCCTGTTCTCGACAAGATCGCCGACAAGTGGACAATCTTGATCCTCACTGTGATCTGCCCGAAACCTTCGCGTTTCAACGAGATCAAACGGCGTCTGAACGGAATCACCCACAAGGCGCTTGCCGATGCATTGAAGCGGCTCGAGCGGAACGGCCTTGTGACAAGGACCGTATTGCCAACGCAACCGATCGGCGTCGAGTATGCGATTACGCCGCTTGGCCATTCGCTCCGCGAGCCGTTCGAAGCGCTTTGCGCATGGTCGCTCGAAAATGGGCCTCACATCGAGGCTGCGTCTGTTCGCTACGACAAGGCGGCCAAGGGCTAAGCCACCTCGGTCGTTGAGATAGGCCGTCGGGCGTCGCCCAAGTGGCCTTGGGAGTGGCTGCTTAAAACCCTACCGCGGATAGCGCGGAAGGGTACGGAGCTTTGCCAACTTTCTCGGTCGAGCTCATCGAGTGGACATATGCTGGCGCGCAATCCCAGCAACTCGCGCCCCGTATAGACGTGCGGTTTCGAGGTCGCCGACCGACATCTCCTCGGGGGGCGCGTCGGCGTCGGATTGCGCCATCGGGCCGATATACGATCCCATCCGATTTACATCGTCTCGTAGCGACGCCCTGGTGTTTGATGGCTTGATACCCAGGCTGACCCATAGGCCACCGTGTTGCCCCGCCAGAAGAACGAAGTATTGCAGCGTGTTTAGCTTGTCACCGTTGAGGCTGGCGCTGTTCGTGAATCCACCGAAAACCTTATCCTGCCATTTTGCGGAGAACCATGGCTTCGAAGATGCATCGGCGAATCTCTTAAACTGCCAGCTTGGTCCGCCCATGTAGGTCGGTGCGCCGAAAATGATGGCATCGGCAGCATCGAGCGCCGCCCATCCGTCTTCTGACAAGTTACCCTCGGCATCAATGGCGTGGAGCGCTGCTCCGGCTCCCTTGGCGACCACCTCAGCCATGCGGTGGGTATGGCCGTACCCGGAATGATAGACGACGACGCTATTTGAAAGTGAGTGGATGGTCATGGCTGGCTCCTTTAGCCGTGTTTTTTGCACCTCGCCGACGGGAGTCGGCGCGGTTTCGAAGTGTTTCTGTTTGATGGTGGTTGAGGTTAAGGGCTTGTCGCCGAGGCTATGCGACCTGGACAGTAATCGCGATCATGAGCAGAAGTAGGAAGACTGCCGGCGCCAGGGTGTGACGGAAGTCACGAGCTCGGACGACAGCAAA
Source organism: Rhizobium sp. 01L410 (assembly GCF_056400165.1). Classification (NCBI taxonomy): domain Bacteria; kingdom Pseudomonadati; phylum Pseudomonadota; class Alphaproteobacteria; order Hyphomicrobiales; family Rhizobiaceae; genus Rhizobium; species Rhizobium sp. 01L410. The sequence continues at coordinate 10,338 of NZ_JBFTST010000017.1, forward strand.
GATTGCGGCGATCATGATACAAAATCCTAGCGCAGCGCCGATCGCAAATGTCGGACGGAAGACGAGGAGAATGGCTGTCGTGAATTCCAGCAAAGCGGTAACCCAGCACCACCACCATGGAAATCCGTACCGGACGAATTCATCGCGGATTGTCTTAAGGGCGGTGGCGTTGACGATGCTGCCCACGAGAAATGCCGCAGCGGCCGCGAGCGTCGCCGCATCGCCCAGTGAAAACGATATGAGGTAGGACATTCGGAAAGACCCTTCGGTTCAATCGCCCAGTTACGATAGCGATGAACTTAAATATAGCGATGCTAGATTGTCAACCATTGCCCTGATTAATTAGGGTCGCTAAAGTCTTTCCTGCATGGATCGAAGGTGAAAGAATGGGTATCAGCGAGCGAAAAGAGCGTGAGAGACTGGAACGGGAACAGCGGATCGTCGCCGCGGCGCGAACGCTGGCACAACGTGATGGTTGGGCTTCCGTCACCGTACGACGCCTTGCACAAGAGATCGAATACAGTCAGCCGGTCCTGTACGCCCATTTTGAAAATCGCGACGCGATCGTCGGCGCGGTCGCGCTCGAGGGCTTTGCGGAGCTAGGCCCCGCGTTGCGGGCCTCTGTCCGCGACGGCGCACCTCCGATAGACGCACTCCGAGACGTTGCGACGGCCTATCTCGTATTCGCTTTCGAAAGGCCAGCTCTGTACGAAGCCATGTTCGTCCTGCCGAGTGGCCTTCAATTCGCCAAGTCCGATACGCCCAAAGTGCTGCGAGATACATTTGGCGCTATGATGGTCGTCGTGGAACCGTTTTGCTCTGACCCCGAGGTCGCGACAGAATATTTCTGGGCAGCTTTGCACGGATTGGCAGAGCTTGAACGCCACGGTCGCATAAGGGCCTCGCACCGCGTCGAGCGGGTGAGGCTCATTGTTGCAATGTTTGCGAAAGGGATTTGACCTTACCCCGCGACTCCCGAACCTGGCGAGACGGTGCAGCCTACCAGCTCGGCTATCGCCAAGAGGAGCTGTCATTCCCAGACCCACGGCCAAACACGTAACCAACCACGAATGCCAGTGCGCCCACGCCGACGAAGAGACTGGTGGCTGTGTGCGGGTGATCGACCGCGCCCGCCGCGACGGCGCTCGTCTCCCGCTTCACCGCATCCAGTGCGCCACTGGCGACCTTACGGACGCCGGTAGCAGGTTCTGACGGTGTCCCAGTGAACCCAACCTTTAGGTCTTCAGACATTTCAGTTCCTCCATGTTCGTGTCATGCAGGAACAGTTTGGCCGCCAGGATGTTCCCCGCTGTCAGTCGCTGGGTGTTCGTTGGGATTGAGAGCGGGCGGCGGCCCGTCCTTTGCCGAATGCCATAATAGAGCTGGACGTGCCCCAATCTCGGCGGCGGACAACCCACATCCTTAGCCTCGCAGACTGTGATAGCCGCGCTTGTTCTTCGACGCCCGATCTTGACCAGCTGCTTGCGCCAGTCGCTTTCCACGCAAGACCACCAGGCTGATGCGCGGGCGCGCCTTTGCATCAATGTATTCCATGATCGCCCTCAGCTTGCCGTCCTCGACGGTAACGTCGAAAACCCAGTGATCAGCGAACGATTTACTTGTGGAAATGAATGGCAAAGAACATATCAGGAAATCGCAGCGGCCACTTAATGAACGACCGGGGATCGCACAGCGCCTTACGGTGCTCTCAATTTCTTTCTAGAGAGAAAGCCCCAGCAAAAACCGGAGCCTGCAATAGGGGAGAGAGCGCTGACTGAAAGACGCAGTTCCAAGAGCATCGCAGCGCTCATGCCTAGCTTTCGTTCCCTTACCGCCGGGTGATCTCCGGGCATCCGCGACGGTTGGCAAACTGCATGCGCTCCGGGCCGCGACGGGTATACCCCTGAATGACGATGCTTCGGGGCGTGACGCGCAGGATCTGCGCACGACGAAGGCCCTCACCACGGGCAATGTCAAGCGCGTCGTCCGGATCGCATCCTCGGTCTCGTCTGCGATCATATCGGTCATCGTCACGATTAGGGTCATAAATCCCGACACCGCCAGGTCCGACCCGCAATTCCATGTCCTGCGCCCCGGCGATAACCGGAGCAACCGTCAGGCCGCTCATTGCAGCGAGCCCGATCAGTATGAACTTGATGGTTCTGTGCATTTCGATGTTCTCCGTTTTATCATCTGAAACATTGGGAGAGATTAATTGTTCCAGCGGGCAGGCGCAGCAGCGGCTGGAGCGCGAGCTTTCAGACATGAGGGCGAGGGCAGGCGGTCCATGTCGCCTCCTTAAGCATTGCTCTTTGTACGGTAAAAGACAGTCGGTTGTTCTGTATTTTCAAGTCATTAGGTTCCCTTGCATCGAGTCGGATTCACTCCGAACGCTGTGGGGACGAGAATGCCGACTGACGAGCGTCAATACCGGAACGAATTGCTAAAAAGCCTCGACACAAGCGACCTCACGCTTCTCGCTCCCCATCTCGAATTCGTGACGCTGGACATTCCCTATCAGATCGAAAAAGCCCACGCGCCGGTCGATTACGTCGTCTTTTTGGAATCAGGACTGGCGTAGATCGTCGCCAGACTACCGGGCGGGCGGGATATAGACGTGGGGATTGCCGGGCGTGAAGGCATGACCGGTGCTGCGATTGTGCTTGGTGGCGAGCAATCGCCGAATACGACCTTCATGCAGGTATCAGGTACTGGGTATCGTATCGCGACCACAAAGCTACAGCAGGTGATCGATACTAGTGCAACGCTGCGCGGTAAACTGCTTGCCTACATTCAGGCATTTCTGGCGCAAATGTCCTCGACCGTCCTTGCCAACGCCCATGCCAAGCTTGAGGAGCGTCTCGCGCGCTGGCTTCTCATGGTTCACGACAGGATGGATGGCAACGCGATTTCGCTAACCCATGAATTTCTGGCGATCATGCTCGGCGTGCGGCGCCCCGGGGTTACGGTTGCGGTTCATATCCTGGAGGGCAAGGGGTTCATCCGCGCCAATCGCGGCAAGATTATTGTCGTCAACCGGCTTGGCCTGATGGACGAAGCCAGGGGCTCCTACGGAGCAGCGGAGGATGAATATCATCGGCTTATGGGTGTGAAAATTCGCAAGACGTCCTAGCGTCCCCAATCATTTCTGAAGATACCATGCCGGAGACGAAAGCCCGGGGCGACAAAATCAGTAACTCTCGTCTTCACCGGGCTGCACGTCCACCGCCGGCCCGTTTTTCTCCTGAGCTCGCCCAGGGCCGATGCGCGGCGCCAATCCTATGTCCTCAAGCATTTGGGCCTTTTCAGCTTGCGAGAATTCTTCCATGGCGCTGATAAGCTCTTTACGCCCGCCGCGGCGATAGATTTCAGTCAGCTCACTTAACTTCATGTGTATCTCGCAAATGGGTTCTGTTCGCGCGCTATAATCAACTCCCAAGGCAAATGTTCCGTGATGGCGGTGCGATTCATCTCAACGCCCGTGCGCTGTTCCATCAAAGCATTTCGCGGGCGAAGACGGCTGCAACAGTCGAAATCGGGATCGTGATGATGCTGATCAACCCCCAGAGCGCGAACCCTGAACTTGGTCCGTTAAAAAAGAAAGCGTTCAGAAGCGCCTTCCAACGAATAATCCAGGGCAACAATAGCCCAATCGAAATTCCAATCAGCCATACCATCAAATGTCCTCCTCCGGGAGCCTGATGACAAAGGGCCGGAAAAAGGAGTTCGTTCCAGCATCGCGCGAGCGAATGATCTAAAAGGACTCGCCACGACATAAAGATGCGCGCCACGCAATGCTTCCGGGTGGTCCGCCAGGTCGCATCAGCGCGCGGAGAAGTAATCACAAAAGGTGAGCGGCGTCGCGTGACGCAAGCGTGACAACAGCCAAAACAGGTTCCTGCTCACTCCTCGTCTTGCAGATATTCAACCTCTTGCTCGACGTTGATGAAGAACTCATCGATCATCCACATCCCAGCGAAGGTGAAGAGCATGATGGCGACGATCCAAGATAATCGTAGGCGAGACGGCAGCGTTTCCATTGTCTGAGCATGCTGAAGGTCGCATTTTCTCACAATTTGCCAATATGGATTACGCCTGCACAGCTGCACTGCAGGATGATTATCTCTCCCGTTCAAATGACGGCGAGCCGTTTTCGCTTTTCGCGAAAAACGACTCTCCGCGCTGGGGGCAAGTCGCGAGAGTAGCTCGCGGATCTCCGGTGGTTGGACGGCTGGAACACGGACTGCGACCAACAGGCGGGTGGTTCGAAAGATGGGGTATTCCAGTCCGATGCGGCGACCATCGCCTCCGCGGACATCGGCCAATATCTGAGGAGGGGCCGGTCCAGCTTCACCCAAGGTTCGCTCGTGCGAGGTGGTGGACGAACATTTCGACTACCTCCCAACGGTCATCCGTGAGACGCTTGCGAAGGCGACCGGCCGGTGGAAGACGGAATGAGCCAGAGCCATTCGATCGATGATCTTGATCAGCCCCAGAGCCTGCCGGGCAGCCGGTAACAGCAGCGTCAACGAGATCGGGCCTTTATAACGCCGGACGCGCGTTACCTCGTGGTGTGCGGCCGATTTTGGGGAACTGACCTGCCCTGAAGGTCAAACGTCATTGTTGGGCTCTCCTCGTTTCGCCTTCATGCGCCTCGCTACTAGAGCTGGGTATTGTTTGCTTTGTCTATCTCGTCGAGAATCTGCGGGCGCAAACTGGTGTGCTCTGCTCAAACCCCGACGGAGATCGTGTCGAAGTCGGCGGTCGGAAGACGCCCGGCCGCCATCTCCCAAGTGGCGTTCGCGCCTCTTCCAACGCGGCCCTGTTCCGTTTCGAACACGTAGCTCGCCCCCCGGACCGGACGCCTTGGTGGTCGGGTGTTAGGAAATGATAGGTCTGCTGGTTCGTGTCGTCTGTGCGTATGCAGGATCGGCGGCGAAGGACTGGTTTAGCGCCACCAGGTCAACGATGAGATAAAGTTTGTTAGGCGCGATGGAACTTAGGGACGACGCCGGACTTCCTTCCCCACAAAGGAGAACGGAAATGCCAGACCCTAAAAATTCCCCCGCGGTACGGTCGATGGAAATCGAGCAGGCAGCCCAGCGCAAACGAGCTTCGAAGGGCGATCTCGAGACTGGGCTTGAAGACACGTTCCCCGCGTCGGATCCGGTTTCCGCCACGCACACCACCGTGCCCTCCGGTCGAACAGACACTGACGCTGCCGACCGCGTAAAGCAGAAGCCGGAAGGTGAGGATGACTATGCGCTGGTCGACCAGGCGCTCCAATCGACGGGCGGAGGTCGTCCTGCGTTCGACGGTGTCCGCGCCGGGAGAGATGGCGTTCGCGCTCTTGGACGGGACGTTGACCGCCTGGGCGACACCGCAAGCGAAATCGCATCGGGAGCCACGTCGCTCGCCAAGTCCGAAGTCCGCGGTTACGTGCAGGACATCGAGACGCGGATCCGCGAGCGTCCGATCGCGGCGGTCGCAATCGTTGCTGCGCTCGCCTTCGTATTCGGGGCGACGCGCTGACGAAGCCGACCCACTCGATGAGACTATAGTCGGCACTGGTCGACGATCTGCCGATGGTTCACCGGACAGACTCAAACGCTCTATCGGGGGATTTTTTGAAAATTGCCACGTACAATGTGAACGGCGTCTTGGGCCGATTGCCTGTCCTCCTAAAATGGCTGAAGGAGGACAGGCCCGACGTTGTCTGCCTTCAGGAACTGAAGACCGCCGATGATAAATTCCCACGAGAGGAGCTTGAGAAAGCCGGGTACGGCGCGGTTTGGAACGGGCAGAAGAGCTGGAATGGCGTCGCGATCCTGACGCGAGGTCAGAAGCCCCATCTTACCAGAAAGGGGCTGCCCGGCGATCCGAGCGACGCGCACAGCCGCTATATCGAAGCCGCCGTCGACGGCATCCTCATCGGGGCGCTCTATCTGCCGAACGGGAATCCCGCCCCCGGCCCAAAGTGGGACTACAAACTCGCGTGGTTTCGACGACTTCAGGAATACGCCGCGGAGCTGCTCGAACTGGAGGTGCCAGTCGTGCTGGCCGGTGACTACAACGTCATGCCGGCGGATATCGACGTCTACAAGCCGGAGCGGTGGCTGGACGACGCGCTGTTCCGGCCGGAAGTCCGCCGGGCCTATGCGGATCTCGTAGCACAGGGGTGGACCGATGCCGTCCGGCATCTGCATCCGCACGAGCGCATCTACACCTTCTGGAAATACTGGAGGAACTCGTTCGAGCGCGACGCCGGCTTGCGGATCGACCACTTCCTGCTCAGCCCGGCCATCGCCTCGTCACTCCAATCGGCAGAAGTGCGCAGGAAGCCTCGGGGCTGGGAACACACGAGCGATCATGCGCCCGTCATGATCGAGCTTGATTTGGCAGCCCTGGTGCACGGCTGATGGCAGCGCAGAACACACCTCTACAGACACCTGACGGCCGATACATCATTGTGCGCGGCCGGCTCTGGCGAAAGACGAACCCAAGCCTTCCCGAAGAAACGCGCACTCGCTTGGTGGCGGAGCTGATGGCTGCTCGAAGGGCGGTAAAGGAAGCCGGCGACGACGATATGCGGCTGCGTGCGGTGCGCAAGGCGATCGATGCTGCGAAGATTGCGCTCGGCGAGCGGGGGCCGGTGTGGTGGGATGACGGCACGCCTGATCTCAATCGTCACATGGCAAAGACGACGTCTTATGCGGCTTGGCATCGACGAATGACAGGCGGCCGTCAATAACGGTCGAAAAAATCGGATCGACCTTGTCGGCAACGGCCCCCTTCATACGTCTAGTTATCATGTCACGTGAATAAGCGGAGCAAGGGAGAGACATGATATGAGCGAGTTAAGGTCCGCAACGGAACTGGCAGCGAAGCGCGTCAGCAGATTTCCGAACGAAACCGCCGAATACGCCGCGGCGAGAACGGCTCTCCTTGCGGAAGAGATCGAAGCCCGGCGATATCTTACCAAACTGGCAGAACAGCGCATGCGGCTTCCTCCTGGCCCTGTCGTCGAGAAAGACTATCGTTTCAAGGACGAAAATGGCCGCGAGCTGGCTTTGGCCGACCTGTTCGGAAAGCATCACACCTTGGTGACCTATTTTTGGATGTTCGGTCCGCAGCGCGAGAGGCCTTGCCCCATGTGCACGAACTTCCTAGGCGGCGCGAATGGGAACGGCGCCGACGTGAAGCAACGGGTTGCGTTCAAGATCCTTGGGCGCAGCCCGGTCGAGAGGCAGCGGGCGTTTGCGATGGAGCGCGGCTGGCACGACCTCGATTTCATAGAGACCGTCGGCGACGATTATGCCAGAGACCTCGGACTGCTCGACGACAAGGGCTATGAGTACCCGGCATTCACCGTTTACCAGAAGGACGGAAACACGGTTCGCGTTTTTTACAACGGCGAGATGCCTGCCGATGCCGCTGATCCCGGGCAGGATCCGCGAGGCGCTGTCGATATCGCACCCCTCTGGAATATACTGGACATGACGCCGGCCGGACGCGGCACGGACTGGTACCCGAAGCTCAACTATTGATCTGGCGGCTTCGACAGTCGGCGTAGGTGGCGCCGCCACGCCGGCGCGCCGGTGGACTAGCTGCCAGAGCGTCCGTCGTTGAAAGAGCAGGTCTTCTTTCGATATGCGCGCTTCCCTCAAAAGAGATCTTCAAGCTCCTCCAATCAGGCAAAGTCGGAAGCTGTCAAATTGCGATGGAGGCCGGTCAGTTGGCTGCGAGGCGCGAAAGGCCGCCGGCCGGCGCGAGTTGCCCCAAATGTAAACGAATTCCTTCAATCAGCCAAAGTGATTCAAGGGTCGGCAGCGGCCATTGAAAACATCATGCTCAATGACCGCAATTGGCGCGAAGGGAAGACCGCAGTCGGCCATTGTGGACCTCTTCCTCGCAAATGTCAGAGATGGACCGTCTCTCCGTTGGCAATCACTCGATGCGTTTGACTTTGACGACCTGGCGGCACTGTGCGACTGTCGTTGGCCAGGACCGGCGTCGACGCAAAAATGCTCGTCGAGAGATTTGAGTCCTCGCGCTGCGAAAGATATCCCCATGCGGATTGTCATTTTCGTGCCCAGGGACGTGCATTCACTGGAACTTGCCGGGCTCATGGACGTGTTCGCCGAAGCAAACGCCCGTGTTGGCAAGAACTTCTATGACGTTGCCGTCACAGCAGAAGAAGCTGGCTCGATCCGTTGCGCATCAGGGCTCAGGGTTCTGCCCGATTGCACTTTCGATGCGTATCCAGGTGACCCAGACACGTTGCTCGTAGCCGGGAGCGCCGGCGTTCCCCGTTCCCCGGGCAGACAGGTTATCGACTGGTTGACCAATACCGTCCCCGAGACCCGGCGCTACGGCTCCGTATGCACAGGGGCATTCCTGCTCGGCGAAGCCGGTTTACTCGCAGGCCGACGTGTCACCACTCACTGGCAGTTCGCGTCCTTGCTTGGCGAGCGCTTCCCTGAGGCGCAGGTGGAAAGCGATCGTGTTTTTGTCCGAGACGGTGCGATGATCACGTCGGCCGGGACCAGCGCCGCAATCGATCTCGGGCTTTCTCTCGTGGAAGAGGACCTCGGCCGCGAGGTGGCGCTTTATGTTGCCCGGCGGCTTGTCGTGTTCCTGAAGCGACCAGGTGACCAATCGCAGTTCAGCGTGCATCTGGCGGCGCAGGCAAGCGACCGCAGCCGTCTACACAAAGTCCAGGAATACATTCTGAACCATGCTACAGCGGACCTTTCGGTCACCGCCTTGGCGAAAATCGCGGCGATGAGCGCACGGAACTTCACGCGCGTCTTTTCGCAGGAGGTTGGGATAACGCCATCCGACTATGTCGACCTGACGCGTATCGAAGTCGCACGCTTCCTCTTAGAAGGGAGCCGGCTGTCGATCACGTTGATCGCAGAAAGATGCGGTTTTGGATCGGCAAGTGCGATGCGCCGCGCCTTCCTATCGCATGTCGGAGTGACGCCGTCTGATTACCGCGATCGCTTCCGAACGTCTGGCGAAGGAGCAAGATCGAGTTTGTCCGAAAACGGCTGATGGTTGTCCTGGAACCGCCTCGGCTGCGGGTTGCCCCAGCTGGGGTCGGAGTCAATGTTTATGTCATGGCAGACATTGAGAAGCTCCAACAGGTGGACTTTATAAAGCGCGCGCCGGGCCTTGCGTCCATTTCCTCAAGTGCGTGGTGTCCGTGAGCGGCGGCAGGCAAATGTTCGGCACTAAAAAGAGGCCCCGCCGGGCTGCGCCCGCTCGTGCTAGTTGCTCCGCAACTTCGCCATCCCAGCAACCTTCGCGTCCACGCTACACAATTCGGATCACAAACAATCCTCTTTTGTCGTCACCGCTTGGGGCTTCGCCGAAAGGGTATTGGAGGTGAAGTCACTTTGATACACGTGACGAAGCTTCTCAACGCTCTCAAGGGTCTGCCAACCCTGATCGCGCGAGTGGCATCCCACCCAGCCGACGCGAACGGAAGTGCTTTGAGTGGTGCGCAGGGGCAAGACCCCCACTGGACGAAGCTGTCGGCGCACAGTCGATAGCTATATTCGGACGGCCATAAGAAGCTTGGAGCGTTACAACGCATGCAGGCTGTCGCGAGGACGTTTTGCTTCGACGTCACCTGATGTTTCGTCCCGCCAATCGGCGCGATCTCCGATCGGCGTTACTGTTCTAGTCCCGGGGACCCCGTGGTTCGCGCGTTGGCGATCTACCACCGGAAAACCCTGCCGATGAATATGTCTGCCGAATGAGCCGCGGTGCGACTGAAAGCCTTCATGCCACGCCGTTCGGACCCGTCGTGGTGCCACGGCATCGAGTGGGAGCTCGAGCCTGGGATTTTACCAGTAAATCTCGGTAAACAGCCGCCGTGGGAGGTTTTGGCGCAACGCCGCAATTTCGATTGCGATGGTGTCGCGCTGTGGACATCCGTCTATGTCAGATTGACGTCGCGGGCTCTCTTTTTGAAGAGCCGGCTGTCAATCATATCGATCGCAGAAAGAAGTGGTTTTGGATTGCAACAAGCGATGCGCTCGCCTTCGTTTTGAGTGTCGGATTGACACCGTCTGACCACAGGGATCGCCTCCGGACGTCTGGCGAAGGTGCAAGACCGAGTTTGTCCGAAAGCGGTTGATGGTTGTCCTGAGACGGCCCCGGCTGCACGTTGCCCCGCCTCGGGTCACAGTCCATGTTTCTGTCATGGAAGAAGTTGAGAAACTCAAACAGCCGGACTTCATGAGGCGTGCGCGGGGCACGGCCGACAATGGGCCTCTGAGCGCTGACGCCGTCAGGTCCATTCTTCCGACACTTGTCGAGGAAATGACGGACGGGATCGCCATCGCAAAGCGTTTAGGTGCCAATTCGCCGTTGCTCTACGTAAACAGGGCCTTCGAACATCTGACTGGATACTCTCGAACCGAGGTTATCGGCAAAGACTGCCGCTACCTGCAAGGCAATGAGCGTGAGCAACCCGAGATCGCTCGCATTCGCGCTGCGATCGGGGCGGCCGAGCCAGTGGACGAAACGTTGCAAAACTATCGAAAGGACGGTTCGGCCTTCTGGAATAGTCTTAGTCTTAGGCCCGCCTGGGTTGGGGACGAACTGTTCTACGTCGGAATACTGCGCGATGTATCAGCGCTTCGCCAAGCGCATATAGCGCTGGATCGTGTCGCAAACCTCGACGGGACCACGGGCTGCTTGAACCGTCAATCATTTATCCAAGCTGCCGAGGGACGCTTCGCAACCAATGCCGAGACGATCCTTCTGGTTGTGAAGCTGGATGTTGTCAGCTTTCATGATCTCAACACCGGATACGGTTTCGACGTCGGGGATGCTCTGCTCTGTGAAACCGGGCGGCGGCTGCGTGACATGGGCGCCGCACTAGTGGGTCGGATGGGCGCGAACGAGTTCGCCCTCGCCTTCGAGCTCCAGGATGAACCAAGTGCAGACCCGACGGTAAAGCTGGTTTCCGCTTCGCTCGCAGCGGACTTCGTGGTGGCAGGTGCCAGTGTCTCACTGCGCTTCTCCATCGGATATGCCGTAGGCAGGCCAGTGGGCAGTGCCATTTCATTGATCCGGAACGCCGGTACTGCCCTTCGGGCAGCCAAATCTGATCCGTTGGGTGGTCCGCGGCGGTTTCGCGAGTCCGACCACGAGCAAGCCAGCCGACGCGTCAGGATGACACGCGAGTTGAAGGTCGCGGTCGCGAACGACGAATTCGTGTATCACTTCCAGCCCCAGGTAGACCTAATCACCGGTGAGTGGCTCGGCGCGGAAGCCTTGATTCGCTGGAACCATCCCCTGTTCGGCAGCCAACTCCCCGGCGGCTTCATTGAGACCGCTGAGCGATCAGGTCTGTTACTTGATCTGACCGAACGCAGCCTGACCACCGTTGCGACGTTCGCCCGGCGGATCAACGCGCACCGCGACAAGGCACTTCGCTTTTCCGTGAACGTGTCGGCCGGGGAATTTCTCCAGCATGACATGGCTGAAATGCTGAACCGCGTCCTGGATCTGACCGGTGCTGAACCGGAGTGGCTGACCCTCGAGATTACCGAAAGCATGTTCTTTAGCGATACGCCCGGCGTCATGGACGCATTCCAGCAGCTGCGACAGATTGGAGTCGGTCTCTCAGTTGACGACTTTGGCACTGGCTATTCGAACCTGCGCTCCCTTGAGACGTTCCCAGTTACCGAAATCAAGATAGACCGAACGTTTGTCAGCGAACTCGCAACCAGACCCGCCAGGCGGGTGATCGTCCGCGCTGTCATCGAGCTGGGACGCGCCCTTGGCCTGACGGTGGTCGCGGAGGGCGTGGAGACGGAAGTACAGCGTGCAACGCTTGGCGAAATGGGCTGTCGGGTCGGCCAAGGCTACCTATTCGGAATCCCAACCGACGCAGAAAGCTTCACAATTAACCTGGCACGGATGGGGAGCGAAGCAATGGATGCACCTGCACGTGCGTTACCAGTATCTGTCCATAAATGAATTGGATTCTGGACATGAACAGGCATTACTTAACAAAGATTGCTCCAGTAGATGCCAGAAAACACAAGCGCTTCAAATGCAAAGCCGCTGTGCGGCTTGCTTACAAAAAAACGCTCAAGCAGCCGATTTCATCGTGTCGTGCCGTTATGTTGGAGGTCTCGCAGGGAGGAGCGCTAATCAGCGTCTCTGCAGAAATAGCTGAACACTTTTACATCGTGATTGGCAACTTCGAGTACTCCATCGGTTGTGCCGTAAAACGAAGAGAAGAGAGTCTTCTCGCAGTCGAGTTCATAAAGGAACAACCTCGACGCATTGTTGAAGCCTTCGCTCTCCTGAGATTTCCGCTGGCACCGTTATTCAGTTTGAAGGGCCTTTTGCGAAATGAGCTGGTACAACCAGTTGGTAGCGCTCTGCGGTCGGAGTCGCCGGCTGAATAATCTTGATGTTCTCGGATCGGGGTATGGTCGACACTGCGATCATTGCCCAATGAAAAGGAAAGTCTGAGAGCTTTCCGACAGCGGCGGCTACGGCGCTCGGGCGACGATCTCCATCGAAGTCCGTTGGCCGGAAAGAGGACCAGGTGACCTGCCAAAGACGCTGCAACCTCACGGCGGTGGCAATCATTTCGGCTTGCTCCGGTTTGCCGCGTTCGCTTTCAATCTGGACCTATCGCCCGTAGCCTGCCTCCTGCTCGGCATGGCTCTGTAAGCCAGAGGACGACCGCAATGCTGATGATCCCGCTCAACACGCCGATCGAAATGATTGCCATCAATATGCGTAAGGCAATTGGACAAGTAAATTGTGTTCTTGGCCGGTCACAGCCTATTCAACCCCGAAACACATTAACTACCGGAAAACGCGTCTTGATAGAGGAAGTACTGGAACCAGACGGGTACGATGCGGGTTTATCGCCACCAACAGAATGGAAGACCCACATGAGCGATAAAGAGCAGGCGCCGATGGTGACGTTTAACAGGATCGATAAGAGTGCCTACTTTTCGTTCAACGGGCGACGGTATGAACTGCAGGGGAAGTACAACAGCCTCGATGACGCTCGACAAGTAGCGGAGAAGCAGTGCCGCGCCATGGGCTGGAACGGTTAATTCAAAATTAACCAAAGCCGAGCATCCTTTGTGCACTTTCCCCCAGGAAGTAGCTGGTATCTATCGGCCGCGCTCCCCAATGAGTGCGGCCTTCTTTTTGCGCTAACCGAGTAAATGAACGTGATACGCAATATCCGACAGAACACGACCATTCTCGAAGTCGTCTTCACCCACGAGGGCGTCGAGCGATATGTCCATAAACTTGCGGTATTGTCTGCAAGATCTGTTGGAGCCGGCATCGCAAAGGCAGTCCAACAGTTCCAAAATGAATGTCCCGGTGTCGCGCTTACTGATGGCGTCACCATCGCGCTTCGAAATGCGGACTTATCGTGAACTTCTTAAGCTGGTAAAAGACGGCCGATCGGGAACTTCGAGCGGTTTGCGAAGTTAGTGTTTCCTTAGGCGCAAAGGAAACCTCACATGAAAATCATAACTGCAATTGCCGCTGCAACGCTGTTGACTGTGGCGCTCTCTAGCTGCGGCAACACAATCCGCGGCATGGGCAAAGACACCGCCAATACGGTGGACGCTACACAGAACGCTGGCCACCGAGTGAACCGCGCAGCCTCGAACTAAGTGAGGCACAGATAGGGGGTGGGATTTATTCTGCACTCGCTACGCCTTTTGGCTGAATTGCATTAACCGCGGATCTCTTTATTCATCACTAGGTCGGGGCAGTAGAATAAGATGATCGAAACCCCTATATGCCAAAAGCCCGTCGCACCGGAATGCGACGGGCTTTTTTTGTCTAGGCCAGTTTGATGGCCGCATGTCTTTGCTTCCGGCATTTCCTCAACGAAGTGACCGCCAAGGCATCGGGACCGGAGCGAACGAAGCGCCGGCCAGTCGATCTTTCCGCACGTGGCCGTAGCTGCGTGCGGGTTCAGTCAGGTGGCCTGAAATGATCCATCGCGAAAACGCCGAGGCAACGCCGCGCATCATCGAGGACTTGATCAACCGCGTCGGGTCGATAGGCGGGGGTGCCGTCCTTATCTGCGCAACAAGCGCCCTCGGAAGGTTCACGCGATTTTGCACCTCGCCAAGCGATGGAATTGCGTGGTGACAGGCGGAGCTTTTTGCACTGGTCGAAGAATCTCGAACCAATCGAACTCGTCGTGAACATCATAAGGATCACGCCGGCTACAGCCGTCGCCTTCAACAGGTCGCTTGGAAGCAGCGCTGGACGGCCGAGCGTCGGCTGACTTGACGAGGAGCCGACGCCTGTCAACGTCTGGCAGCCGGCTAAAACGAAGACTACCGACCAAAACCTCTCGCATAATCAGGGCCGACTGATAGAGTTGGCTTTTCTCAACGAATGGGAGCAGCGACATCGCTAACGTTAGTAATCCAGACCATAACCCACGCCGCGTGACCGACATGGATGCCCTCATCGGAATGCGCCTCCGTGTCGCGCGCCTTTCTGCTGGGTTAAGTCAGACAGTCGTAGCCGACCATCTTGGGATCACATTTCAACAGGTTCAAAAATATGAACGTGGTGCAAACCGCATTGCAGCCACGACGCTCAACAACGTCGCCGCCCTCTTCGGGGTTTCGATCCTCTATTTCTTGGAAGAGGGATCGGGCGAAGGTCCGGGCGAGGAGGTTCTGCTGCGTCCGAAGTCTACAGACTTGGCCATGACCAAACGGGGCCAGCGTCTTCTGAGATATTTCGCAGCATCGCCGGACAAGGTTCAAGACGCGGTCTTCAGATTGCTTCAATCCACTGGAGGCGACGAAGGTGAACGCGACGACTGATTGGCGGATGGTTGATTTGTTACCGGAGAGGCCGGCGTCGGCCACGCCGGGCGCAGTCGTCCAGATCGACGAAATCGACCATCCCGTCTGCCTCTCGGTCTCCAGCGTGTCCAGTAGGATGCCATGAAAATCGACTGCCAGCCTTTGAATATGTCTACGTACTTATCGTCGGCTTTCTCGGAGACCGAGTACCGACGATGGGCATACCCTGATGCTAGCGCCTGATGGGCGTAGACATGCCCCAGTGCCGCACACCCATTCGATTCCGTCAGTGCAGACTCTGACGGACCGCAGCGTCTCTCATGGCGAGGTGTTCGGTAGACAGCGGGGCTTCTTCGCTTGCCCACACCAACATCGCAAGCGCGGCGATAGCCAGGTATCCCAGTTTGCTCGTTAACGCGCTACGCGCAGCTTGAGCACGGGTGCAGCCGGTCCTAGTTATCGAGTTCATTTTGTCGCGCTCGCTCCAGGTTCCTGCCAGGGAACTACCCCTTTATGCAAGTCGGTCCAATCCCCAGATATGGGCTGGACCGGCAGAGCGCCCCGGCTGTGGGCTCAGTCTTCCTAGATTCAAGAATTTCGAACAGCTGGAAAGGTCTGCATTCTGCAACACAGACCGAGATGCAGAGACGCCACTTCACCAATTTTGAGACGTTGCTTCCTAAAAATTGGACACGGATTGGTTCGAAATTCGAATTATTGACTATGCGGACAACTGAATAGCTGTCGACCACGACAATAAGAAATAGGAGTTTCAGTGGGTCTCAATGCTTGCTGTCGTCTGCGGGTCAACAAGATCGTGGCCAAAGGGGTTTGCAGCCACCAGAAGGGCTAAAATCAAGATCGCGGCTGACAAAGAGATCGCGGGAGATGTCATGCTGAACCCTAAGGGAGAGAAACGCGAACGCACTATCTATCGCGCTCTCGGACGATAGCTTCCAAGTGTCAAGCATTCGTAAAAGCCAAAGGGTTGCCGACCCATCGAAGTCCTTAGACGTGCTAACGATCGCAACTTTCAAGCCGACCAGATCTGGCGACGTTCGGTCCGAAAACAGCCTCGGAGTAGGGAGTCTCAGGCATCCAACCAACTAGATTAGCCGTGACCATGCGACGACAGCGGGACCGTTGGTCCCTTGCACGGGGTCAGTCTCGGGCAGATATAGGCGGGCTATCCGGGCGCAAACTGCCTTTGAAGGCGGTGAAGTTTGGATGTCCGCTTCTTGTCCACTGGGATAAGCGCCGACTACCTCAAAATCGTCACTAGCATCAATCCGCATGTGGCCTGTGCCGGCTGGGAGAAGAACACAATCTCCAGCGCTCAAGTCGATTTCGTTCCCATCAGGCCCGCCGATCAGCAGCTTGGCGTGGCCTTTGCCGACGCCTAGCACCTCATGCGCGCCCGAATGATAATGCTGGTAGTCAAACACACCGTTCCGCCACAGTCCCGTCCAGCCATGCGAAGCAAACAGTCTCGCAAACTCCTCCGATCCATCCTTGGTGATGAAGACGCCACGGTAAAGCAAAACGGGAAGGGAAGGGTTGTTAGGAACCCACGCGCTCGCGTCGAAGATCAGTTTTTCGATGTCCACTTGCTGCCTCCGGCCTCCGTGGCTGACAACCTTGCAATGGCTGTCGCCGCTTTGCCCCTTCGTGACGTTCAAAAAAGGTTCCACGCTGCAACGTCGGCCGCGATCCAGAATAATCCACTGACCTCAGCTGCGATCAGATATCCGGCTGTCCGATCGTTCATGCTCTCCTCATCACGCCCATATTGGGACAATGCAACATGTCGCGTGAAGGTTCCCACGTCTAGGTCCTTAGCGAGGCCTCGCTTTCGCTGTCGATGCACCAGGCTACCGCCTCAAGTCACTAGCGTTTTAGTAGAATTTTGAAACTGAAACGCACCCATATCGCGAGGGGGACAAGTGCAAACCGTAATCCCTGCATCACCGGCGTGGATCCAATCACTGGAGTGCACCGGCCTAGCTCGACTTGGCCGGCATGACCGAGACGGCCATCGGTCGTCACGCTTCAGCAATTCAAAAGAAAGCCCCGCTTGTGGCGGGGCGAGTCGCGAGAGTGACATAGCCGGCAGAGGAACAAGCCAGCGCTCCATAAACGCGGGTTGACCTGTATTGGTTCCTTGCGGGACCGTTCGACGAACATTCGGCAAAAAGAGTTGCTTCGAAAGTAGATAGGATCGCGCAAAAATTTGGCTCAGACCGCAGCCCAAACATCGTCAATGTGATAATGATTACGAGGACGCCCAAACCTCTAAAGACGTTCCGTATGCACACACTGCTGACCGAGATTTCCATGTGGTCGCTGGAGTGTCATTGCGGCTTTGCAAGGAGAGCCGGGGACATCCTTTGTCTTTCCAACCGGGCCAGCGGATCACTACGCCCGCCCCCCTATCGCCTTTTGCAAAGGAGTTGCCCATGCCTCCGCGTTCATGGGTGGAACGCGTCTCCAACGTTGTGCGATGGAGAGACCATGTCGAGGGAGGTCATTTTCCCGAGATGAAGCGCCCCGTGGAACTGGCAGAGGACACCGAACCCCATTTCGCGGACTGGGTCGAAGTGCGTAAAGACCTGCCTCGGGAGGTAGATTAAACACTATCGGTGTCCGGAATTGCGCCGATGCCCCGAGCGACAGCCGGAAAGTTCCCCGGGACAACACCGCGAGTTTGGTCCAGATCAGGTCAAATTCCCCTAAATCTCGAACGGGGCTAGGTCTTTCCCGCTCAACGTAACTGGAAAATATAAACCCAGAAATCATAGTTGCGTTGACTCTAATACATGGTCAGAGCCTCCATGCGCCGTCTCTAATGGAGGAGCGCAAGATGTCAGTAACGTTGAACACGTCTATATCCTGGAAGAATGCAGCACCCGACGATGCAACTATGCTGGATAGTCTACAACCCAACATCATAAAACCTCACGTTCGGGAGTTTTTGACCCTACTCTTTCTCCAATTCGACGATCAAGCAGGTTCGAAGAGCTTTCTCAAGACTTTATCGAATTCGATGATGAAATCGGCCAAGCAACACCTGGACGAAATCGAGGCGTTCAAGTCAACGCCGCCTGTGGCTGGAACACCCTATGTCGGCGTTGGTCTCACAAAGAAGGGCTACAACAAACTCGGAATAACCCAGACACCGGGCGACAGTCTCTTTGGTAGCGGGATGCAGATGTCCGAGCTAAACGATCCCGATGCCAGTACCTGGGACCCGTACTTTGGCGATGACATTCACGCCGTTGTCCTTATCGGAGATATGCTCAACGAGCCGAAGGTTGCTGCGCACGACCAAGTCGTCAACCTGATCAACAGCTCCTATGGCGTCAAAATTGTCGGCTCGCAGGATGGGTTGGGCCTGCACAACAACAACGGCCAAGGGATCGAGCATTTCGGCTATGTCGATGGACGCAGCCAGCCGCTCTTCCTCACAGAAGATATCGAGGGCGAGGAGAACGGGACAGATGGGACCGCAAACTGGAACCCCGACTTCCCGCTTGGCCAGGTCATCGTCGCTGATCCGGCGGCCCCCGATCCAACCGTGCATTTTGGAAGCTATTTCGTTTATCGCAAACTCGAGCAAAATGTTCGGCTCTTCAAGGAGGAAGAGGAGAAGCTGGCCGATCGGCTCTTCGGTGCAGAAAACGAAATAGCGGGAGCCATAGTTGTCGGCCGCTTTGAGGACGGCACCCCCGTCACCATGCAGTTCGAAGACGGAGTTGAATCTCCGGTGCCCAACAACTTCAACTATTTCAGCGACAAGAACGGCGCGAAGTGTCCGTTTTCCGGACATATCAGGAAAACCAATCCACGTGGGTCGGGCGGGTTCGAAGATCAGGATGGTGAACGCAAGCACCTAATGGCGCGACGCGGCCAGACCTATGGCGTCAGGACTGACAATCCGAATGACGGCCGGATTGACAACAAGCCGGACAAAAACGTCGGCCTTCTGTTTATGGCCTTTAACAGCGATATCGGCAACCAGTTCGAGTTCACGCAAAAGAACTGGGCGAATAACCCAGGTTTCCCACGGGTGCCGGCCGGCTTTCCTTCGCCCGGTGTCGACCCCGTTATCGGCCAGATGCCGAGTGACGGCCAACGCCCAGACATGGAGGGAGCGACTGAGTGGGGAAATCCCGCTTCCCTGATGACGACACCCGCTATGCCCCGCGCCGTCACCATGAAGGGTGGAGAATACTTCTTTATGCCGTCACTGGCCTTCCTTAGGGCCCTCTGAGGTAAGGAGGTCAGCAATCATCGCTGACCTCCTTTTTTCACCACGACTGCTGCGGTCTATCAAGGCACTCAACACAGCTCAATGCTGACAATAGGGCGATTTAAGCTAGGTGACCCAGGGCGCGGCATAAGCGTCGGCAACATTCTACTGGTCAAACTCGACAATGACCCCAGGTTTGACCATGCTGCTCAGCTCTTCGACGTCCCAATTCGTAAGCCGGACACAACCGTGAGAGCCGGCCTTGTCGATCAGTGACGGTTCTGGCGTACCGTGGATGCCGTAGGTCGGTTCTGAAAGATCGATCCAGACGGTGCCCACCGGGTTGTTAGGACCGCTCGGAAGTGTGAGTTTCGTCTTGTTCTTGCCTTGCTGAAAGTTGATTTTGGGATTGTAGACATATGGCGGATTGCGAGCCACGCCGTTGACCTTGTGCTTGCCTGAAGGGGAGGGATTATCCTCGCTGCCAATTGTCGCGGGATATATGGCCAGGACTTTGTCGTTCGCATCGTAGGCAACAAGCTCGCCTGCCTTGCGATGCGCCTCAATCCGCTTAACGTTTCCTGTTCGGGGAGCGCCGATTACGGCCACGGACAACGTTTCGCCAGGGACAAATTGCGCTGTCGGGTTCAGCGCATACATAAGGTCGACGTCCATATGGAAACGCTCAGCCAATTTTTCGGCGATGCTGGTGTACCCTAGATGGGTCATTTTTGCCTGTTCGGCGTAGTCTTTCGGAATCTCTGCAACGATGTCGTCGCCGTCATCAGGGGAAATGATGTAGGGCCCGACGACGCCCTTATCATCGGAAAGACGCGCTACAACGTCAGCGTCCAACTTCCCGTCGACCGGAAGTCCCTGCTGCATTTCGAATCCCGAGATGGCTTTCCGAACATTTGCGCCATCCAGTCCGTCAATGACCCCCGGAGATGCGCCAGCACGATCTAGCAACACCTGAAGGTGAATGGTCACGGGATCGGGCTGGTCGTTCGGCGCGCTTTCCTTGCTATTCTCAGACGAGAAGGATGAGAGATCAGCGTTATTAATCACCTCGCGCGATAAATCTTGAGCGTGAACTGCTCCCACCGACGCGAGGGAGATGACGGAGTTGAGAAGGAATGTTTTCATCATTCCGCCTAATGCTGCCAACCCCTCTGATGTTCCATCGTCGCTCACGATCACTGTCGTACGAACGCATGCATCCCATGCAGGTTGCTGCATCTGTTAGATTTTGAGGAGTAATGAAGTCTTGAAGCGATAATACGTCATCTCGATCGATCCTCGCATGTTGCCCATCGTGCAATCGAGCTTTTGTCCTCACTGCGACTTCTGACCTGTAATAATCTCAGCAAGGCTTACAAATTTCCCGGTCGGATAACGTCGAAGATAAGCTTCGATCATTTCCGGATTGCCGCTGTCGCGAACGCTTTCCCAAAACGACACCTCCACTGCGGGATCCTCGCTGGTCGTCGGGCCACGATCAAGGCGTGTCCGGGCGAGGTCGGCAAAGGTTCCGTTTGGATAGCGCTCAAGATAGATTCGAAGCTCTGCACCATCATCGTCGTCGCGGATCGACTCCCAGAACGCCACCTCGGCGGCGTCGCCCTCAACGATCATTGTCGCGTCCTTCGACGGCGAGTCGATGGATTTCGGCACTGACAGCATGGGGTCGTAGTCCGGGTCAAACAACACCTTAAATACGCGAACCGGCCGGGGAATGTTTTTGACGCTATGCTCCCCCATGTCCTCGAATTTGGCCGCGACCCGATCGCGGAGGTGATCGCGAACTCCCCTCGTCACACAGATTCCGCCAATCTCGGCTAAGCCCTCAAGGCGCGCCGCGATGTTGACACCATCGCCAAAAATGTCTCCATCCTTGACCATCACGTCTCCGATGTTGATGCCAATGCGGAAATTCATCTGATGATCTGGCGCCTCATCGGCGTTCGCGCGGCCGATGGCAAGCTGAATTGCTATCGCGCAGTTGAAAGCCTGGACGACGCTTGGAAATTCGGCAAGGACACTGTCGCCGGCCGTTCCGAATATCTGGCCGTTCGCACTTTCAATCAGCCCATCGACCACTGACCGATGGCTTGTGAGTATTGCAAGGGTTTGCTCTTCGTTGACATGCATCAGACGCGAGTAACCCTCGACGTCCGCGGCCAAAATCGCGGCGAGTTTTCGTTGCAGGGGTGGTGCTTCCAAGATCGATCCGATCCGACGGTTCGTGTTTTCAATAGAATGTGTAATCTCGCAAGGTTGTTCCGCGACATGGTCTAACGGCGATCTTTGCCCTAAAACGAATGTCCTTTAGCTGACAAGACCGGTTCCCCACGCTTGCACCAAACTCTGGCGCCTCTAGTTTCGAGATGAACAAGAACGCTGGAGAGATGCCGTGACGAAGATCGCAGTGATTGGAATGGGTGCGATGGGCAGTGCTGTGGCCAGGACACTGCTCTGCTCGGGCGCAGAGATCGTCACTCACCTTGAAGGTCGCTCGGCTCAAACACGAGAACGGGCGACGGCTTCGGGGATCAAGGACGCTGATCTAAAAGCACTGCTGGCGTCGGACATCATTATGTCCATCGTTCCGCCATCACAGGCATTGGCTGTAGCCGAACAGATAGGCAGGCTAGCGCGTGCAGAGAAGTCTGTCGGCGTCTTTATTGACTGCAACGCCGTGTCGCCAGAGACGGTGGCCAAGGTTGCTGATGCTTTCGATCAAAGCGGCACGATCGTGCTGGATGGCTGTATCATCGGTGGACCGCCGGAGCCGGGCAAGTACGGCCCACGCCTCTATGTCAGCGGGGCAGCCGGGCAGGTTGTCCCGGTCCTCGTGGAATACGGTCTCGATGCTCGTTTGATAGATAGCGGCTTGGGTGCAGCCTCTGCCCTGAAGATGAGCTATGCGGGCATCAACAAAGGCTTGATTGGATTGGCGACCACGATGCTCTTGGCTGCAGCAAAGAGCGGAGCTGACAGGGCGCTCATGTCCGAACTGGCTGAAAGCCAGCCCCAGCTTTTGGCGAAGCTTTCGACAAGCATTCCTGATATGTATCCGAAGGCTTATCGCTGGATGGCCGAGATGGAAGAGATCGCCGCCTTCCTCGGCGCGAATGCGCCTGGTGCAAGAGTATTTGATGGGATGGCGGCCGTTTTTCAGAAGATGGCGGTCGACAATTCGGGTGAGCAGGGACTGGCGGCATCTTTATCCGAAATGCTGGCGATGGGATCACCCGAGGGCAGTATCAATCGCTACGATGCACTCAGCAATGGGAACTTTGATGCCGGCAGCAACGGCCTCGGGGCCGTTCCGAGCGCTCGCCAACGGCAGGATGAGGCGGAACTGGAAGACGAATTAGAGGAGGGGCTCGAAGGCAGTTTCCCGGCCAGTGACCCTGTCTCGGCGACCGTCAGCAGCATCCCGAGCCGAGCCAGGGCTTCTGAGAACTGATAGATGCGGGCGATCCAAAGCAGTTGTCGTAGATCGCATCATCGATCTCGAGGCCGGTAGCAATGGCCCCGCAGACTGTTTGCGAGGTCGGCTGGCAGGACACCGCTCGCGATGGAGACGGACGATAGGCCCTCGATTGCGGCCCATCCATCGCCCGTTCAAAGAAGATTTCGCCCCCGATCAGGACTTGATCAATTCCTGTACCCGCTTCGTGTGTGTGCCTATGTCGAAAGACTTGGTGGTGACCTGCATGCCGGGTTCGAGATGACCACGCCCGAGAACCCCGGTTTCGGCATAGCCAGTCCATGAACATGACTTTGAGTTCGGGACGAAGCTCACACGCCGCGTCGGCGACCCGCCGGCCGTTCATTCCGTTCGGTAGCCCGACGTCTGTGATCAGGAGTTCAATCCTCACGTCCGGACGCAGCATCTTTAATCCTTCCGGACCGTCACCGGCATCCAACGTGCAATAGCCGGCGTCCTCGAGTACATCGACGACCAGCATTCGGACCAATGCCTCGTCGCCAATCACTAGTACGGTCTCTCCACTCTCGGACTGGAAGTCGCTAGGTTCCGCCTTTGCGGTGGCCGGACTGGCTTCCGCAGCCGCGTGACGAGGCAGGAAGATCGTAACGGTGGTCCCTTCCCCGACTGCGGAGTACTGGCTGACGATGGTTGGGAATACGCGATGGCCTGATGGTTATTCGGCGGCCCTGCTTCTATGTCGCTCGATCACCTCTCGCCATCGCATCACGTAACCATTGACCATTTCTCTATTCACTCCGGAAGCCAGCAATCGTTTTTCGAGATCGTTCGGGTTGAATTGGCCAAGGTCGGTTCGCTCTGGGTAGTGTTTGAGAGTGTACCGAAACATATCCTCCCAGCTGCGGCGAACTCCTATGGACTCGTCAGCCAAGTCTTCACGGCACAGATTAATGACCTCGATCAGCGTCACGATGTTCTCCAGTCCGCGGGTTGTTTTCACCAGTCTTGCTGGTGCCCGGTGACGCTGCAATCTCAGTCCATAGCGATGTTTGCTTCCTTCGCGGCGGCGATAAATGCAAGTCGCGCGTCTTCGTGTGGCACCCTGCGATCCATCGCTGCGAGGCAGATTTCCTGGGCGGCCCAGAAAGCCTTTCCGGAAGTGACTGGCCATCGCGAAATCAGAAGGTCAAATGCGGTCCGCGTGTTCGAAACAGGTATAAAACCCGATCGTGGTCTGATTTGCACTACAACTGTCTTGGACCAGCCCGCCAAAGTCATGAGAGTCCAATGTCTCCGATGTCGATATCAGTCCGTAACACGTTCGGCGAACATACGTTCCGGATCCGGAGGGAACATTAGGGACGGCCAGCCCTTAGACAGAGATTGAATGGAGATCGTTATGTCGGACAAGAGCACGAAGACCGTTACCGCAACTTTTCAGGCTCGCGAGGGTGCCGACCTCGCTATCGAACATATGGTCCAGCACGCGGGGCTAAACCGCGCCGATATTTTTGTGGAAGCCGGCGGCCACTCGAATAGCTCGGGAATAATACCAAACGGTGGCGATGCTCCCTCGGTAGACCACGGCACTAGAATGGATGCTGCGCTCGACGGCGAAATCATCGTCTCGGTAATGGTCAAAGCCGACCAGATACCGACCCTCCATCGCATCTTTGGCGACGCCGGCGCAATCCACGTTTCCAGTCGCTAGGGCTTCGCTGAAAGAAGGAGCGATCAGCGCGCTGCCGTTCTCATGGGAGAGTACGACGGCAGCGGCGGCAAATCTTCTGCCATGGTTGATCCACGCAACGCGGTGACTTGATGACTTTTTAATCAGGTTATGCGCTTTCTGCATGGCTGGGATCGCGCCTTAGCGCTGCAAAATTAGCCGGACCTCCATTACATAATAGCCATCGAGACAAACGAAGCGCCAAGGACTGGCAGCTGTGTTTCGAAAGCCCACGAAAGGGGATAGTCATGAACGTAGCACGCACTCTGAAGAACTGGCGCAAGTATCGTCAGACGGTCTCCGAACTGGGCCGCATGTCCAATCGCGAACTCCACGATCTCGGTATTGATCGCAGCGACATCCGCAACATCGCACGTGCTGCCTCTCTCTAACCGATAGCGGACAGCCAATTCTGGAGCGCCTGCCGATATTCGGCGGGCGCTTTTTCATTACTCACTGATGTTTCAAATCGGCTTCTCGTCGTACCGGAATTTCTGGCGATATGCCCTGCGCGGCCCAACCTATTCTTCCAACGCAAAGACATATCTTTATTTTTATTGACAACTTGAACCCGAACAGCTTGAGGACAGTTATGTTCGCAACCGTACAATCGGTTGAGTTGGCCTACGACGTAATCTCACAGAGAAGAAATGGCAGTGAACATTAAACCTATCGCCGTGGTTGTCGTAGAAGACGAGCCACTCCTGCGGATATCGATCGCCGGTGAGCTTGAGGACGAGGGCTTCCTTGTGTTCGAGGCGTCTAACGCGGACGAAGCCATTGCCATCATTCAGGCGAATCCTGCGATCCACGCTTTGTTCACCGACATCGATATGCCAGGCAGCATGGATGGGCTCAAGCTCGCCGCCTTCGTTCGCGACAGATGGCCGCCGATCAAGATCATTTTGACGTCTGGGCATCATGACCTGGCGGGCAGTGCGTTTGACATGGATGGAAAATTTCTTCCCAAGCCATACAAGGCCACTGAGGTGGCAAATCATATTCGGCAAATGACGGCGATCTGCTGAGGGGGAGGTGGACCGTCGACCGCCTCGGATCAATCGGTCGCCGATGCGGTGTTCGTCCGCTAATGGACGATGTCAAAGTTAATTGGCAGTGCTGACCGATGGGCCTATGTTGGATCGTCGGTCGGAATGCAATGGCAGCAACCGCTTGGGAGTTGGTACCAGCTCTCGCCCCTCTAACAGGGAGGGCGATCTATGTCGGAGCTATTCCGCGCGATTTCGTTCAATGATGACGTGACCCCGGTATTTGAGGCCATGGCTGAGTACTGTGGAACGCACGGCGTCACTCCGGACAGCATGGAGGGATGCTCCTTGGCATCGCGCCTCTTCGACCTTTTGCAGGCCGGATATACGACCAAAACCGAGTTGTTGGCTGCTTTGGGCGAGGCACGGCCATGTTAGTGGTTCGCACGATCCCCAACGCACCTCATCAATCTCTTCCCCCTATCATGGGGCAACCCATGAAACAGCAGCTGTTGATCTCATTCTTCGGGGCGGGAGTTTCGTCGGCAGGGTACCGAGCTCCGGACGACGACGGAGGCGGATTTTGAGGCATTCATTTTGCACCGTCCTGGGCGTCCGGTTTAGCAGATACCAACCCTAGCTCCCAGAAGCTGTCAGGTTTCAGAAACGTCGTCCCACAGTGAGGTTTCGACCTCCCGTTTAGGGAAAAGTCCTCGCATCCTCGAAATCCATCGTATTGGCTAGCCCGCCAATGCTCACCCGGAAGAGACGTCCACTCTGTACGGCGTCGGGCTAACGTGACACTTTGCGATCGACGCAACGAGGCGACGGGGGATTTCATGTTTGGGCTCCGAGGTATTTCTCTGGCAATTGTCAGTGCCTCACTCAGTATTTTTGCTTCACCCGCGCTGGCGCAGGTCAGCGACGACATCGTCGAGGCGACTACGGGGACCTGGCTCATCGCTTCCGCCGATGGTTCGCTCGGTTGCAGAGTGCAACTGTCAAAGGACAAGACGATCGGTGGATACGCGCTAACTGAAGAAAGTCCGTGCGGGCCGCCATATCATGACATGCTTGCTGCATGGGACTTTGCCGAACCTGGCATTGTCTTCCGCGATGCCACTCGGAAATCCGTACTCGGTTTCGAAGAACAGGAGGGCGGACCGTGGCGCACGCCGCTGGAGGTCGAGCCGGCGGTCTACTTGGTGCCCGAACCAGGCACAATGGAAAGAGTACCCACCAAGAACGCTGTTTCCGGAACTTGGGCTCTGTTGGATCGAGAAGGGAAGACGCTATGCCATGTCACCCTACTTGATATTCCAGCGGCGGGCTACGACGATGCCAACGCCCTTGAACTCTCCAAAGACTGCAATGCCACTGTCCGAAAGACCAAAATTACCTTTTGGCAGATTTCCGAGATTTATCTGTCCTTCTCCGCAGGAGAGGAATCGTCTTTCGGCTGGATGCCAGCTGCCGACGGCTTCGTGACCGATGATGGGAAGTACCGGCTTCAACGGGAGAAGAAGTAACGCAACAACCGGACGGCGCGGTGACGAATGCCTCGCCCAGGATGGCTAATCCATCCGCTGTGAACTCGCAAAAGGCGTCCCTAGAGGGTTTTAAGAAGCCGAAGAAGAGCAAGAATCTCTAAGGGCGTCCGCCGTTTGAAGGCGATGTACATCGGTTCCTCGTCGCCGTGGAACCTTCGTTTGAAGGCGGCTTGACCTTGGAGATTGAAAATATGGGTATTCACAGCACGGGAGTCGAAAGCACGCTTGAACAGGCTTCTCCAAAATCCACTTTCCAAAAATCCGCTTCGCCCGATGGCCGCAAGAGGCGAGAGGCCTAATGTCACAACAGCGCGTCCTTCCTCCCGAAAGCGGTCCGCCGCGAACTTAGTCAGCCCGATTTCGGCGTGGGATGTCGTCCCCGTGAACTTCCGCTTGAAGGCGGCGGTATATCCAGTCACGGCGCCATTACTGAAGAGCGGATCGAAATCGAGGATTGCGACAGGACGGTTGTCCGGATCAAGGATGAGAAAGCGGCGCATGTCTGGTGACAGGGCACTTAAAAAAGGCCTGTTGAGGAAGCACATTTCCCGCCGGTTGACGATTCGACCCGATCTCCAGTTTTCTGAAACGGCTTCGATCTGCTCTTGCGTGGTCTTCGTCCCATCGCATTCGACTATCGAGAAGCCTTTTTTGATAAGCCAGCGCTCAGAATAACGTACGGTCTCGTTTCGCTTGCCAGCGAAGTCATGGGTACCAAGTGTGAGACGGGTGTCCACGCCCATGCGATTGACGCGATAACCGAGCCCAGCCAGCACGGATGCCGTCTGCGCTCCGATCTGAACAAAACAGGGGCGACCTGCGGCTTTCACAAAACCTTCAATGTATCTACGTCTTTCGATCGGGGCGGCCACCGGATCACCAAGGACAAAGGTGTGGCCCATCTTGGTGGCGTAGGCCAAGTATCCGCTATCATCGCCGTAATGGCGCAGGTTTCCCTGAACCGCTGTCGAATAAGCTAAGGAGAAATCTCCATGTTTTCGACAGAGATCGAGCTTTTCTTCGTTGGGATATGGCGTGTTCGGAAGGTTAGCCACGCGGCGATCGAACACTGAATCGATGAAACTGCGAACACCCGGCATCTCGAACCCCCCCGCTGGAAGCCAGCATCCTAGCAGTGCCAGAGGCAACATGAGTTACCTAACGCGAATACTGTTTTAGGGGATTCTAAATGCGCTTTTGGCCGAACACTGTTGCTATTCGGCACGGGCGTGCGATGTTGTGTCATGGAATCCGATGACACAATCGAGAAGGCCGTGATCGTCGGGGGAGGACTCGCGGGACTGACCGCCGCGTACGAGCTCAAACGCGCAGGTATAGCTGCGCGTATCTTCGATAAAGATGATGAGATTGGTCAAACTTGGCTCGATCGCCATCCCCAGCTGTCTCTGAATACACACAGGAGCGTGTCCCACCTGCCGCGCTTGGAGTACCCCCGTGGAACGCCGGCCTTTCCACGAAGGACAGACGTAGCGGTTCATCTCCAGGAGTTCGCGCGACGGCACGATCTGTCGGTTGAGCACGGTGTGACGGTTTCAGACATTAGGCGAACTGACGACTGTTTCACAATGCAAATCAACGCCGCGTCGGTCCGGGCTCGGAACGTCGTCATCGCGACGGGCAGGGATCGCTACCCCGTCATGCCCATTTTGCAAGGGGGTGACGGCTACCGCGGCTTGCTGATCCACTCATCCCAATTCGGTGATGCCAAGCAGTACGAGGGAAAGCGGGTTCTGGTCATAGGCGGAGGCAATTCCGGTTTCGACGTCCTCAACCACCTTTCTAGGGTTCGTCCGGCCCAGACGTGGGTCTCAGTTCGTAGCGGCTCGACTATCCTACCGAAACGTTTGCATGGAATTGCAGTCCATCGATTGTCACCTTTGGTCGCCGCGCTGCCCTCGAAGGTCGCGGACGTTTCGATCGCCTTGACGCAGTTTTTGGCGTTCGGAAGCCTGGCGGACACAGGACTTCCAGCGGCCCACAAGGGTGCAGCGACGCGTCTCTCGAATGAACAAATCGCCATTCCTGTCGATGACGGGGCAATCCGCTCGATCAGGGACGGGCGGACGAAAGTCGTGTCGGAGGTCTTGGGATTTTCGGGAGACATGGTTTCCCTTGCGGACGGCACATCCATCGATCCAGAGATCATAATTGCCGCCACGGGATACGGCGCGGGCCTCGGAAGCCTAATTCCCGCCTTGGACGGAACGGAAGGGGTGAGTATTCGGCAGAGCAACGCCTACGAGGGCCTATGGTTTGTTGGTATGACACCGGGCCTAATCAGCTATTTTCACAATGTGCGGCGTGAGTCCCGTCAGATAGCCAATGCTATTCGCGCACGAAGATATCGTCAGTTCACCTAGACTTCGTCCGACGTGTTGTTGCATTCAAAACGGGATCGCCCGAGCGAATGCCGTGGCCTTGCAGCGCTTGCTGCTCCTTCAGCCTCTTCTAGTTGTCCGGTGGCGGACGAAACTCGCGTATTAAGCCTCGGTTAAGGTTCGTTAGCAAACATGAATATATATTTGCAAATGGAGGTTTGAATGTCGCAGGCTCATCTGATCGATCATCTTGAAGCAGCCAAGAAACTTGCCGAACTCAGCGATCAACCGTTCGTCGCCTACTTGATAAAGATGGCAAAGGACGCCGCGATTAAGGCGGAGTCCGAGCGAAGACGGGTCGCGTAGATGGCTCTATTGCAAGGCGCTTGTCTGCCAGGCAGCTCTGCCTCAGAACCTAGCGCAGCTTGGCCTCACGACGGCTACTGGCGATTGAGTGGCAGGACCAGCCGTTTCGAAATTGCCCCACTGTCAACAAGCTGACCTAGTCGCGGCGTTGGAAGGAACTATCCATGGTGGTCCCAGTTAGGGAGTCCCAAGTGCCGGTCAGTCTTTAGTGACCGGTTGGTGGCGCAGGAGTGGATCGTTGTCTGTGAGGTGTTCGCTTAACATGCTCACTCATTTCGATGTCCCTACGTCGAACCCCCCAACGACGATCAAAGGGAACGCGAAAATGGCAGGATCAAAACACCTTAGTGACCCCCTCTACGAAACGATGAGGGACATTTATTTCGCGGAGAAGCAAATCCTCAATGCTCTTTTGAAGATGGCCGATGCTGCACAGTCGATGGAGCTGAAGGAAGCTTTCGAGACCCATCGTGCACAAACCGAAGTGCACGTCCAGCGATTGGAAGAAGCCTTCGAACTCCTCGGCAAGCCAGCCGATCAAAAGACCTGTAAAGCCATTCTCGGTATCATCGATGAAGGCAGAGAGGTCATGGAAGAACTTCAGGGGACCGACGCTCTCGACCCAGGACTGCTTGCCGGCGCGCAGGCAGTGGAACACTCCGAGATCAGCCGCTACGGTACGATGGTGACCTGGGCCAAAACGCTCGGTCTGGA
This sequence comes from Rhizobium sp. 01L410, assembly GCF_056400165.1. Lineage (NCBI taxonomy): Bacteria > Pseudomonadati > Pseudomonadota > Alphaproteobacteria > Hyphomicrobiales > Rhizobiaceae > Rhizobium > Rhizobium sp. 01L410. The sequence continues at coordinate 40,571 of NZ_JBFTST010000017.1, forward strand.
TGAGGTTGCACACCTCCTTGCTCTCACTCTCAATGAGGAAGAGGAGACCGACGAGTTGCTGTCGGAAATCGCTGAAACGACCGTCAATGCGGCTGCGGCCTGACGGTTACGGCCGCGTGAAAACCGCAGCCGTCCATCTACGATGAGCGATGAGACATATTGCTCCACCTCGACGCGACGTTTCGTGCTTTGACCCCTGGAGGTAGAGCGCTTTTGGACCACATCCGCCATTCGACCCAAAATCTGCTGCTACAAAGCATGCCGGACACCACATACGAGAGGTTGGCATCGCATTTCGAACGCATCGACTTGCCAGCCAAACACCGATTGGAAGAGGTCCACCAGCCGATAGACTTCGTCTACTTTATCGAGAGCGGGCTCGCTTCCGTTGTCGCCCAAACATGCGATGGTCTGCAAATCGAGGTTGGCCTCATTGGTCGTGAGGGTTTCACAGGCGCGTCGCTTCTCTACGATGACGACCAAACTCCATTCGAGTGCTATATGCAGGTGCCTGGCGAAGGGGTTAGAATAGCGACGCCGATTTTTGCAGCCGCCGTCTTCCAGTCTCATCAACTGAGACGGTCGCTCTTGCGCTATGCGCGGTCCGCCACCATTCAGCTTGCCTACACAACGCTTTGCAATGGCAAGACCCATATCGACCAGAGGTTGGCGCGTTGGCTGCTCATGGTCCACGACCGCATGCTGTCAAGCGCATTTCCTCTGACGCATGAGTTCCTGTCTGTCATGCTGGGGGTGAGGCGTCCGAGCGTGACCGACGCGCTTCACGTCCTCGAAAAGCACGGTCTCATCGGCACAAGCCGCTCTATGATCACAATTAAAAATCGCGAGGCTCTCATTCTCTTTGCAGGGAGCACATATGGTCCAGCCGAACGAGAATACCTGAGACTGACTGGGCAGACCCTGGGGCAACGAAGCTGGTAAGGTTCCTTTGACGCTTGCTTGTCACGAAGCTGCAGTCGCCTCCCCCACACTGGCATCTCCCAAAAGGTCGGCCAAGTGGTGGCGAGCGCGAGAAACCCGGCTTTTTATCGTCCCGATTTCGCAACCGCCGGAGTGTGCAGCTTCAATATAAGACACACCGGCGGAGACAAGCATCAGTGCCTCACGCTCGTTGCTGGAAAGACGAAGCAGCGCTGTATTCACGTCAATTGCACGCATTTTCCAGTCCTGACTGGCTGCCACCGGCACATCTTGCAGCGCCACGTCGGAAATCAGACCGCAGCTTTCGCGTTTAGCAGCCTTGTATCGGGTGGCGTACAGGTTGCGCATAATGGTGAACATCCAGGATTTCATGCTCGTTCCGGCAGAATACTGATCCAGATGTTCAATGGCACGCTTTAGCACTTCTTGAACGAGGTCGTCGGCGTCGTTTTCGTTGGACGTAAAGCGGTAAGCAAATTTCCGTAGAGCAGGCATCAGTTCGACGATTTCGCGGCTCTGCGCTGCGCTTGCTGGTAAGTGTAGCATTGACGATCTCCCAAAGAGCCACAACGCAGTGCCAACGTGGACGTTCCCAGAGAATTGCGTACGATAGCGGACGCATATATTTGGTCTCCCGCAATTTCTACATAAATAAATTTGTCAATTACGCTACAAGTATAATAGCTTAGGGAGGGACATAGTAGGCTCCTCGCGACCCTGCGGCGCTTTCTCGAAGCGACTAACATGTCCGAAAGCGGACAATTCATGCCAAATAACTGGTAATTAGGTGTATCCTGAACATAGGCCGCTGCTACAGGCCGGCCGATTGGGAGAGAACACGCGCGCTCGGCAACAGAAAGCGACACCATGTTAATCGATGACCTCACAGATGCAGAACAACTTCAGCTTTTTCAAGATGTTTTCACCGAGTGGGCCGAGGCTACGGGTAACTCGCTCGAAACACAGCTGGCTAAACAGGCGGCTTCAATTGCCCTCAATCTGATCGCCTTCGGAGCCGCCACTCGCGAGGCGCTCAGCGCCGACCTGCATCGGTCGATGGAAGTCATCTCCTCTGCATCAAACGATAACATCCAGTCATAGTCTTGAGAGGATTGTTGATGACCTTTAGCGACCTATAGGAAAACACGTCCTTGTCGTCGACGACGACTATCACCGGGCCAGCGAAACAGTGCTTTCCCTTGAAGATCAAGGAAGCGAAATCGTAGGTCCTTATCCGAATGTGCCGGAAGCAATCGAGGTTATCAATCACGCGGTCGTCGATGCCGCCGTTGTCAGTGTTCGGGTCCAACTCGCAGGCGTGGTCTCCCTAGCTGATCGACTGCTCGCCCATCGGATCCCCTTCGTCTTCATAACAGAAAACGACGAACCGCAGCTGCTACAGCGTTTTGGCAAGGTGCCGGTTTTGAAAGAGCCTCTCAAGCAGGAGCAGATGGTGATCGCATTGGCCGTCGCGGTGGCCCAGTCAGCGACCCGCCATTGACGCTCGTTCATAAATGAACTTGGAAATGCAGAACATTCGCCGTACTACCTCACGGCGTCACCCCCAGCATCCACCGATGGGCGTATGTTGGATCGTCGGTCGGAATGCAGTGGCAGCGACCGCTTGGGAGTTGATACGAGCTCTCGCCCCTCTAACAGGGAGGGCGATCTATGTTGGAGCTATTCCGCGATTTCGTTCAAGGATGACGTGACCCCGGCATTCGAGGCCATGGCAGAGTACTGCGCAACACACCGCGTCACTCCGGACAGCCTGGATGGATGCTCCCTGGCGTCGCGCCTCTTCGACCTTTTGCAGGCCGGATATACGAGCAAAACCGAGTTGCTCACTGTATTGGGCAAAGCGCGCAAATCTTAGTGTCTCCTACGGTTCCGACGCACCCAACGAATTTCCACCGATTATGGGACGAAGAATGAAACAGTCGGCTGTTGATCTTATCCTTCGAGGAGAGCGATTCGTCGTTCGGGTGACCGAGCAGGATTTTACAGGCATTCACTTTGCACTTTCCTGGGTGTCAGGACAAAGCGTGCGCCTCGGCCTGCGGCTGCCCGGCCAGCCCGTCTTAAGCTTAGAATCGTAGTCGTAGCTGCCGTATCCCGCCAGTAATAATTTTTTCAAGTGCAAGGCTGACTCGTTCCCCCTGGCCGAATGGTGAATGTAAATCGCCCGCACCACCGGTGGGGAACCTTGATTAAGGTTGGGACATTTCGACTATTCATAAACACGGAAAAGACGCCATGGCTGACAATCTTTCCAAGTACCGCGCCAAGCGAGATTTCAAGAAGACCGCTGAGCCCAGCGGGGAGACTACCATTAAGTCGTCAAACCGCCTGCGTTTCGTCATTCAAAAGCATGATGCGACCCGTCTCCACTATGACCTACGCCTCGAACTCGACGGCGTTTTCAAATCTTGGGCTATCACCAAAGGACCGTCGCTCAATCCCCAGGACAAACGATTGGCCGTCGAGGTCGAGGATCATCCCCTCGACTACGGTGATTTTGAAGGCACCATTCCAAAGGGACAATACGGTGGCGGTACTGTCATGCTATGGGACCGTGGATACTGGGAACCAGAAGGAAACAAGAGCCCAGAACAAGCCTTGGCGAAAGGCGATTTCAAGTTCACCCTCGATGGCGACCGCCTTCACGGTAGCTTTGTTCTCGTTCGAATGCGTGGCAAGGAAGGTGAAAAACGTACCAACTGGCTGCTGATCAAGCACCATGACGATTATTCGGTCGAGGAAGATGGCGCAGCAGTGCTCGACGATAATGATAAGTCGGTAGCGTCGGGGAGGACGATGGAAGCGATTGCTTTGGGAAAGGGCCGAAAGCCGAAACCGTTCATGACAACAGGAAGTGCCGTCGGGGCAGACGCCGTCTGGGATAGCAGCGAAGGACTTGCCAATGAAGGGCGGAAAGCCGGAACGAACACCAAGGCTAAAGCAGATCGCAAAGCTGCCGTCTCTCACATGCCTGAGTTTGTGGAGCCGCAGCTGTGTGAAACATTGGAGCGGCCGCCAACGTCCTCCGGCTGGATTCACGAGATCAAGTTCGACGGATACCGTATACAGATGCGCATTCAGGACGGCGAGGTGGCTCTGAAGACTCGGAAGGGATTGGACTGGACATCCAAGTATCCTGCTATCGCTCATTCGGCATCAAACCTACCCGACGCGATCATTGACGGAGAGATTTGCGCCCTTGATGAGCATGGCGCTCCGGATTTTGCGGCGCTGCAGGCCGCCCTTTCGGAAGGCAAGACCGATGACCTTGTCTACTTCGCTTTCGATCTGATGTTTGAAGGTGCCGAAGACCTCCGCGAGCTTCCGTTGTCGGGGCGCAAGGAGAGGTTGGCGACATTGTTGTCCGACGCTGGTGATGATCCGCGCCTGAGGTTCGTCGAACACTTCGAGACCGGCGGAGACGCTGTTTTGCGGTCAGCATGCAAGCTTTCTCTTGAAGGGATCGTCTCGAAGAAGGCCGACGCCGCCTATGAATCAGGGAGGACGAAAACCTGGGCTAAGTCCAAATGCCGGGCAGGGCACGAGGTCGTCATCGGAGCATACGCGACCACGAACGGTAAGTTCCGGTCGCTGCTCGTCGGTGTCAATCGCGGTAGTCATTTCGTCTACGTGGGTCGGGTAGGAACGGGCTACAAGGCCAGCGTCGTCGCCGAGCTGCTGTCGCGCCTCAAGAAAATGGAAGCATCAAGGTCACCGTTCACCGGGATTGGCGCACCGAAGAAGACCCCGGATATTGTGTGGCTTAAGCCAGAACTGGTCGCGGAAATCGAGTTTGCCGGCTGGACCGCTGATGGACAGGTCAGGCAAGCAGCGTTCAAAGGGCTGCGTGAGGACAAGCCAGCACGCGAGGTGGAGGCTGAGAAGCCAGCAAAACCGGAGGCGACCGATGTCCCGGACCCAACAACCGACAAGCCGACGACACCGAAGCCATCAAAATATCGGAAGGGTGCGAAAGTCGACGTCATGGGCGTTTTGATCTCTAGCCCAGACAAAGCCCTGTGGCCTGACGCTCTCGATGACTACCCGGTTACGAAGGTCGATCTGGCGAAGTATTACGAAGCCGTTGGCCCATGGCTCATCGAACACATCGAGGGACGGCCATGCTCGATCATCCGGACGCCGGATGGGATTGGCGGAGAGCAATTCTTCCAGCGCCATGCCATGCAGGGGACCTCCAACCTCATCGAACAAGTGAAGGTCAAGGGCGACAAGGCACCCTACCTGCAGATCGACCGCGTTGAAGGGTTGGCAGCAATCGCGCAGATTGGTGGCACCGAGCTTCATCCATGGAACTGTGAGCCAGGCCAGCCGGAAGTACCGGGTCGCCTGGTGTTCGACCTCGATCCCGGTCCTGACGTCGATTTCTCGACCGTCGTTGAAGGGGCACGGGAAATTCGGGACCGGTTGGAGGAACTAGGCCTCGTCAGTTTTTGCAAGACGACTGGAGGAAAGGGCCTCCATGTGGTGACGCCGCTATTGGTGCCGAAGGGCAAGAAGCTGTCATGGGATGAAGGTAAGGCGTTTGCACATGATGTCTGCCAGGAGATGGCAAGGGATAGTCCGGACCTTTACCTCATTAAGATGTCCAAGGCTCAGAGGAATGGCCGCATCTTCCTGGACTACCTGCGCAATGATCGAACTTCGACCGCAGTCGCACCGCTTTCGCCGCGCGCTCGTCCTGGTGCGACCGTGTCGATGCCGCTGAACTGGACACAGGTGAAGGCAGGTCTCGACCCAAAGCGATATACCATCCGTACCGTGCCGGGGCATTTATCGAACAGCAGCGCGTGGGAGGGCTACTGTGATAGTCAGCGCTCCCTCGAACAGGCGATGAAGCGACTAAGTAGAGGAAAGACGATAGCCGTATAGCATATCGAACGTCAGGTCATTCGAGTGTCCATCGCTGGAAGGAGGACCGTTGGCAGCAACGCAGGCAACCACTATGCCGACAGTCTCGCACGCGGACGGTAACAAAAAAGGCCCACCGGGTAGCACCTCTGGTGGGCCTTCTTCACGCCAACAGAAGCTTACGCTTTGTCGACAACCTTCTTGACTGCATCCTTAGCTTCGCCTTTGGCCTGCTGCGCGTCGCCCTTGGCTTCCTGCGCAATACCGTTGGCTTGCATCTCGCGGTCGCCAGTGGCTTTGCCGACACCCTGACGGGCTTTGCCTGCGAGTTCGTTCGCCTTACCGGAAACCTTGTCAGCTGTGCTGCCCATCGAATTTCTCCTTCTCAGAAACTGAATTGTATCAGTGGGATGTCAACGGCAGTCTCAAGAGATTGTTCCATCAGGCACTCCTTTGATGCTCCGGCTGATGGATCTGACCACACTGCATGCACAGCCGGTTTGATCTTCAACAAAACTCGTCAGGAAGGGGGCTGAAGTGTGACGTTAAGCTTCGACGATTCCGGCACCGTCGCCGCGACCGGCTACGGTGTAGAGGTTTCGCTCAGAAACGGCACTCTGCAGAGTACGATCAGGTCGTCAACGTCGAGGGCATCGGCCGGCCACCCGTGAGCTCTTCGTCTCTGGTGAGGAGGAGCCTCGATGACTCAATGCGACAGTGGGCGATTCATAGGTCCCACGGGGTGACGGGGACGACAGTCTCTGCCGGAAGTATCGCTAGTCAAAGTTCGGGGCGTGCTAAGCGGCGACGCGGCATGGTGCGCCACGCGCTTTGCAGGGATCGGGCCCACACTTTCGACTGTCGGCGAAATAAACCCGGTAGCCTACGTCGAGAAGGGCAGGGTGCGCCGAAGTTCGCTCAAAAATCTGCAGAGACCCATGTCGCAGGTCGCCCTGCGGCGAGCCACCTCTGCGAGCCGTCCACGCCCGGCCTTGGGCAACTCTGCTCGGAACGCTGTTCCCGTCAAGCGCAAGGTTTCGAACTGCTTGAAAGCGCGTCCATCTCGCATAGTGTTCAAGAAACGAGTTGCAACAGCCTCGCGAACAAATAAATCATTGGAACTTCTAGGTTTTCAACGTGTTTCCGTTCCACCCAACAGGAGGTAACACCAATGAAGAAAATCACCCTTCTCACCGCGAGCCTTGTGCTTGTAGCATCTGCCGCTGTCGCACAGACCCAGACGCCAACCACCTCTCAGACGACGCCTGCGGTCAACACCGAGCAGAACCCTGGCGCCCCAGTCGCTGGCAAAAACAGCTTCACCGAAGATCAGGCAAAATCGCGGATCGAGGAAGCCGGTTACAAGGATGTATCCGGCCTGAAGCTGGACGACCAGGGCGTCTGGCGCGCGACCGCTTCCAAGGATGGCAAGCCAGCAGTGGTCTCTTTGGACTTCCAGGGCAACGTCACGCTCGCCAAATAAAACATAACGGAGAAATTCCTATGAAAACCACGATCACAGGACTTTACGACCATTACGACGACGCCAAGGCAGCCGTGAAGGCGCTCGAAGATGCCGGCGTCCCCTCGGACGATATCAGCATTGTCACCAATAAGGCCAATGGCGACCCCGATATCCAGGGGCAGGGCAACCGAGCGGGCGAAGGTGCAGGCACCGGCGCCGGTATCGGCGCAGTCGCGGGGGGCGCAGGTGGCCTCCTGACAGGCCTCGGCATGCTTGCGATTCCCGGCGTCGGCCCCGTCGTTGCTGCTGGCTGGCTTGCTGCGGCTGCAGCCGGTGCGGTTGCTGGTGCGGTTGCGGGCGGCGCAGTTGGCGGTATTGTCGGCGCAATGATTGATTCCGGCGTGCCGGAAGAGGACGCGAACTTCTACGCAGAGAGTGTTCGTCGCGGCGGCTCCGTCGTGACAGCCCGTGTCGGAGATGACCAACGCGCACCTGCCGAGGCGATCCTCAACTCGTCGCGCGTCGATGTCGCCGCTCGCCGTGCGAGCTACACCGAGCAGGGTTGGACACGCTTCGACGAAGCTGCGGATCCCTACACGCCGGCGCAGATCGCCGCTGAACGCGACCGGTATCGTGACAATCGTCTGTAACCACATCAACACAAAAAGGGGAAGCCTCGCAGCCTATGCGGGGCTTTTCTTACAGGAACGCCGTAGCGCCCTCGTTTCCTCAGCTGCTCTCGTGTCGACTGGTCAATCAGAACGAGTTCCCGATCGCCGCATGCCTTCGCTCGTGAAGTGGACGCACGAACCTGTCCGCCACCGAGCGACCTGACCAGACCCCGCCATTGTTGTGCTGTAGCGTCGAGGACGACCGAACGATTTCAACCACTGGCGTCAGGTTCGCCGATCGCATGGCTTGGGGACGCGACAGAGGTCACGGCAGCTCCTCTCAATTGAGACGAAGAACTTCCGACCAAGCGGCCGCGTCTATCAAGCTTCCATCGTGGGATGGTTTTGCCGTTGGTCGGGTGGCGTCACTCCGACGGCTCGGCGTCGATGGTTGGGCAACTTCTGGGGAAGTTTCCTTGGGCTAACCGCCGGAAGCAATCAGTCCGAGCAGTTCAAATCCCGATGCCGGCTTTGCGAGAAACGAAATGCCAAGTTCGTCATCGTGATGGGCAAGCGTGATCAATCCGGACGTGACGATGATTCTGATTTGAGGCCAGCGAGTGCGAACCGTCGCAGCCAGACCTAGGCCGTCCACACTTCCGGGCATATCGACGTCCGTGAAGAGAATATCGATCTTGTTATTTCTGAGGTGAATAAGGGCTTCGTCGGCGTTCGCTGCTTCAAACGTACTATGCCCTGCCTCATCAAGGAAATCGACAAAGTTGTAGCGGAGCTGGGGCTCGTCCTCAACGATAAGGACGCTGTGGCTCATTGCGAAACGGTCCGGCGTTTTTGGGCGTGCGCGTGAGATTACCTCTGCACCATCCTTCGAGGCGCGTGTCAGCTCAAGCAGATCACGTTCGAGCACGGCCTGTGCCCAGTGTTTATCGTCCTGCCCAAAGGGACGTCCAGCTTGCTCCCAAAGAGCATAGGCACGTGCGGCGGTCCAATCGTTTCTATTTTGATCCATAGCTAGGTCTCGCAAGCGTGAAGTGGGCATGTGTGCCGGAAATCCAAAAGCGGTCAGCGAGGACTGCTGCTGCCCCCGTTTGCACAGGCGGAGAAAAATGCGGAAGCCTTGATTTGGTTCCGCGAATTTCCGAGAACTTGACGCGATTCCGGGGGTCTGTGAGAGAACGTGTTCACAGTCGGATCAGGAGACATCGGAACCATGTGGATCAGCCCACGTTCCTTACTCCCCAACTTCCTCCGCCCATTCTGGCGCGATTATCGAAAGACTTTATGACACGGATAGCTATTATCGGATCGGGTCCAACCGGCATTTATGCGTTGAAGGGCCTCATCGCGTCGGAGAGGCCGCTTTCCATTACGATCTTCGAGGAGACGCCAGATGCCGGGAAGGGCACGCCGTACCATCCGGCCGTAAACGACCGCGCGATGCTGGCCAACATCGCTAGTATCGAGATCCCGCCGATCTGCGAGAGCCTTGTCGATTGGCTTAGCTCCAGAACTGACGATGAGCTGCGCGTGCTGGGCATAGAACGACGAGCGATTGGTGACCGTGAGTTCTATCCCCGCGTCGTGCTTGGGGACTATTTTGCAGACCAGTTTTGGATGCTTGTGAAGCGCGGGATTGCGGCGCGTCACGCCATCGACGTGAAAGCCGGTCACAAAATCCTCGATATCAAGCTCGGGAGAGACGATATCTCCCTGTCATTCGCACGTCGCGGCGGCGAGGCTGGCGAAGCCCAATTCGGTCACGTCATAATGGCCACAGGTCATGACTGGCCGGAAAACACCGAGGTCGCACCAGGCTATTTCTCGTCTCCATGGCCCGCCGACGCGATCCGGCGGATTGGGCCAGTCGAGGTGGGTGTCCTCGGCACCTCGCTGAGCGGAATCGACGCCGTCGTTTCCGTGGCGACAGCTCATGGCATGTTCCTTCGTGACGAGGATGATACGCTCCACTATCAACCAGAGCCCGACAGCGAGGGTTTTCACCTCACCATGATGTCACGCAAGGGATTGCTTCCGGAAGCGGATTTCTACTGTCCAATTCCCTACAGGCCTCTAGACGTGTGCACGAAGAGCGCTGTCGAAAGACTGATTTCCGACGTTCCCGATCGTCTTCTGGACGAGGTCTTCGAACTCTTCAAACAGGAGATTGTCCTGACCGATCCGGACTATGCCGCAAGGATAGGACTGGGACTGTCGACGGTCGAGGATATCGCCGACAGGTATTTCCGGGTCCGTGAAGAGGCAGACCCGTTCGTGTGGGCGGCGAGAAATCTCTCTGAGGCAAAAGCTAACAAGGCAACTCGCTCGATAGTAGAATGGCGCTATGCGATCCTGCGCATGCATGAGGTCGTCGCCCTCGCTGTGCCCCACTTTAATGAGAGCGACCTAAAGCGTTTCCACGAGCACTTCAAAACGGTGTTCGTTGACGACTATGCTACCGTCCCCCACCAATCCGTCGAACGCCTACTGGCCCTGCACAATGTCGGCAAACTTCATGTGCGCGCCTTAGGCGACGATTACGATATCCAACGCACCGACGACGAACCTGGTACCATCGTCAGCACGGACACCCAGAGTATGAGCTTTTCGGCGTTCATTGACGCTACCGGCCAGCATGCACTGTCGGCATCGGACCTTCCGTTCCCGAGCCTGCGGCGCGCCGACGTCTTGAAGGACGCACAGACCACAATTCGGGAATTGGACAAGGCCAACACTTCTTTCCGTAGGACCGGGGGCATCGACATCGATGAAGACTTTCGGCCGCGCGTCGGACCCGACCTGACCAATCATCTCTACTGCGTCTCCGTACCGTTTCTCCTTCACAAGCTTCCCTTCGTCCAGGGAATTACTAGCTCGCATGAACTCGGGAAGCGGGTGGCGCGCGCCATCCTAGCCTCAATCAGCAGGGACGAGCGGCTGTTTCAGTTCGACGGCTCCAGGGAAGCCACGTAGACCACTACAGTGACCGAAACTACTCCCTCGCGGATAACGCCTCCATAGATTTCGAACCGACGGCCGCGCCCTCCGGCTATGGCACGCAACAAGTCGGGGTCTTCATTCCTGATTGCAAGCATGGTGATGGCGCAGCGTTTGGCCATCTCGATGACCGTTCCGCTGTAAGAGCCGGCTTCCGGGTGACCGAACGTTCCCGCGCCACCATCTTTTTATCTAGCCCTCTCACGGCTTCCGTCGGTGTGTAGTCACTTGTCCTGTTCCGATCGCGCCATGTTCACGGCATCACCGAAATCAGCCCCCACCTGGTGGTAGTCGTCAGTGTGTGTTTCCGGCGATTGCCGCCCTTTAAGGAGAGTTTCGTTTTATCGGAAAATCTTCGACGCGCTTCCAGGAACATTGGACGGACTTCGCGATTATCAGTCGCCAACAGGAGAACGTCGATGGATAAAGATCAAGACCAACGTGAGCGCGCCTACAAGATCTGGGAGGAAGAAGGCCGCCCAGACGGCCAGCATGACGACCACTGGCGTCGGGCGGAAGAGCAGCATGAGAAGACCGAAGAGGAGGCAGCCGCGGTCACTGAAGCCAACCAACACGCCTCCGATGAATTCAACCGCAAAAATAGAAAAAAGGCGTCGCCGATCGACAGGCCGCCATCCAGTGTCGCTCCGGATTGATTTCGTCAACAATACCCAAGCCGGCTTGGGCCACTGCCAGAAATCAAGTTGGCCCACCTTTGCGTGGGCCACTAGCACAGTGTGGACCTCGTCCAGGGTGCAATTTGCTGATTGCTGTCTCGACGCCGCGGCCGTCAAAGAAATCGGATCAATGCCGTTAACTAACGGCCAGCACCTTTTCCAGATCTTCTTCGGATATAGGCCAAGCCTCGATGAGACCATTCGATTTCAAAATAAGCGTCATCGTCCGATGATAGGCTTCCCACATCACGTCAATCGGCTCTTCATCAATCCGAAGGTCAAAGGTCCCCGCCGGGTGTGGCTTGGCCATCCCAGCTAGTTGGAAGGGCCGAGTGAAGGAAATGCTTTTAACAGTTGTCTTCATGGCATTGATCCGTTTCCTTGGGATCGGGCTCGTGTCGAGCCCGCTCGTGAGGTAGGCGGCATCTCGGGACGTTGCTAGCGCGAAACGAGTGCTTGAAGGCACAGCTATCGCAATTGGGGGCCCAGTGATGTCTTTCATTGTTTGCCGCTGTTGGCTTTAAGGGACGATGACCTCCGGCGATGTGGCGCTCGTCCTCGCCTATGCCTTTTCCTAACACTTCAACTGAAGATCGATTGGACATTCACTGCTACCGCGTGGATCCGGAAAACTTTGTAAATGCGATACTACGCGCCGAGGTGTTGCCACTTTCAAACAACAGTTTTGATCAATGGACAAAACCACTGGACTATAATGGACGCATCCCCCTTGGCTGGCTATGCCATTCTCTCTCAGCCAATATCCTTTTGATCCGCGCGCAGAACTTGACGGATCGATGCTTCAATCGATGGGATGGTTCTGAGGGGCGAAATGATGAAATCGCCTGGGCCGGCTTTGCTTGGAACGCACCGCACCCCCCTCGTTCTCCCAGGCGGCCAGGGCAGCAGGATCAGAGTTCAAGCGCTGCCGTCGAGACGCCGGATAATTCTCAGCAGCTATGGTCGCGCCTTCAATTCGGCGGATGATCTCGATTTCTGCCAAATGCGGTTCACCGGGGTCGGCTCGGATATCGGACGTCGCGTAATTCGCTCGTTTCAAGATGAGCCTCAGCAGTCTCTGACCTTCAGATATGTGGCTCATTCTCAAGTCCTCTATTTCTGAAGGACGCACGACCTGCCAATGCGAATACCGTAGTCCAGTCGCGCGCGCGTACTCGTTTCGAAAAAGCAGCTATGTAGCCTTTTTAGTGAACGCGACGCCCTTGAGGCGTTACGCCGTAAACGGCATACCGATGCAGGCCCGAAAACGGCAGGATTTTGGATCCCGTATCGGTCATGTCGAAATTTCGGTGCAGCGCGTTAGCAAGCTGAGCCGGATCTTTCACACCTTCACGGAAGAGCTTGATTAAAAGCTTTGCTGCAGCGTTCATATGGCCGTCTGAGTGTACCGAGATATTTCCTGTATAGCCGCAGCTTACAAGGATGCCCTGAAGCATCGTCAGGTCTTCTGTTTCCAAATGGGAAGTGCTGATTTCGGAAGACATCAAGTCCTCCTTTCGGTCGGGGCGAAGCTTGACAGCCTCAATCGGCAGCGCCCGTTCAATGGCTGCCAAGGCAGTCAACCTGCTCTCAACGACAAACAATAGCAAACGAATTCTTGGCGGTGATAGTCACGGCAAAGTCCCAGACTGCTGATCGGCGGGTCCGATACCGTGCAGTAGCTCTATTGGGTCAGTATCCTGAGGCCTGTCCAGCTGATCTAAGCGACACGGGCATATCGCAATGCCCCGCCCCGACGGCGCGTAGGGGATAGGGTTCGCCCGCACACGAGGGGTGGGCGAACCCTCTGGCATCAGCTTGGCGGAAGCGATCCGTTAAAAGGCAACTCTCCTTTACATATCGAGGGCTATCGTCTCGGTCCGTGGTGGCGCGGGATGAGAAAGTTCCGACGCTTTACGCCTTCGCCGATTGCAGATCGAGAGTATTTCATACTGGATTTCGGCTTGATTGACAGGAAGCGACCACCCTGGATGATAGGTCGATAGCCGGTGCCGCCTCGTTAGACCGGGTGCTCTCCCGGTGGCAAATGACATGACGCTCAACAGTTACCGCCAGAACCGCTTCGCGTCGAGAAGATCATCGACCGATGCTTGCGCCTTTTTGATCAGCGCCTCCTTGTCGGCATGCGAAACCACGGACGCTCTTGCGGGATGCTCAGCGAGGCCATGCTTCTCAAGCACTTCATGCCCGGTAGCCAGATCGTTCAAGGCGCCGAGGTCATCCTGGAGCGCTTCCATCGCGGCAAGAAATTTCCTGTGCCGGCGCGCTGCGCGCTTGTTGTCGAACAGCGAAACGAAGAATTCGGTGGTATAGCGAAGCTTCTTTGCGTCCTTGCGAACCTCATGGCGATGCTCGTCATCGACCTTCATCAGATTGTGCCCGGCCTTCTTTATCCGCTTGCGCTGTTTGTCCAACACACGCACCGCAAACTCCTGAGCACTCGGTATATCCGCCATTGCGCTCCCCATTCCCGAGAGGTATTCGCCACATTCGAGCCATTCGAAGAGGTCGAGCATCAGCGCTCTCGCTCTCGATGAGCCTAAGGCTTCAATCGCGTCACGATAGGCGGCCTCTTTGGCCGCTTTCAGCCTGGAGACGATATCGGCATTGGTGGCTTTTACAAGGAGCACATCGACGTTCCGAGCCTCGCCCAGGACCGCGGCAATCCATCGAAGCTCCTCTTTCAGCCGCTCCGGTTCGCTGCCGGGGATGAACATCTTGAACAGCGAGAAGGCAGACCTCAGCCGGCGAAGAGCGACGCGCGCCTGATGCAGAGCCTCTGGGTTCCGCTTCTGGAGAACTATGTCCTCGTTTAGCCGAAATTGCCGGACGCAGGATAAGGCAATCGCCTGGAACGCGCAGGCCGCATTCATGTCCGGTTCGAGATCGACGCGCTCGGCCTTGAAAGCCTGTTTTTGCGCCTCAATCAGCGCGAAGCCCCGTTCAGCTTTGGAGCGCATGCCGAACCGAAAGCCTGCGACGCCGTCGATCTTTCTCGCGCAAACGAAAAGGTCGCTGATCTTTCCATCCTTCAGTTCGATTTCGGCTTCGCGTATGGGGAAACGACGGTCGCCCGATATGATTTCACCCCGGTCGATGACAACGTCGATGCGCGAGCCGTTTTCCTCAAGGTCCCATTGGCGTCGTTCGATCAAAACGTCAAAGACCGGCTCCAGCTTCAGGTTGGTGCCAAACTTGCCGATAAGTGGGCTAGTGTGGTCGAGGACGGGTTCATCCCCCCCGATCGGCGCTTCCCATTCCGATCGCGCAAAAAGCGACCGGGCCGGGCCGGTGGCTTTCACGGTCTGCACGTGCGCTTCACCAACCTCTCGTATGCGCAGCGTGTACCCTTCCTGCCAAAGCGCTCGATCCCTCGTATCGAAGTAGGTCGATCGTTGCTCCAAAATCTTCGCAGGTTCGCCAAGCAGATGGGAACCGAGAAGGCCCTCTGTCGCTTCATCTGAAAGGTCGAGCTTAATTTCAGTCTCGGATGACACGATCGACTCCAGTTTGTAGTGGACGCTCTCAAACGCCGACCTAGCTGTCATAGTTCAGTGGTACAGCGCTTTGATGAAAGTTAGGAAGAAATCGAAAAGCAATATGCTCTCGGATGACCTCTCATTCTCTTCGACCCCGACGTCACCTCGTGACATCCAGCAGGCCGGAGCGATCTGCTATCGTCGCAATGAAAATGGAGTGCTCAGTATCCTCCTCGTTGGCAGTCGCAGGAGCGGTCGCTGGGGCATTCCAAAAGGGCATCTCGATCCCGGTGAGACCAGTCATCTCGCCGCGGGACGGGAATCTTTCGAAGAGGCCGGAGTGGTTGGCGCGGTCGAGAGAGATGTTTTCGGCACTTTCAGCTATACAAAGGATAGCTCACCACATCGCTACCAGGTTGCCGTCCATCTCCTTGAGGTTTCCACACTGGCGGCAGACTTCCCTGAGAAAGCGGTACGAAAACAGAAGTGGTTTACACTGAAGGCCGCAGTTCGTGACGCCGCCCAGCCGGGCCTGCAGGCCTTGCTCGAAAAGCTGGACGCCATGGGCCAATGACGTTCAGCTTCGCAAAATCGCTGTCGAGGGCAATCCGCTCGCAAAAGAAAGTCGCCAGAATCTTAGAAGCCGTTTTGCAGCCGCCGGCGCGCAAGCGGAGACGAAGCGTCTCGCCGCGGCTCGTAACAACGGTAGGGTTCGGCACCAATCCCGGGCGGCTCGTCATGAAATCATTTATCCCTGCCAACCTGCCGAAAAAACCGGCGCTGGTGGTCGTGTTGCACGGATGCGGGCAGACACCCGAAAGTCTGGATGCCGCTTCCGGCTTCTCGCGGCTGGCAAGGGACAGGGGCTTTGTTATTCTCTATCCAGAGCAGACGAGAAGCAATAATTCGCAGTTATGCTTCAACTGGTTTCGCCCCAGCGCCATCGCCCGCGACCGCGGCGAGTTGCTCTCCATCAAGCAGATGATCGAATATGCTAGTAGCCGGCATAAGATCAACGCGAACCGCGTTTTCATCGTCGGGCTTTCAGCCGGTGGGGCCATGACCGCAGTCCTGTTGGCAACCTATCCAAATCTTTTTGCGGGTGCGGCGATCGTCGGCGGAATGCCGGTTGGGGCCGTTCGCGACGCGATGTCGGCTCTTCGTGCGATGAAATCTGGCGCTGCCGCGCCCACTGAGGGATGGGGTCGCAGGATCACGACCATCTCGCCTAAACCGCGGTTGTGGCCCCCAATTACCATCTGGCACGGAACGGCTGATCGCGTCGTCAACCCGGCGAACGCAGATACCAGCATCGACCAATGGCTGGGAGCCATGAACATCGATCGCCGATCAGGTGACGTCCAAACAAAGACCTGGGGCCACCTGCATTCGTGGAAGGCTGCCAATGGGTCCGCAGTTTCTTTCTATTCGATCGCAGGCATGGCACATGGTCTTCCCATCAAATCGCGCGGCGGCACCCAGCGCATCAAAGACCCCTTCGTGCTTGCGACCAACGTTTCAGCGCCTCTTGAATTGATGAGGTTGTGGGGGCTGCCTAGACGCTGAGTTGGTCACGGCAGTTGCCCGTGGGCGTCCATGACGCTGCCAGCTATTCGCAGTTCTGCTCGCGCAACATCGCGATTGTCCGTTAGATCTGAAGGAACGCCAGCAAGTCAGCATTCAAGACATCGGCATTGACGGTGAGCATGCCGTGCGAAAAGGCCGTATAGGTCTTGGTGATGCCATTTCTTAGAAGCTTGATGACTTGCACGCAGCATCGGCGAGTGGGACTATCTGATCATCTTCACCGTGCAGTACCAGGGTGGAGACCGATATCGACTGAGATCTTCGGTCTGGTCCGTTTCAGAAAAGCCTTGATGCCGTCCTAGTGTGCTTTTGCGGCGCCCATCGAGCCCTGCCACCACCTGTTCTGGATCACCGCTTCCTGCAGAGCTGCGCGTTCACGGTTGAAACCATAAAACGGGGCCACCGGGAAATCACGGACGAATTTCGACCGGTTGGCAGCGAGTGCTGATCGCGGACCATCGAACAATGTCTTCAAGCGTGCATTTATCGCGACGCGGCCACAAGCATTGCTCATAACGAATTAATCGAGTAAGTGCGTTCCATACCAACAATTCCTTGGGTATGTTCTGTGGAAATGTATGATATGTTCACGCTAATTCCCAGCGCAAATTAATAATTGGACATAGTCGTATTTCTGGTTTGTTCACCTTTGAGAAAGATTTGCCACTGGCTTGCATAAATGTCCGGTAACGTGCATTTGAGGCGTTAGGCAACAATTGCTTAGAGGCTCTAGTCCTTATCGAGATCGCCGGCCCCCTTGCGATTCGGATTGGATGGCCGATGGTAAGGCGCATCAGCCACCCTGAGCAATCTTCTGGGACAAAGTCCGTCGGCAACTTACACTTTCGCGAGCGGCCAGCGATGTTCCGGTTTGCGCGCAGTCGGAAGCACGATCAAGAAACACAGTATGCCCGGCGCGTAGGTGGAGCGTGGCCGTCTTCACAGCTGAACCCGGTCTGCACCATCCTAGCAAGTCTGCCTCGAAGGCGAGTAAGCGTTGATAGATAACAAAAAACTAGTGATGGCAAGAATTCGAGCTGAGATGGCGAAGGGCACGTCAACATCAGATGTTGTAGAGATTGTCGCTGAAATATTCGCCAGACAAACGGCAGCAGACGAAGCGGAAGCGATACGGAACGCCCCAAGGTCTAAAAAGACCTGAACCAATAAAGCTAGGCTGTCGGGTCCAGACCGCCAATATTTGCCATGTATTCTCGTTCCGGCACCCCGTAGGCGTCGCCCGCCACTGCGAGGAGCCCCGCTCGGTCCCGTATGGTTACATAGGTTCTCGCCGCTGCGATAAGGTGCTTTCCCTCAAGAATATGGAGCATTTCTGTAACGCTTTGGCGGCGCACCGCCAGCATGATGCTCATAAGTTTGTGGGTGAGATGGATCTGGTCCCCGTTGGAACGATCGTGACACATCAGGAGCCAGCGCGCTAAACGTGCTTCGAGCTGATGAGCGGCATTTGTGTACGCTGTATAGGCAATTTGGACCGACGCTGCCTGAAGGTATCTTGTCAGAAAATTCCGAAACGAGACGCTCTCGGCCATCGCCGCCTGGAGATGAACATTTGCAATTCGGAAGCCCCAACCGTCAACGTGCATAAAGACATGATAAGGCAAGGACGAAGTCCCCGCGATTCCGGAGGTGGGCGCCAAGCCTTCTCGTCCGAACAGCGCGATTTCAGATTTGCGCCCATCAGGAGGACCCACAACGATCGAGCCGATACCCGTTTCTGGAAAATAGGTGTAGTCGCTGATGGTACCAGGCTCGGCTAGACTTGCATTACGCGGGAGATCAACCTTCTCCAAGAACGGGCGAACTCTATCGAGATCGCTCCTCGCCAACTTGGCTAAGAGATTATTTTGGAAAAGTAATTTTGCAATCTCCGGCATTGCTCGTCCTCGTGAGGCAAGAGCAATCGGGTCTCAAAGTCGGTGCGTCAGATTGATTGCAACCGATGATCAGAGCCTAGTCTCCGACAATTCGTTTATGTCGGATTATCTTGACCGACAATTGGCCGGCAGCCCTGTGCACTTTATCGGACGTTGGAAACTTCGCGTGTAGGCCTGACGTTCAGCGAAAACGCTCTATAGTCTGTCCGGTATCGTCCATTTCTATCAGGCCCCGGCGCTACGACCCGCTGCCAGAAAGCCTTTAAACAAGAGGTTGAGGGCCAACATAAGAAAGAACCGCGAGAGCTACGGTCGTTCGGGGCCGAAGTGAATCGAGAAACCACGGTCTGTCAGTTGCCGGATTGATCTGAGGAGTGCAACGGGCTCTCGCCTCCCTCCCACCTTCAATTCAAGCTCGCAAGCAAGATCGATTGGGTCGGTCATACCTCCCTGGACAAGTCTGATCAGCAATCTTGCAGCGACATTGGGAGGCGCATTGGCCCATACATTTGTGCTGTGGCCAGCATCCCCCAGAAGTTCTGCGATCAAGCTCAACTGTTCGGTGGTGACGTAGCGCACGTTTCCGGAATACATGACGGCACACACTCACCGTGTCGTCAGCACATCTCGCTCTGCGCTCAACTTTCGATAGAGGGCAGTAGACTCCGCATTTCTGGATTCCTTGATATTGGGGGACGCCATCTCGGCATCCAGTTTTTTCAGCTCCAGCGCGATTTCCATTGATCTCGCTTCATTGCCGTCTGACGATCTGAACCTAATCATGTTGTTCTCCGTGAAAGGGCTGCCGGTGAAATCTGCCAATGCCGGCGGTTGCGTTATCAGGCAGTTCAAGCCATATCCTGGAGACTCAGTGTCAGGTTATTGCTTCGGCGTCGCTCATAGAGTTTGGCTGCCGCTTCCAGCACCGATGCCCGGTCGCTGTCGAATGCGCTGAGGCACCGCGCCGCCGTCGTCTGCTTCAACGCTGACGCCTCAACCAGGAATTTGACTTCAAACATGCCGTCATATCCGGTGAAGCGTACGCCGTTCTTTATTTCGTCGAAACTTCGGCTTCGGTTGGGAAACACTAGCGACATCTTGGTCCGACCTTTAATTTTCGCAGTTTTAGGGCGCAAACCAATGACGCCAATCAAGCGATCAACTGACTTCCGCAGTTTGCTGGCGAGCGGCGTTGTTACGTGGCAGTCGTGTCGCGGTGCGGTAAGCCTGGGATTGCGAACGGATGTAGCGCTTTACTCGATACGCGGGTTTTCATTTCGTAACGACCAAAGTGATTTTCGAGCTCGGTTTGAAGATCCACCGGATGTTCCATCCCTGCCTGAAACGATTTGATCAGTAGTTTCCCTGCGGGTGTCACGCGCGTGCCTGTCAGCTCGTGGCTTGAGTAGCCCGCATCTTTCAGCACATTTTGAAGAAAGTTGATATCGGCGACTGTTAGAAGGTGAGGCGAAAGTGCGGAAGACATTGTGTCCTCCTTTCAGTCGGGGCTAGGGCGTGATGACCCTAAAGCAGCAGCGCCCTGAACATGGCTTACTGAAGGAAGAACCCTGCGCTTCTAGAGCGAAGAAAGCAAACGAATACGAGCCTTCATCGAAACCGGAGGAATAATCGCTGTCTGTAAAGCGAAGTTGATGGCCGTTGGCCTTATCATCCAGCGCCAACGAAAGGCTCTGGACAGAACCGGTGGCGGAAACACAGAAGCCCATCCGGCGTTTCGCGAGCGATGACGAGGAGTGATATCGAACGATCGTGTATTGTGACTTTTCCTGGCGCTCAATCCAGAAGGGACGCATCCCTCCAGGAGCGAGAGGCAGCTGGCAGATTTCGCTTCAACCAAGTGCAAAGGAAAATCGCAACATGTCGCACATTGACCCGCGCTGTCTTGCCGTCCGTTTGATGCAAGGACCACGACGGGAAGACTATCTTACATTGCATGGAAAATCCTGACGATGAAAGACCCTCGAAGGTTCGGAAATATGAGCAGACGCTACAGCACAATATCGGCAACGCTGCTTTTCTAGTTTCCTGGCCAGTGTCCAATGAGAAGCGAGTTTTAGGAGCACAGAGATCTATATGAAGGCGCTCAGTCGGTCGGTCTCAATGGGCCGATGCGAGCTTCCTCGCGCTCGGACGCAAGCTTCCGAGTTGTTAGCGGCGCAGAGCTTAAAGCGCATCTCGATCGTCACTCAGCCAGGGCGTCTTTCGGGAATCCCGCCGCAAGCCCATCGATAAATTTGCGCACCGCTGGCGGCAGGCCGCGCCTTGTCGTGAAAACCAGATGGACAAGCCCTTTCATGCCGCGCCAAACGGGAAGAACACGCACCAGCTTGCCTTCGCCCAGTGCCTGTCTGCAGCTATGATCTGGAAGTAGTGCCACGCCGAGGCCGGCAAGGGCTGCCGTGCGGACGGCAGTGAAGTCGGCGCAGCCAATCCTCGGTTCGTGTCGCAACGTATGCGTCCGGCCCTCCTCGGTCTCCAGGAACCAGTTTACTTCGCCCTGATCGTCGGTGGTCGATAGCGTTGGTTGAGCAGCAAGGTCCTCGACCGAGCCAATGCGGCTTGCGATCTGCGGGCTGGCCACGAGGATTCGGGTCGAGTTTCCAAGTGAGCGCATCGTCAACGAGGCATCGCCTTCCAGTGAGGTGCGCACGCGCAAGGCCACGTCGATCCGCTCCTCGATGAGATCCACCGGGCGGTCGATAGCCACCAGCTGCAAGCGAACTTTTGGGTATTGAACAAGGAAGCGCGTGACGAGCGGAGAGATCGCCTCGACAAGCCCGGTCGGACAACTCATGCGGATCATCCCATGCGGCTCCGATTGCGCTTCGGCAACGAGCGCCTCAGCACGTTCGGCTTCCGTCATCATGGCCCTGCAACGCTCGTAGAAGGACTTGCCAACATCGGTTACGCGGAAACGCCGGCTTGAGCGTTCTATAAGACGGACACCAAGGCGAGCCTCCAGTCCTGCCACCCGCCGACTGAGTTTCGACTTGGGTTCTCGCAGTGCGCGGCCCGCCGCCGCGAACCCGCCGTGGGCGACCACTTCCGCAAAATAGACAAGGTCATTCAGATCGTACCGCATCATCGTTCTCCGTTTGGAACGATGGGTAACAGATTTGACGGCTATTTGCATAATCGTTCCGCTGTCATGTTCTTTTCAACGGCACTAGGCCGTCCACAAAGAGCAACACAATGAGAACTTTTGAAAACAAGGTTGTAATCGTCACGGGCGGCACACGCGGCATCGGACTTGCGACAGCACAGGCATTTTCGCAGGCAGGCGCATCGGTTTTCATCACCGGCCGGCGCAAAGATGCGCTTGATGCAGCAGTCAAGACGATAGGCGGCCGCGTCACCGGCGTGCAGGCCGACATGAGCAAGCTCGTCGATATCGACCGCCTCTACGACGCCGTCCAGCAGAAGCATGGCCATATCGACGTCGTCTTCGCCAATGCCGGAGGCGGCGAGATGGCGCCGCTCGGCGCAATCAGCGAGGAGCACTATCAGAAAACCTTCGATACCAACGTCAAGGGCACGCTATTCACTGTTCAGAAGGCACTGCCGCTTCTGCGCGACGGGGCCTCGATCATCCTCACCTCATCGACGACCAGCATTTCCGGCACGCCGGCCTTCAGCGTCTACTCCGCGACAAAGGCGGCGGTGCGCAATTTCGCGCGCAATTGGATCCTCGATCTGAAAGATCGCCATATCCGCGTCAACGCGATCTCCCCGGGCGTGACCGATACGGCTGGCCTCAACGAGTTGTTCGGCAACGGCCAAAGCGCCGAGAACACCAAGAACTACCTTGCCGGCCTCATTCCGGCAGGCCGCGTTGGTCAGCCCGAAGAGATCGCTAAGGCCGTGCTGTTCCTGGCCTCGGACGACGCTTCCTTCATCAACGGTGTCGAGCTGTTCGTCGACGGCGGCCAGGCACAGATCTAGGCTCACCGCCGCAAGGGAGAACCATCATGGCTGATATCGCCACGCTTCTTGAGCGCAACCTTCAGGGCATTTTCGGGGAGGGGGACGATACCCTGCGCCGAAAGGTCGCCGAAGAAATCTTTCATGACGATGCCGTGTTCGTCGAACCACACGGGATCTATCGCGGACGAGACGAAATCGTTCGGATAGCTGGGATCATCCGAGCCTTGCATCCGACATTCCGATACTCGACGCTCGGGCGTGCTGACGTGCTGCATGATAAGGCGGGACGCTTGCGCTGGGTGTCGGGGGTGCCGGGTGAACCGCCGGCCTATGCGGGCACCGACTTCATCGTCGTAAGAGATGGCCGGATCGCCGCCATTTACCTGTTCTTTGATGGTGCGCCTGATCCGACCAGTCCGGCTTTGAACGATGATCAATGACCGGCGGATCTCCAAGACAAGTTCTCGCCTAGTAAACGGGCCTGATACGCCTGCCGTCCGTCACTTCTTGATAATCAAAAACAGGTCGCGGCCGAGGACCCGAGAGGGGACGGCGGCGGCGGGCGAGGTGCTGGCGTAATCGATTTGCGACGGTCGGAGATCGGGCAGAAGAGCTCGACCGTCGTATGGCCCACAATCTGTGGCCAACACGTTGGCTCCTTGACGCGTCGCCTCCGGCGACGCGATCAACCCTTGGTCTGGCTTGTTTTCGTTAAAGCCGGAAAACCTCCCGTCTGCTTCAAGAACACAATGGTTTCAGCGCAGACCTCGCGCCTGCGAGCTTCTCGAAGCGCCAACAGCCGCCTCTTGTCACCAGGCGTCACATCTGTGCCGCCGGCCCGGTATGCGAGCTCATCGGTTTCAACAAGATCGATCAGGAGGTTGCGCATGATGCCATTCATTTCGTGAAGATTGCGCATTTCCAACATCGCCGTTGAAGTCCGCATTCTTCGCGAAATCGCGTCGTCGATAGACTTTTCCGTCAGTTTCGTTTTGACGACGAGGTAGCGAGCGGCCAGCACGCCGAGTACTGTAAAAATAAAGATAAAGACGGTGACAAGCATGACGACGGGCTCCTAGTGCCGAATAAATCGTGCTCGGCAACGGGTTGGTCAATGCCCTCCCGCAGAAAGTCGCGAACAGAGTGCCATATGACCTTCAGTGTGTCTCAGGCTGGAGGCAACGGTCGCGGTGGTCCGGCCGCTTGTGGGCATCTCACCTTTGAGCTTTGTGCCGCAACGATCGCGGCGCACGATGGGGAGACTGGAGACGGTTCGATTTTGGATCTCTGCCGCTAAGCTCCTTGAGTAACGAGGTGATCAGTGCAGCAATTTCTCGAGACTTCACAGGGCCTTCTGGCAATTGACGCGATCCTTGGGGCAGGTTGCGTCACACTTGGGGCGCTGTTTCCCACTTTTACGTCCGTCCTTTCCCGCAGGCGGTCAGCCTCTGATGAACGAAGAGCGGCCATGCAGGCGGTTCTGGCTTTGGACGACTTCGTGGGGCCGAGCTTTTGAGCCGTTCACGACACCCCGGAATTCAATCCGGTGAACGAGGGCGAGTTCGTCTTCCACACTCGCGATCCGGTCCTGGCGTTGCCGTCGCCGGATCGCTTGGAGCTCCTTGATGAGGAGATTGCCGATGAAATCATGTGGCTTGGCAATCGCGTCCTTAACTTGGGACGTGCCCTTGATGCGCTCGATCTCTCGGCTCGAAATTTTGATGGCTTCTTCGAGCGCCGGCGGGAAGGCTACAGTCCTTGCGGCGCAAGCGATGGACCTGATCGACCGTCTGGTCAGCGAGTACGCGCTACGTATGCCCGACAAGCCTGATTATTATCGGCAGGGGGAGGGCTTTGTCCGCGTCCTGCAAAGCTCGGGGGAAAGCCGGCAAAGCACACGGACGGCGCGTCAGGTCAACAAGACGACCGGTTCCAACGTGACCCAGCTGTTTCCGAAGGCAAACGACGACGCGGACTGACGGCCCCCAAAATAGACCCGGCGACCTTTTGGCACCTCGCGGCTGAGGCAACGACATCGTATCTATTCCTGCTATCGCCGCCCTCAGGAGCCGACTTTGCTGAAAATCTATCGCGACATTGACGGAACCGTCGGGGCAGGTGCAGCCGATGACTCATTGCCTGGTCACGTCATCTGGATGGACCTCCTCGATCCCGACGAAGAGGAGATCGCATTCGTGGAGCGGCGTGCAAGAGTAAGAGTTCCAACACGAGATGCCCTGAGCGAAATTGAGGTATCGAGCAGGCTTTCCAAAGAGGGAGACCGGCTTTACCTCAGCGCACCCGTCGTTGGTCATGCCACAACCGAGCACGCCGAGCTCTCGCCGGCAGGCTTTATCGTCGGCCCTGACTTTCTGGTGACGATCCGCTTCGACGACTTGCCGGCTTTCGATGCCGTTGCGGAACGGATAAAACACGATCAAACGCTTGCCAGCGGCATGGGTGTTTTCGTGGCGCTGCTGGAGGCGATCGTCGACCGTGGCGCTGATGTTCTTGAGCATCTGGCCGCCGCAGTAGACCAGGTGTCCCGGACGGTCTTCAAAGGAAACCTCAAAGGTTCGGCCTCTCCCCGCAGTGCCAACTTTACGCTGCGACGCGCGCTTTCTAAAGTCGGCGCGCTCGGCGATCGATCCTCGAAGGCCCGCGATGTCCTCCTCGGCATTGGCAGGATGGCCTCATTTACCTTGGATGTGTGTCACGAGATGTTGTCGGACGAATTCCGCGACCAGCTCCACGCGGTGACCAAGGACGTCTCCTCGTTGAGCGACTACGAAACGCATCTTTCGGACAAGACCCAATTTCTCCTGGACGCAGTTCTCGGCTTCATCACCATCGAGCAGAACGACATCTTCAAAGTGCTAACGATCGCCTCGGTGGTCGGCGTGCCCCCGACCCTGTTGGCCGGCATCTGGGGCATGAATTTCAAGTTCATGCCGGAGTTGGGCTGGGAGTGGGGTTACCCGTTTGCCTGGACGGCCATCATCCTGAGCGCCATCGCGCCTCTGGTCTGGTTCTGGCGGCGGGGATGGTTTTGAGAATCCCCAGTTTGCGGAATCGGAGGCTGTGAATTGTCGACCGGGATGCTCGGCTCTGCCGGCGGCCGCGGGTGAGACTTTAGAAAGCGGGTGCCAGCGAGACGAGCTCGTGTCCTGCTTCCAACAACAGACCTCGTGACCGCTCAACGTCGTACTGCTTCAGCAATAGGTAGTCGCCATTGAAGGTGGATACCAGGAATATGCCGACACCATTTTCCGAAAGTGGACGTATGACCGACAGGACGATGCCCGTCTCCCCGAACGCGAACGGGCCAATGAACTTGAAAGCCGTCCACCCGCCGTCTTTGGAAACGCCACCAGGCACACGGTCAGCCAGGCATACGATCGATAGTTCGTCGTCCCCGCGGCTTACAGATCCAAAGCCTGGTCCGGACCACCATCCGGGCAACTCTGCGGTGGCGTCCAATTGAACTATCGCGTATTCGCCATCGAAATCAGCAATCTTGATTGTAGGCATGCAGGTTTTCCGGGGAGATCTGTTTTCACACGTCAATGTCGTCGGCCTTAGCACACGCATAAGCCAATTCGGCAACCATTTTTCGACGCCCTTTGCCATCAGCGGTGTCCGCTTCTGCATTGGAGACTCGACTGGCAACCATGAATGTGTCCTTCTAGAAGTGAGGAAAGACTGGGGCGAAGCGCAAGCCAAGACAGTGCTCGTCTGCGCCACCAGAGAGTTGAGGCAACGGACACGGAGGAGCCCCCCCATCAGTTCATAGGCGCTGGTTCCGTCATTAGCGTTTTTCAGAAGGCTTTCGCAAACCGTGTCACAGACATTCTAAACCTGGCCGTCATCAACGCGCCGGAGAGGAAGCAAGGCGGGCGCCGGGCCGCCATCGTGTCAGTCATGGCTCGGGCATCGTCTTGAGTGATCTTTAGTCCAACTCGCGACGTCGCCGTCTTCGTCGCGCATGGACTCGAGATCCGAAGTCGGGACGGCAACGGGCTTGGCGCCGATACCGAGAAAACCGCTGTGCCGCCAGCATTGCAGCCGTGAATGTGGTCAATCTTGCCAACCTTATAGCCGTCAGCACCATAGATCGTGGCGCCTGGAGCGCCGCCGTCGTCAGTTCAGACGATGGCAGACGAATGTGGTCTATGGACAGTTCCTCCGTTGTTGGAGGATGGAATAATCTGCAGGTCCGCCAACTGTTCTGAAACTGACAACCGCATTGCAGCACTTACTGTCGGTCTCGATCGTCAACGATTATCCCTCCTGACAGTGAACGATTTTCAGTGTCTCGCGTTCTCTGATCCGACAAGTTTATTTTGCCTCGGGGACGTCATGAAGACCATCGCATTGTTGGGTTCTGGAATCACCTGCGCAGTCGGCTCCTGCATTGCGGCAGCTTCGATCGCGTCCATCATTATGGCAGCGCCCGAACGCCATACATTCGCAAGCGAAACCGCATCGGACCTGTGGACTACAGCGCCAGTCAGGATTGATCGGTCGGCTCAGTCGTTCGAAAGGGTTCCGGCTCAGTTTTCGACATACGCCCTCGCGCAACCATCTGCGAAGACGGGTCTTGCCAAAGGCCCGGCCACAGTCGCCGCACCAGTCTTGAACACGGCAATGTCGAGCGAGCATTTGAGCTGGTGCATTGACCGCTATCGCTCCTTCGATGCGAAGACCAATACTTACCGCTCGTTCAGCGGCCAGACTCGTACCTGCTACTCGCCTTATGAAAGCGGTCCTTCGACCACCGTTACGGCTGCTGAAAGTGTCCAGCCTACGTCCGTGACGGCCGCGGCCGCCTCATGGTGCTCTGCCCGTTACCAGTCATACCGTGTCGAGGACAACACCTACCAGCCCTATGACGGCCCGCGAAGGGCTTGCGAGGGTCCGCGTGCGTCTAGCGAGGTGGCATCAAGATAGCCCGAGCACACCGGATACCTTGCGAAACGTTAGCGGCTGACCGCGAATGAAACGGCATGGTCCGATTGGCTTTTCTCCGAGGCACGTACGCGTTCTTATTCACATCTCGTGAGATACCGCCGTCCAAGCAAAGGCACTATTTGCCTGGCAACATTGTCTGAAGAACCCCGTCGAGGCGAACCAAACCGTGAAACAGTGCGGCCGCGAGATGCATCACGACGAGTGCGAAAAACGCGAAGGCCAGATAGAAATGTGCGCTCCAGAGCATAGCGTGCAGGCTCGCGCTCTGCGGCAGGATCGGGGGAAGACGGACACCGCCATAGAGCACAATCGGATAGGCCGCTGCCGACATCATCGCCCAACCAATGAGCGGCATGGCGATCATCAGCAGGTATAATGCAAGATGCGCCAGATGGGCAGCGAGTTTCATCGGCAGCGGTAGATCTGGTGGCAGAGCCGGGGCACCCGATATGAAACGGACCACAAGACGAACCAGGGCGAGAACGAGGATGAGGATTCCCAGAGTCTTGTGTGTCACCAGCAGCGCAACGTACCGCTGACCGATCGTCGAGACCATCCCGACGCCGATGAATAGCATGGCCAGAATTCCGACAGCCATCAGCCAGTGCAACAGACGCTGGGTGGCAGAGAAACGTGTTGTGATGCCGGTCATGGTTTCGCGCTCGCTGCTGTTCGGGGATACTGGCTCGCTTCACTGGTTCGAAGATCATAGGATCTGGCATAGGCAGCCGATCGTGCTGCAGGAAATGGATCATCGGAAACTTCGATGCCGTCCGGCAGAACTGTCGGGTCGAAATTGATATCCCGGCACGGGCCGTCCGCCTCTTGCTCGATTTTTTCCACCACAAGCGTTCCAGCTTCCACCGTCCTTCGTTCAGGCGGCCAGGCCTTTGTCGGATCGGATGTTGGATCTGAAGGGTCGGCGACTGTCAGAACAAGGGTCCAGCGCTCCGGCGACTTGGATACACGGTCGATGATGTCCTCTTCAAGATGATTGGGGCCCAACTTTGCGAAATCCTCAACTGCGATCGTCACAGGCTGAGTTTCGGGCCGCAGTGACCAACGCACCGCGTTCTTGGCCCCGTCACCATTCGTAAAGATGAATGCATTCAGGCTATTGAAGGTCACCTCGGCATAGCTGGCTGTCCAAGGGGCCTTGCTTGCCCACTCGCCGAATGCGGCAAATTCTGGATGTGCTGCCACAAAGCCCTTCATGGCATCAGGGTTCTTGCTCTTTGAAGCCTCGAGCAGGTCATAAAATCCCTGCGGCGTCGAAACCGCGAAGACGGGCGGGTCAATCAGCGCCATGCGCCAGACGTTACCGTCCGGAGCTGAAATTTGCACACCGATGCCGCGCACGCGCACGGTAGGATCTGCTGCGTTGGGATCAGGCGTTGCGAGGTTGAAACGTCCGAGAACCGGATATCGTCCCGCGATGAACAACGGTGCCTTCGAAAGCGCGACAGCGTTGCCATTGGCTTCGAAGTTGCCCGTGAAGCACACCCCCTTTGCATGATTTCTCCGATGCCCCAGCGCGGGTCCGCCAGGAGGCGCCAGAGCGGCGACAAGCTCCATGGGTGTTAGGCGTCCGGGTGTGAGCCATCCGGCAGTGTATGCAAAGGCGCCGACGCTGAAGCCCACGACGGCACTGATCAGCGCGAGGGATCCGAGGGCGGAATGCTGCGAGCCCGGCATGAAAAACTCTCCGTCGTTTCAGTTTTTCTGTGATGCTGGAAATCGATTGCGATGCGACGACAAGTGGTGCTGGGGATGCTTCACCTGCTTTCAGGTTTTGAAGAATGGCATTGTTGTCCATCGCGGTCAAATCGGAGGTCGCGGTGGAGGCGGCCTCAATGCCCCGAATGCGGAACCTGAAAAAGATGACGGATTCTTGCTGTAATCGAGGTCGGGTGCTGATCTGCTGATTGCCTCAAGTCGTTTGAAAGGTGAATCTCGCTTTCGACGCGTCGCGTCAATAGCAGTCCGAGCTCTTCTGCAAGTCCAGGACGGTCTCGCATGACGCCAGCCAGGACCTCTTTAGAGATTTCGTAGACGACGACAAAAGTGAGCGCGCGCATTCTGGCCGGTTCGACCGCACCCATGAGGACCCCACGTTCGCCAAACAGGTCGCCAGGCGCCAATCTCGTGATCTCGCTCATGACCCCTTCAATCTCACGCTCGACGACGACCACCCCGCTTCGCACGATCATCAGGGACGTCAAAGCAGCGTCCTGGGCAGCGATGACGACATCCTGTTTGAAGGTCAGCCGCTTCATCTCCTGCGCAAGGTTCTCCCTTTCGTCCTCTGTCAGAGTGGAGAACAACCCTATCGAGCTCAGGAGCCTCCAGGGAGTTCCCGGGTGTTTGGATGTCGCGTCCTGAACCTGAATTATGCCGGCCGATGCGTTGGCCGGTGGACCGAGCTGTATTCCAGCCGCTTTGGCATGCCTGTAGGCAAGGTCGTAGATCTCATTTCGTGCCGCTGCGATCTTCGAAATCCCCGACACGCGGAAGGAGAGCTCGACATCAACGCCTGATGCATCCATGCCGACAATCGAAACGGATGGAGGCGGAGATTTGAGAATGGAATTGGCGCTGAGCAAGACCGCCTGCATTGCCTGTTCAATCGTTGCCGGGCTGCGGGTTGGAAGCATTCGAACCGTCACGGTAGCGCCATGGACCTCGTCGGGAGCGGTGAGGTTCGTCAGACGAGCCTTCGCAAGCGCGCTGTTCGGCACGATGATCAGATCGTTGGTGCCGCTCAGCAGGTGAGTGGAGCGCCAGTTCGTCTCCACCACCCGGCCCTGAACATTGTCGTCAAGCACAATCCAATCGCCGACATTATAGGGCCGGCCGAGATTCAGTGCGATGCCGGAAAAAACGTCGTTGAGGGTACTTTGCAGTGCCAGACCAAGGACGATTGCGAAAACGCCGGATGTGGCGATCAGGGTGCCGACCGGCAGACTGAACACGAAGGCAATAATCGAGAGAGCCGCGCCGACGTAGATGATGCCCACAAGCAGATCCTGTATCAGCCGGCCCTCTCTCGGATTTCGCTCGAAAATCAGAAACAGCCGAACCGAAGCGACAAGGACCATTGCAGTGCCGATCCACCACGTCGTTTTCGCAAGGCCGAGAAACAAACGATGTGTCAGATCCTCGGCTGTCATATCGGTCGACCATGGCGCGACACCGTTGGCGATCAGCAAGACCGTCAGCATCACGAAAAACACGACGTGAGCGGAAAACCGCAGCGCGGGCCGTCCTCTTGCAAAGACTCTCGCTATCAGAATCAAGACCACAAGGGTCACGAACTGAGAGATCGGGTCTCCGAGAACACGGCCTATCAGCGTGTAGGATAGGTCTGACATGGTGTCTCCTGGATGATGTCCGAGCCAACCTTATCCCAGCGCCGCATGGTAGCAATCGACGGGCAACAGGAATCTTTTCACCAGTCTGCCCATTCTGAACGAGTCAGGACCCACCTTCGCGCAGCGATAGTTCTTACCGCGCCACCCGATCGGCCTTGCGGAGCAAGGCTCGGCGACCGATGTCGCGATATCTATGACGAGCGCAAAGTCGTGTTCGTCAATCGGGTCAGCCAGTGTCCTGCAGCGGTATGAGGTACCGTGCCTTACGGCGCGTCATGGCAAGGTCCTGATCAAGCGAAGCCTGTTGCCGGGTGCTATGGAGACGATGTGATCCTATTCGAATGTCATGACTACAGCGGCGATCTCGTCCTGCGTGTAGCCGGACGCGCTTAAGGTAATGCTGAGCTCTACCTCAAATCGCCCCATCCAAGGCGCCGCCGCCCCTGATCCCTATCGAACCCAGACACCGACTATACCCTGCTGCGAACGAACCACGGCGCTATCGCGGCTTTACCTCACACGGTGAAGAATTCCATTCGACCGCCAGATGATCGGCCGGCACGGCTTGCGTGCTAATGATCGGCATAGCGCCGAAGGGAGATATGGGTTTCCCGGCACTTGCCAAGTCCGTAGATTTGTTACGCCGGCTGGCAGGCACCCGTGTTGCCACCAACTATACGGAATCTCGGCGATCTGCTAGTCGCTGACGTCTATCCTTGCCACACTCGGTTCGATGCCAGGCGTTGCAGGATAGCGCCGTCGATGTCTCTCCTTTGATGAAGCCTGCGAAATGACCGAAGTCCGAAAATCTGTCCTTGCTGTCCCCGGCATGCTGCCCTTGCTTGCCACCGTGGCTTTCACACTCGCGGGCTTCAGTCTTCTGCTTCCCGTTTCGCCATTCTGGGTGGTTTCAGGTGGCGCGAGTGAATTTGGCGCCGGAAGTGTGACGACCACGCTCATGCTGTTCACCATATTCGCGCAGCTCGGCGTAAACCGCGCGCTTAGGCGCTTCGGTTGGACGAGAATTATCGCTGTTGGGCTCGCATGCCTTGCGGTTCCCGCTCCTTTTCAAGCGATCGCACCTGACCTCGCGCTCGTCCTGATCTGCAACGCGTTCCGTGGCCTCGGGTTCGGGATATTGACGGTCTGCGGCGCGACTGCGCTCAACCTCCTTGTTCCCGCATCCGAACGTGGCCGATCGGTCGCAGCTTATGGTCTCGCATCATCACTTCCACAGTTGCTGTTTGGTTCGTCCGCACCGGTCTTTGCGGGATATTTTGGCAGTGAACTTGTCATTGCCGCCGGCGCGCTACCGATCGTCGCTATGTTGTGGGTCGCCCCCCTGGGGGCGCGCTTGAAAAGACTGGAGGAAGAGAACGACCAGGAGGAGGTCGTGCTTCCTGGCAGCCCGCGGCAGGTGTTCGGATTGATCTTTCCGGCACTCCTGGCCCTGCTCATCGTGACCAGCACGGGCGGCGCCCTGTTGACATTCGCAAATCAAATTGCGCCGGGCCCAAAAGCCGCAACAGCCGCGCTTCTTTCGCTCACCGGTGTCGCCGTGATCGCCAGGTGGATCGCGGGCACCATGAGCGACAGGCTTGGCACCAACAGGTTGATTCCTGCGCTTGTAGCCGCAACCGGGCTCGGAGCCTTGATATTAAGTTGTTCACTTTCCTTATCGCCTGCCATGAATGTGATACTGCTTGTCCTTGGTGCGGCAGTCCTCGGTGTCGCGTACGGCGGACTTCAAAGCGCAACTCTCGTTCGGGCCTTCGAGGACAGCGGCCGATCCAACGCCCCAACGGCTTCCGTCCTCTGGAACGTAACCTACGACTTCGGCACGGGCGCTGGCGCGCTGTTCTTCGGCGCGATCGCTCAACAAAGCAGCTTTATGGTCGCTCTCTCATGCATGGCTGGTCTGAGCATGGTTGGAGCGCTCGCTACAACGATCAAAGGCAAAACGTCTAGAGTCCGGCCTTAGCGACCATCGTTGGTATAGCCCTTAGCGGGAGACAATGCTCAAGTAGAGGTGGCTATCGTTGATACCAGACCTGCAGGATTCCTGCCCCCCGCGCTGCAGTGCGTTAACGCCGTCACTTAGCAGGTCGTAATCAAAGGGAATGTCAACTTCGCAGAAGGCGGAGCCAAAGGCCTTGTCGTTGGAATTTCGAAGGATATGTTAGATCCTTCGCAAGAGCATCGATGACACGAGACCCGATATGCGATCACGCCCTGGTGCCTGCCTTTGACTGCTTCCGCCAAGGCACGCTTTGCGCAGCTCGTCTTACCACGAATTGACGAGGGTTTTCGTCTGGCACGCTGGCTGACGGGAAGTGCGACCGATGCTGAGGACGTGATGCAGGAGGCATGCCTGCGAGCTTACCGTTCGATAGAGAACTATGTCGATGGCAATACGCGTGCGTGGTTTCTGACAATAGTGCGCAACTCTGCCTATTCGTGGATTGAAAAGAACAAGCCAGATCGGCTAACCTCGATCGAGGACCTTACTGAAGAGGCGAGACAGGCAATTGACAACAGTTTGTCCGTTGTCGGAGCTATGTCTACACCGGAAGAGGCGCTGATCATCAAGATACAGGCCGTCCGGCTGCAACATGCCATCAACGCCCTGCCGGTACATCTTAAAGAGACCTTCGTGCTGAGAGAATATCATGGCCTGAGCTATCGCGAGATTGCCGAGGTCAGCAGTCTCCCGATCGGTACGGTAATGTCTCGTCTTTCCAAAGCGCGCCAGTCGCTGCTTTCCCAGATCGAGGAGGACAGCCGTTGACCATCGGCAACGACAGCTGGATCCTTCTAAATGCCTATCTTGACGGCGAACTCTCGCCTTTTGAAGCGCTTGCCATGGAAAAGCGGCTTCGGCAAGAGCCCGAGCTCGCTTCGTCCCTTGCAGTTCTGCGACGCCTCTCAACGGAGGCAAAAGGCAGCTTCCTGGAAGATGCGGCGCCTGACACACTGCGAGCATCCGTGCTCGCGGCGATTGGTGGTCCGGAGCTTGGGGAAAGCTCGCCAAACGCTCGCAGCACAACACGGAGCGCTGCGTGGCTCGCGATCGCCGCATCGCTGATTGCCGGCATCGTGGGAGGTACAGCCGGCGGATTTTTCGGGGCGACGTATATGACGCCGTCACAGACACCGTTCGCTGCCGATGGAGAAATATTGTCGGCACATCTTCGCGCTCTAGTCGCGCCGCAGCCCTTCGATATCGCCTCGTCCGACAGCCATCTGATTAAGCCGTGGTTTAACGGAAAGACCACCATCGCGCCGATGACGCCGGATTTCGCCGCACAGGGATTCCCGTTGATTGGCGGGCGGATCGATATCATTGCCGGCAAGGCTGTCCCGGTGATGGTCTATAAGCGTAATCGGCACATCATCAGCGTCACAGCAACGGAGACCGGGCGGTCACCGCGGCCTGAGGCGCAAGTGATCGAAGGAACGAATATCCTAGCTTTTACAGGAGAGGGGCTTCGATACTGGGCCGCATCGGACCTTAATCTAACCGAACTCAGAATGTTTGCTGGGCTCTACGAACAGCAACTTGCCGCTGTAAAATAGATTTCCGAAAAATTCGCGCATTTCGAGAATAAAAGACCGTGTTCTCCGGTTACTTCATCAGTACTAACCGGCGAGGGAACGATGACTGTAGTTACAGCAGCTGTCATGGCGGGCGCGGCGGCGGGATTATCGATTGCGATACCGTTCGGTCCGACGAGTTTTTATCTCATAGAACGAACGCTCGCCGACGGCGTGCGAACTGGCATGGTGACTGGCCTCGGCGTTGCAACCGTCCATGTCGCCTACAGTGCCATTGCCTTGACATTTGGCCTCATCAGCTACGGCGGCGCCCATGGGACGGCGCTGATGACGGTGTTCTCTGGGCTGATTATGGCGTTCTTTGCCTTTCGTGTCTGGAAGCGACACCTCGTATCGACGGGAGTTCGATCGCGACTGCCCGGCTTGAAGCGGGCCTATTTCGATGCAGTCGCTTTTGGTTTGCTTAACCCGGTCACTCCCGCCTTATGTGCAGCCGCGGTCACCGCCATGGCGGGGGCAGCTTCGCCGGGCAGTCTCGTTGTTCTCGGTGTTTTCGTTGGCTCCCTGATGTGGTGGTCCGGACTGAGCCTAGCAGTATCCGCCATGCGCCAGAACATCAGCGCGCGCATCCTTCGGCACGCGAACAGGGCAGCAGGCATCCTTCTGGCCTTTCTAGCGATGTCCATGCTTTTTCGCGGGGCTCAAGAGCTCGCGACAGGCCTCCTTTAAGCCGGAGATCGGCCGACAGCTGTTGGAGCAAATTTATGAGTTTCGAGATCGTCGAAGAAATCCGGCTCGTGAGAAATCGCCTGGTGGATTTATCCCAACATGATCGTCGCACCCTTCTGCGAAAGATTGTCGAGGCACTTGACACCATTCAGGATCACTCCGCGGCGAGCAGTCTGATTAGCGATCCGATTGGCATCGATCGGGTGATCATCAGCACAAGCCAATCCATCAGCCAAATCGCGAGGCTGCCCGACCGCGAGTTCGAGATCGTTATCGAGGAGTTCAACACCCTGTTCGAAAAATTAGCACAGACCGTGTTGGACGAGGCACCCCCTATCTCGGGCGAGTTCCACTAGACCTGAAGGCGCGCGCCGCGGCGAAGACTGGAGAGCATGGCGCCAGAGCAGCAGCGTCGGTGGCAGGGCCGATCATCAAGGCGAGTGTCGAACGCTCAGCCCCCCGTGCTCGGCGTCGCGCCTAAATTTGGAAGCCGGGAGCCGGAATCTCTTCTCGCGAACGTCTAGAAAACGGCTCCGGCAACAGGCTTCGTCTCATAGGCTCCTTCAACTGAAGGCGGTGTCTTCCCATGCCCGTCCTGGCGCAAGAGGCTGTCCGGCGCTGCCATCACATGAGAAAAATGGAACGCATCGCGTCATTCGATCATTCCAAGAGTGAATAGATTGGAACGGAGCTAGGCAGATGCAAATCCAAGGGGTCTACGCCGCACTCGCGACCACCGACATCAGGAAGTCGGAAGAATTCTACAGCTATCTTTTCGGCAAGGCGCCCGACGATCGCCCGATGGTGCGATTGATCCAATGGCGCGATGTTGCCGGCGCGAACATACAGATATTCGAGGACGCAGATACCGCCGGTTCGGGCCGATTGACGATAGTCGTGCCTGATATGGCCGATGCCAGAAATGCCCTTAAGAAGATCGGCGTGGCGCTTTTGGGTGGATCCCAGGGTGACTATGGCCGAATTGCACAGATTTCCGATCCAGACGGCAACCGCATCACGCTTGCCGAACCGCCCTCAAGAGCGTTCACTCGTTAGGCTCGCGTCGCCGGCACGGCTTTCACACGGCCAACCGGATCAAGGCAATCCGGACAGCCAACAGCAATCGAGCGCCAACCGGGCAAGAGGTGGGGAAAACCTGGCGATTCATGTGCGAGATCAACTGCGATGGTCGCGCACCCGTCGTTCTATAAGCCGCAGGCCCCCTGGTGTTACGTCGCAAGGTTCTTGCAGGCAAAGTCGCCAGCACTATCTCTTATGTAACAAAGGTGCATGGCGGGATACTCATGGCGAACCCCTACGAAACACTGGGTGTGGCAAAAGGCGCATCGCAGAAGGAAATTCAGACCGCGTACCGCAAGCTTGCCAAGAAACTGCATCCAGACCTCAATCCTGGAGACGCTGCATCGGAGGAGAAATTCAAGGCAGCTTCAGCCGCCTACGCAATCTTGGGTGACGAAGACAAGCGCGCTAAATTTGACAGGGGTGAGATCGATGAGACGGGCGCTGAGCAGCAACAGCGGAGCTACTATCGTGACTACGCTGCGGATCAAGGCAGCGGCGCCCGTTATCATAATGCAGGCGGTTTTGCCGATTTCGGTGACAGAGACGACATCTTTTCCAGCTTCTTTTCCGGAGCAAGGAGCAGGGGCAATGCGTTTTACCAAGGTGGCGACCTGCAGTATCGACTGGAGGTCAGTCTTCGCGAGGCGGCGAACGGTGGCAAGAGGACGGTTTCGCTTCCCGAAGGCGGGACCCTGGAGCTCAAGATCCCGGCTGGTGTCCGGGACGGCCAGATCCTGCGCCTTCGTGGAAAAGGCGCACCGGGCCATAATGACGGACCGGCCGGCGACGCCCTCATCGAAATCCACGTTCTCCCTGACAGGCAGTTCTCCCTTGAGGGCGATGACGTCAGGACCGAAGTCCCTATTTCAATCCGCGAGGCGGTTCTCGGCGCAAAGGTGGAGGTCCCGACCCTGTCGGGCGCGGTGTTCCTTTCGGTTCCACCAAATTCCAGCACCGGCAAGACGCTTCGTCTCAAGGGCAAGGGTTTTCCAAACAAGCAT
Organism: Rhizobium sp. 01L410; assembly: GCF_056400165.1. NCBI lineage: Bacteria > Pseudomonadati > Pseudomonadota > Alphaproteobacteria > Hyphomicrobiales > Rhizobiaceae > Rhizobium > Rhizobium sp. 01L410. The sequence goes on from NZ_JBFTST010000017.1 coordinate 77,811, forward strand.
GGTGGCCATGGCGATCAATACGTCGTCCTGAAGATCGTGTTGCAGGGCACGCCGGACGCAGAGTTGAACGAATTCATGACCAACTGGGAAGCGGGCAAGTCACATGATCCGCGGCGTACATAGGAGGAGGCGATGGACGAGCTTGAATATTGCCGTACCCTGAGGATTGAAACGTCAACCCTTCAGATGTGGGTCGAGGAGCGATGGATCATCCCGGTTGGATCTCCCGACGCTTTTTCCTACGAGGATGCAGATGTGGCAAGGGGTCGTTTGATTCTGGACCTGATCGGAAGCATGGGGGTCAATGATGCAGGCATCGACGTGGTCATTGATCTTGTCGACCAGCTCCACAGTCTGCGCGAACGGATGCGTTTGTTGATGGATGCCATTGCGACGCAGGACATCGCGGTCCAGAATGCACTCGGCCGCGCACTCAATCGGGGCTGATGCCCGCAGAGAACGCCTGCCAGGTCATTCATTCTTGCTCATCGTGCTCTTGTATTCGAACTCGGCGTTGGCTGGGTGGTCGACATATTTGTGCTTGAAGACCTCCGCGTCGTCGGCCTTTTCGAAACCGACCGCCACCCAGCGAGACGCGGCCATATTTGAATCGGCCCAGATGACAAAAATCTCGGCTTCGGGAAATTCGCTTCCCCAGTCATTTGCCTGATCTTGGAACGCCTCGTCGGTTTTGAAGGAAAAGGTGAACAGTGCCTTCAGCCGTTCTTCATGGGCATGGAAGTAATCCAACACCGACTTCTCGTTGATAGGGAAGGGAGCGCTTTCGAAATTGTCGTCTGTGCCGAACTGCAGCGTCTCCAGATTCTTGCCGCCCTTGTTCCGGCGTAGCGAGAACTCGAAATTGTGGTGTTCCAGGCTGTAGGCAGTCGCTGTCTTCGGATGGCTCCATTCAACGCGGTTCAATTCCATCTGCAAACTCCGGTCTGGCATTTGGTGGCGCGAAAGTGGTCGTGCAATCAATAACTAGGGCAGGCACAGATTTGGAGGAGGTCCCAACGCCGATGAGCCGTTGTCAAAGGTGTGATTTGCCGTCTGGTCCCTGCTCGTCCGCAAGTTCACTGATACCTACCAGGATGAGATCGAGCCCGGCCAGGAAGTCTGCCCTGTCATCGTGTGCCGGCAGATGAGCGGCCATACTGCGGGTGAACGGAAACGCAGCGGCAGCAAGGTTAGACCAGTCCTTTGCCATTGCCCGGAGGAATAACTCTCGATCGAGGCCGAGGTCGCGGGCCATCTCGGCATTGGCAGCATTCTGCCCCCCAACACCCAGAACATAGTTCAACAGGGTGGCCACGACCGACCACTCGACCGCCGGATCAATCCCCATCTTTCGGACCTGCTGCCCGAACCGTTCGAGGATCCGGATCGATGGCATCGACCCCGGTGCCTGGGCAAGAGCCGTAGCAATCCAGGGCCTTTTATCGATCGCATCGAAGAGAGCGAGCGAAACTTCACGGATTTCCAAAAACGGCGATGCTCCCCAGGTCGGCGCCAAAACGGCTTCGACAGCTGCGTCGCAGGCCGCGATCAGGAGATCGGCCTTGTGGGCAACATGATAATATATTGCTCCGGCCCCGGTGTTGAGGTGTGCGGCCAGCGCCGGGAAGGTCAGGCCGCGTGTGCCGGCGATGTCGAGCAGCTCTATCGCCGCCTCGATAATGCGTTGCCTCGTCAGCGAATCGGACCGTCGTCTGCTGTCTTTTTTCATAGTTGATATTGACACGAATGGAATGGCATTCCAACTATGGAATGACATTCCATTCAAGGAGATTGTTCGTGAACGTTTCAATTATCGGCGCAGGGCTTGGCGGCCTCACGCTTGCTCGCGTCCTCCATATCCACGGCATTGCCGCAACCGTCTATGAAGCGGATGCCGATCGCCATGCCCGGCCTCAGGGCGGGATGCTCGACATCCACGATTTCAACGGCCAGCTGGCGTTGCGCGACGCCGACCTCTATGAACAGTTTCTGGCCCTTGTGCATCCTGGAGGGCAGCAGTCGCGCGCGCTCGACATGCACGGCAACGTCCTGATGGACAATCCTGACGATGGCACAGGCGGCCGTCCTGAAGTTCAGCGTGGCGAACTGCGGCGGATCCTTCTGGATTCTCTTCCGCCCGGCACGGTATTATGGGGACATAAACTGAGGACCGCCGAACCTCTCGGGAGAGGAAGGCATTTTCTTTCGTTTGAGAACGGTTCGACTGCCGCGGCCGACCTGCTGGTTGGCGCCGACGGCGCGTGGTCGAAAGTTCGCTCCCTCGTCTCGAGCGCCAAGCCCGTCTATTCGGGAACGACGTTTGTTGAAACCTGGCTTCACGACGCAGACACTCGCCACCCCGCAACCGCAGCGGCCGTTGGCGGCGGCTCGATGTTTGGTCTCGCGCCCGGCAAGGGGATCATGGCACACCGGGAACCCAATGCCGTGCTCCATGCCTATGTCGCGTTAAATCGGCCAAAGCATTGGATCGATGCCATTGACTTCTCCGATCCCCCCAGCGCGAAGACCAGGATCGCAGCGGAGTTTAAAGGCTGGGCGCCAGAACTGACCGCCCTGATCACCGATTGCGAGTGTAACCTGGTCGCGCGCGTCCTTCATACGCTTCCGCAAGACCACCGATGGGAACGGGTTTCAGGCGTCACCTTGCTTGGTGATGCGGCCCATCTGATGATCCCGTCCGGTGAAGGGGCCAATCTCGCCATGCTCGATGGCGCCGAGCTTGGCAAAAGCATTGCAGCCAGCCCTGGCGATATCGAGACGGCACTTGCTTGCTACGAACAGCAACTCTTCCCGCGCAGCCATTCGGCTGCGATCGAAGCGGCAGAACTGGTCCAGCTGATGTTTGCCGAAGACGCGCCCTACGGCCTTGTTGAGGCATTTGCGCAGGATCTGCTCGGCAAGCCTAAGGCGGCAACCAAGGCCTGATCCATGGGGCGGTTCCGGAAAAACTCTCGGCGGAGAGGATCGCCGGGACCTTGCAAGAGTGCCACGATGGGGTACCGTAACCTCTATACACCGGGAAAGTCGATGATCTCGATAGCGGACCGATCAGAGATTGCAATTGGCGTCGGGATCATCGCCGACCGAACGCGGTAAAATGCAGCAGACACGAATCCATCGGCTGCAAGGGTCATCGCCCCAAGAAGTGCTTGCGCTGACGCCCGCCCGCAAGGTAACCGGAGCAGGTCGGCTCCGGTGAAAAATTCTTGTCCATCCCAATCGAGCGCGACCTACCGCCAGAAAATCGCAATCAGGAGCCAGTCTTCATTGTCCGATATTTACGCAATCGGCGACATTCACGGACGCGCCGATCTTCTTGAGGCGCTCCTCGGCCATATCGCCGCCATTCAGCGTGCCGCTAGGTCGCAGCCCGTCATCATGTTTCTTGGCGATCTTATCGACAGGGGTCCGCGCAGCCCAGAGGTCCTTGATCTCGTTTCATCCGCTCTCGATCGCTATCCCGGTTCGCGGCTCGTATTGGGAAACCATGATCATTACCTGCGCTCGCTGCTGCGCGACGAGCTCGCTGAGGACGATGCAACCAATTGGTTGGATTGGGGCGGCGTTGCGACCGTCAGCGCTTATTCAAGCCAGCCGGTGCCTAATTTTACCGGGATTGCAACCGAGATACGCCAACGCTTTCCGCATCATGTCGGCCTCCTGAACGGCGCGGTGACCCATGAGGTTGCCGGCAGATTCTGCTTTGTGCATGCAGGTGTGCGCCCTGGCGTCCCTCTCGCCGCACAGACCGATTACGACTTGCGATGGATCCGTGCGGGATTTCTCGATCACGTCGAGCAGTTCGACCATATCGTCGTGCATGGCCACACCATCACGAACTCTCTGTGGCCCGAAATCTACCAAAATCGCATTGCGCTCGACACCGCCGCCTACCGGACGGGCAGGCTCAGCGCCGCCGTCATTCGCCATGACAGGCTTTCTCATTTCCTCTGCACCGGCATTGCCGCTAATGGCGGGATCAGCGTGGAGGAATGGATGTCGTAAGCGAGGCCAGCGATACACTGCACGCTTGCCCGCCAAAGTGTCAGGTCCGAATTTCCCCGATGCCGGATTTCGCGTGCGACTGGGCCACGATTTTTACGGTAGAGCTGGCTCGGCAAGTCGCTCACCCGTTTTCGAGACGATGCTGTATTGGTAGGGCTCACGCGAAGTGATCATGATGGCATCGTCCGGCAGTGGGCGGGCGAGCACCTTTGCTTGGTCCCAGGGTGCCGTCATCCACAGTTCAGTTTCCTCGCGTGTGCGCAGGAGCACAGGCATCGCTTTCTCGTGCACGGGCCGGACGGCGTTATTGGGATCCGTGGTCAGGAAGCCAAAAAGATCATCAGTCGTCAGACCGTCTTTGACCTTTCTGACACTTTTCCATTGCGCCACCCACAGTCCAGCAAAAAACATCAGCGGCTTTTCGGGAGCGGCAGAAAACCATGCGTTGGGTGTCGCCTCTTTGCCAGTCTTGCTTTTTGGATCGGGTTCGGCAAATGACGTTACCGGCACCAGGCACCGGTGTTCGATACCGAACCATCGCTTCCAATGCGGCAGATTCAATTTGCGCACGTTTGGTGTCCCGCGGTCTGGCTCCATGCGGATCAACTCCTCCATGTCGACAGTTAGACCCTTTGCCCTGGCTTTTGCAGCACGCGCCTCCGCCGCTGCTTTTTGCACGTAGAAAGGCGCTGGAAGGCCCCAACGGCAATTTGCGACCTGCCTGCGACCGTCAGCCACGTTCCTGATGACTGGCGCAAGCTGGTCGGTATAGATCTGGTAGGCGGGCATCGGGTTAATCAGGCTCTCGGCGTCCTGAGCCCATTTCGTAACCCAGTCCTTGTCTTCCATGCGATAGAGCGTACACATCGATCCCCGCCTCCGATTTCCTCGACGGTAGCCGATGCGGCTGCACCTGCCAATAAAATCGTTACCTCAGTCAAGCACGGAACTCCTTCGAAGCAGCAAGTCCGCAAGGCCGCACCACCTGTCGCCGAATGAGACTTGTGGCTTACTATGCAAGGATCTACCAGGTCAGCGAGAGTTGTTCGGTGCACGGCTCCGTCCTAGGCTCCAGGGACGAGAGCGTCACGCCGAGAAGCCGGATGCCTTTTGACACCGGAAAGACGCCTTCGAGCAGAAGGCGGATGCCGTCTTCGATCGCGCCTTCCGAACTTAATCCTTTTGCCAGCGTTCGGGAGCGCGTGATCTGCGTGAAGTCGGAATATTTGACCTTGAGCGTTACGGTCTTTGCGGCAATGCTGTTTGCTTCGCAATAGCGCCAGACTTTGGCAATGAGCGGCATCATGCCATCCATCGCCGGGCCATAGGCATGAATGTCGGACGCGAACGTGTCCTCGGCGCCCACAGATTTGCGAACCCGATCAGGCTTGACCTGGCGGTCGTCGGTGCCGCGGGCAATCCCGTAGTAGTAGGGTCCTGATTTTCCGAAATGACTGACGAGAAACGCAAGATCCTTGCCTCTAAGATCTGCACCGGTCTCAATGCCGAGGCGCAGCATTTTCTCGGCTGTCGCCGGTCCGACGCCGTGGAACTTGTTCACTGGCAGCGCTGCCACAAAGCCCGGACCATTCTTCGGCGTGATAACTGCCTGTCCGTTTGGCTTGTTGAGGTCGCTCGCCATCTTAGCCAGGAATTTGTTGTAGGAAATGCCGGCTGACGCATTGAGCCCTGTCACCGCCTTGATCTTTTCACGGATTTCGAGCGCGATCTCGGTTGCGATTTCTATTCCCTTGAGATTTTCGGTGACGTCGAGATAAGCCTCATCCAGGGACAGTGGCTCGACCAGCGGCGTGTACTCGGAAAAGATCGCCCTGATATCGAGGGAGACCGACTTGTAGACGTCAAATCGCGGCTTGACGAAAACCAGATCCGGGCATTTTCGCTTGGCCGTCACGGATGGCATTGCCGAACGCACGCCGAACGCGCGTGCCTCATAGCTTGCGGCTGCGACGACGCCGCGGGCCTCAGCGCCACCAACGGCGATCGGCTTTCCGCGAAGTTCGGGATTGTCGCGCTGTTCTACAGATGCATAGAAGGCATCCATGTCAACGTGAATGATCTTGCGCACTCGCTCTGGTGCGGGGCTGTCCGGTTCGGCACTCATCACTCATTCCACATCATGCGCCATCCACCACCGGCTCGCATCAGGCCTCCCTGGTTTCCGGCTTCGCCGCCACATCGAGCTGGCACCTGTCTATCCCGTCGGCGGCATTCATTCTCTCGCATCCCAATGCCAGCCGGCGACGCAAGTTACGTATCGGGATTGCCGCGCCATGCCGCTGCACAACTGCCTTGCGATTCATCTCGTCGCTGCGACCACATGCCCGGCATGCGACAATGAGAACCTTGCATCGAACCTGCCGGAGAATAATCCCATCTTTAAAGGAATTTTTTCTTATCTTTGTCATTTTGCCGATCTGTGGACGAGCTCTTTCTACCGCATTGATTTTGCTTCCTGATCGCGCGTCAAGCCGCTGTGGACGAATGTTGGACCACGAGTATCTGCCCAAACATGACGATTGACTCAAATGCCAATCAGGAACAAACAAGGAACATACTTGCTTTTGTGCAGAATGGAAACCCGCTTTTGACAGAGGTCAATTTTGGCGCACGGTGCCGCAAATCTCGTGATCTCCGAGCTTCGGGAACGCATTCAGCATCTCGAAGGTCCATCTTCGCGTCCAAAGCGGGTCCTACCCTTCGGCATACCCGACATCGATGATCGCCTGCCAGGCGGAGGGCTGGCCTACGGCGCTCTGCATGAATTTGCCGGCGGCGGCGCGGGAACTGTCGACGGCGCGGCGGCGGCACTCTTCGTGGCGGGCATTGCTGCCCGCACCAAGGGCCAGATTGTCTGGTGCCTTGCAAGACCGGACCTGTTTTTCCCTGCGCTGGCGCAGGCGGGCCTCCATCCGAAGCGGGTCGTTTTTGTCGAGTCCGCCAGCGAGGACGACGTCATCGCCAACATGGAGGAGGCCCTGGGCTATGGCGGTCTGGGTGCCGTGGTCGGCGAGCTGGTGCGGTTGCCGATGACCAAGTCGCGTCGCCTTCAGCTTGCCGCGGAGAAGTCTGGAACCATGGGGCTGATCGTCAGGCGCTGGCGACGACAGACAGAAGCCAGGGACTTCGGCCAGCCGACGGCTTCGGTCACGCGGTGGCGGGTGAGTGTCACTCCGAGCGAGGAGCTTCCTGTGCAAGGCGTCGGTCGAGCACAGTGGCGGTTAGAGCTTATAAGAGTGAAAGCGGGCGAGTGCGCTGAGTATTTCGTAGGAGCGTGTGATGCCAAGGGTCGTATCAATCTATCTTCCGGAGCTGGCGACGGACAGGATCAGGCGAGCCGATCCTTCTATTCCCGTTGAGCAGGCCATCGCCGTGATCGCCCGCAGTGGGTCGAAAAGGTGGGTATCGGGCGCCGATGCTGCAGCCAGGAAATCGGGCGTCCGTGTAGGTATGCCTGCTGCCAAGGCTCAGGCGATCTTTCATGGGTTGATGCTGGTCGACGCCGATCCGGTGGCCGACGCAGCGGCACTCGAACGGATCACCCTCTGGGCCTTGGGCCAGTATTCGCCGCTCGTCGCTGTCGATGCCCCCGACGGGATCATCATGGACACCGAGGGGGCCGATCATCTTCAGGGCGGGGAGCCGTTGATGGTCTCCGGGATCGCCAACCGTTTCCGCGCCAAAAAGCTGTCGGCCCGCGTTGCTATTGCCGACACGTGGGGGGCGGCACACGCCTGCGCCCGGGCAACTCGGCAGGAGAGCGTGATCGTACCAGTGGGCGAGACCGTACGTGCCGTCGAGAAGCTGCCGCTCTCAATGCTGCGGCTCTCGTCCAAGATCGTCGGCGACCTTCACACGCTTGGCTTCAAGACGATCGGAGAGCTGTCGGCAACACCTCGTGCGCCGCTCGCCCTTCGTTTCGGTCCTGAGATCGGCCGCCGGCTCGACCAGATGTTCGGACGCATCGCAGAGCCAATCGAGCCTATCCGAGCCGCTGAGCTGATCGAGGTCAGCCGTGTGTTTGCCGAGCCCATCGGGGCCGCCGAGACGATCGACAAATACGTCGGCTATTTGATCATCCGCCTGGTGGCTGAACTTCAGCGCCATGGCCTTGGTGTTCGCCGCGCCGATCTGATTATCGAAAAGGTCGACGGCACTCGCCAAGCCGTTCGTTCCGGAACGGCAAAGCCGTCGCGTGATGTCGTTTGGCTGAAGAAGCTCTTTCGCGACCGCACTGAGACAATCGAGCCGGGTTTCGGAATTGAGAAGCTGACCCTGGTGGCCGTCAGGGCAGAACCTTTCGAAGAGTTTCAAAAGGTCTCCGCACTGGTCGAGGAGGAGACGCCCGATATCACGCCGCTGATTGACATCTTCGGCAATCGCGGCCAGCGGGTCTATCGCGTCGCTCCTGTTGCCTCCGACGTTCCCGAGCGAAGTGTCGCGCGGATCGCGGCGGCAGCCGCAATCTCGGACGAGACCTGGGTGCATCACTGGCCTCGGCCGGTCCGACTGCTGGCACAACCCGACCGGATCGAAGCGATTGCGCTCATGCCGGACTATCCGCCTGCGAGCATCACATGGCGCGGACGAAAGATGAAGGTCATCCGCGCTGACGGTCCTGAACGGGTATTTGGAGAGTGGTGGCGGCGCGACGGTGAATTCGACGCCGTTCGGGATTACTTCGTCATCGAAGGCGAGGGCGGCGAGCGCCTATGGATTTTCCGGCGCGGCGACGGCGTTGACCCTGCCACCGGCTCGCGCGAGTGGTTCGTGCACGGGATATTCGCATGAGCTACGCCGAGCTTCAGGTCACGACCCACTTCAGTTTCTTACGGGGGGCATCCTCGGCAGACGAGCTGTTTGCCACCGCCAAGCAATTGGGCATCGAAGCCTTGGGCGTCGTGGACCGGAACTCACTTGCTGGCATCGTCCGCGCGCTTGAAGCGTCCCGTGCCACCGGCATCAGACTTGTCGTCGGTTGCCGCCTCGATCTTCATGACGGCATGTCGATGCTCGTCTACCCAATGGACAGAGCTGCGTACTCCCGCCTGACGAGGCTGATCACGCTTGGAAAGAGCCGGGGAGGGAAGGACAACTGCATTCTCCACCTCGATGACGTCGGGGCCAACGCAGAGGGTCTCATCGCGGTACTCGTCCCCGATCTCCCGGATGAAACCTGTGCCGTCCAACTCCGGAAGATGGCCGAGATCTTCGGTAATCGTGCCTATGTCTCGCTCGCGCTGCGCCGGCGGCCGAACGACCAGCTGCGGCTACATGAGATTTCCAATCTGGCGGCCAGGCATCGTGTGCGCACTGTTGTCACCAACGACGTCCTCTTCCACGAACCGGGACGACGACAATTGCAGGATATCGTCACCTGCATTCGCAACAACACCACGATCGATGAGGTCGGCTTCGAGCGCGAACGGCATGCTGACCGCTACCTCAAGCCACCGCAAGAAATGGAGCGGCTGTTCCAGCGCTATCCAGATGCACTTGCACGCACGATGGATATCGTCGAGCGCTGCAAATTCTCGCTGGAGGAGCTGACATACCAGTATCCTGAGGAGGCGATTGTGCCCGGCATGGATGCCCAGCAATCCCTTGAGCATTACGTACGGGAATACATCCCGCAGCGATATCCCGAAGGCCTCCCACGGAAGGTTTTGCGTTCTATCCGGCACGAGCTCGATCTCATCAAGGAGATGCGCTACGCGCCGTACTTCCTGACCGTGTTCAGCATCGTCAAGTTCGCCAGAAGCCAAGGTATCCTGTGTCAGGGGCGCGGATCGGCGGCAAACTCGGCTATCTGCTATATCCTCGGGATCACCAGCATCGACCCGGAAACCAATGATCTCCTCTTTGAGCGCTTCGTTTCAAAGGAGCGCGACGAGCCGCCTGACATCGATGTCGACTTCGAGCACGAACGGCGCGAGCAGGTCATCCAGTGGATTTACAAAACCTACGGCAAGGAGAAGGCCGCCCTCTGCTCGACGGTCACCCGATACCGCGCCCGGGGCGCGATCCGGGATGTCGGCAAGGCTCTGGGTCTACCGGAGGACATCATCAAAGCCTTGTCGTCGGGGATGTGGCACTGGTCCGAGGAACTGATCAGCGATGACCGACTGAAGACACAAGGTTTGAACCCCGCAGACCGTCGTCTGGCACTGACGTTGAAGCTGGCCCAGCAGCTGATGGGAGCGCCGCGTCACCTCGGCCAGCACCCGGGCGGTTTCGTCCTGACACATGACCGCCTCGATGACCTCGTCCCCATCGAACCCGCGAGCATGGCCGATCGCCAGATCATCGAGTGGGACAAGGATGACGTCGAAGCTCTCAAGTTCATGAAGGTGGACGTCTTGGCACTTGGCATGCTGACCTGCATGCAGAAGGCGTTCGATCTTATCCGCGACCACAAACATGAGCCGCTCGATCTTGTCTCGATACCGCAGGAAGACCCTGCGACCTACGCGATGATCCGCAAAGCCGACACACTTGGAACCTTCCAGGTCGAAAGCCGCGCACAAATGGCGATGTTGCCACGACTGAAGCCGCAGACATTCTACGACCTCGTCATCCAGGTGGCGATTGTCCGCCCGGGTCCCATTCAGGGGGATATGGTGCATCCTTATCTTCGCAGGCGAGAGGGGAAAGAGAAGATCGAGTATCCGACGCCGGAACTAGAGGCCGTCCTCGGCAAAACGCTTGGCGTCCCGCTGTTCCAGGAAAGCGCCATGAAAGTCGCCATGGTCTGCGCCGGCTTCAGTGGGGGTGAGGCGGATCAACTCCGCAAGTCGATGGCGACGTTCAAGTTCACAGGTGGCGTCTCCCGGTTCAAGGACAAGCTCGTGTCCGGTATGATCACAAACGGATATTCCGCTGAATTCGCTGAGAAAACATTCAGTCAGCTGGAGGGCTTCGGAAGTTACGGTTTCCCGGAAAGCCACGCCGCCTCTTTCGCCCTTATTGCCTACGCGTCCAACTACGTGAAGTGTCACTTCCCGGACGTCTTCTGCGCTGCGCTTTTGAACTCCCAGCCGATGGGTTTCTACGCGCCTGCCCAGATCGTCGGAGACGCCCGAAACCACTGCGTGGAAGTCCGGCCCGTCTGCATCAACCGATCCCGGTGGGACTGCACTCTCGAGGAGATCGGCGACACCGGGCGGCATGCCGTCCGGCTTGGGATGCGAATGGTGAAAGGGTTGGCTGTCGCCGACGCCGCGCGCATTATTGCGGCGCGCATGAACCGCGTGTTTGAAAGCGTCGACGACGCCTGGCGGCGATCCAACGTCCCAACGGAGGCGCTCGTCCAGTTGGCCGAGGCCGACGCCTTCCTGCCCTCCCTTGAACTGGAGCGGCGTGACGCGCTGTGGGCAATCAAGGCGCTACGCGATGAACCCTTGCCGTTGTTTGCGGCGGCCGCTGAGCGCGAAGCTGCAGTCATCGCCGAGCAACAGGAGCCGGAGGTCCACCTACGGCAAATGACCGACGGCCACAACGTCATCCAGGACTACGGCCATGTCGGGCTGACACTCCGTGGCCACCCGATCAGCTTCCTGAGACACGACCTCGAAAAACGGAACATCGTGACTTGTTCGGATGCCATGAATGCCTGCGACGGTCGCTGGCTGATGACGGCAGGGCTTGTGCTCGTCCGGCAGAAGCCTGGGAGCGCCAAGGGCGTCATGTTCATCACGATCGAAGACGAGACCGGGCCAGCGAATGTGGTCGTCTGGCCGTCGCTATTTGAGAAGAGCCGTCAGGTGGTATTGGGGTCATCGATGATGGCGATCAACGGCAGGATACAGCGGGAAGGCGACGTGGTTCACCTAGTCGCCCAGCAGCTGTTTGACCTTTCCAGCGATCTAACGGGTTTGGCCGATCGCCATGTCGATTTCAAATTGCCGACGGGCAGGGGCGACGAGTTCGCTCATGGATCGCCAGGTAGTCCGGATTCACGCGATCGGGCGCCTATACCCAAAGTCAGGGATATCTACATTCCAGACTTGCATATCGACACGCTCAAAGTGAAAAGTCGGAACTTCCATTGACGAGGGCAGCCACGCATAGGAACTGACATTTTGGGGACTCAAATCTCCATTATCTGTTCCGTCACTGATCAACGCATGTGTTGTTCACGGCAACCCGAACAATCGCCGCAACATCCGCGTTTTCGGAAACAATGTCGCGCTGATCGACTGGGATGAAGCGCATGTCGATGCCGCAGATCTTGATCTGGCGCTGCCCGAAAACGCCGCCGCCCTCGACGACGGCAGTCAAGAGGCTTGCCGAAGTTCGAGAAACCTGATCGATCCAGAGCGCTGTGGATCGCGACGGACAGGACGCCGACCCGGATCGCCATGTCGAGGCACCCCACTCATCTGAAGGGGACCGCGATGGCGAGAAGCAAGCCGAAACGGCTGCCATTCTTTTCACCTTACTTTTCGGATGCATGGCCCGTTCATGTAGCTGAATGGCTTCCGCAAAGAGCAGTAAAGCCTCTGGCCCAGAGAGTTTTTTCACCTGATCTGCATCGGCCGTCTTCAACGCGATCTTTTTGGCGAGCCCCAGTCCTTGCCCCAAGCCGCGTCGAGCAATGTTTCGGCGGGCACGACAATCATCGTTGCTCGTCCCTTCAGCTTCAATTGCCTTGAAGGCGATACAACACATCACGCTACGTGTCGCTCAAGCATCGCTGCCACTTTCGCGGCCTCAAAGGCGCGAAGATGTCTTGTAGGGATAATGTTTCCAGCACTACCATTCCTGGTTCTCACCTTTGCCGAAGGGAAAACCCGCCCAGTCGCCGCAATGGCAGCGTCGTGCCACAAGGACAGGCGCGCGCTGCAGGACCGGTCTATCGATATCGCTCACTTTAATTCCTCCAGGTTCCAGCCGCCCTTCGGAGCACTCCATCCTTTGCGGGTGGCGCGAAAATCAGCCTCTTCTCTGGCTTTCTGCTTGGCCTCGGCAGGTCCGTCCGCCCAGACCGTGATACGAAACCGGCCCGCTTTGAAAGTATATCTCGAGAGATCACGGTTGCGGCCCGACGCATAGCCTGCGCGGAAGATCAACCTTGCACTGCTATAGTCGGTCCGCTCGCGAAACGACGGAAGCTGTGCATCCCACCAGTCGCGAAACGCAGCGCGAAAAAGCGCCTTGCGCGGCGCTACCTTGTCGAGCATGTCAGGTGCTCCGCTCATATACGGGCGTCCATCCCCGGGCAAAGCCGACGCTCATCGAAGCTTCGGCATGCGCCAGTTGCTCCCTCAGATGACGGCAATCCTCAATCAGGGTAGCGATCGTTGCCAAGGCGTCACCGTCGTGCCATGAAAGCGCTGCGCGAACGTCTTCGCTTGCGGAGACGAGCAGGATAGGTGCAGCGGTCGCCTCCGGCATCAGAGCATCTCCTGATGGCGGTAATGCGCGATGATGCGATCGTAGACACCACCAACGGCATCATCGACCGTCCCGCTCCAGTCAAACCAGAGCGCTTTGACGATCCGATCGGGATTGCGTAGACGATGCAAGCCGCAAGCCTGTCCTGTGTCTTCGTCTATTGCAATTTCGATCTCGCCAAAGGGGCCGGCGTCGGGAACGCAAAAGGCGCAGGCCACAGCAAAGCGCACACTGCCGGCGACCCGCAGGCCGACCATCCGGATCAACTCAGGATGCATTTCGAGCCCAGAAGCCTCCTCAGCAGGCGTCATATACATGTCGAAGCCATCAGCGCTATTATCGTTGCTGCCACGGTTCATCCTTCGCGCAAACATCCTCGCTCTCCATTGCTCACTGTCGGATTGGCGGCCGCACTCGCCGTATATGTTCCTATTATGTTCTGTTTTTTTACGGAGTCAACATGACCAATCCGGACTATTGGGCGAGCCAAAGCAGGCGCCTCCCTCGTCACCCGTCATGATGGTCTGCTTGGGCACCTTTGCGCCAGTTGATTTCGAATTTGGCCCCTAGGCGCACTTTCACCTGATCTGCGCAAGGGAATCGACTAAAGCTGACTGACCGGAAATCAATCCGAGACGGGCACGTGACGCAGCAGTTCGATTTCTTTACAGATGATGATGAGGCTGAGGCACCGGCACTTGGCCCACGGCGACGGCGTAGCGTCAAGCAAGTGGTCACCGCTGATAGCGAAGGCGGCCTTGTTCGGCAGCTGGAGGCAACCGGCCGCTATCGCGTCCTCAAAAGGCTTGAGCCCAGGCCAATCGTGCCGTTTCCACGTCCCGGCTTTTTCCGGAGAGGCGTCCTCGTCGATGCAGAGACGACTGGATTGAACAATCGAGAAGACGAAATCATCGAGATCGGTATTGTCGCCTTTTCCTTCGACGAGCAGGGGGCGATTGGCGACGTGACTGGCGTCTACACCGCGCTACACGAGCCGACCAGGCCGATTCCGGCGGAAATCACGCGGCTGACCGGGATTACTGACGAAATGGTGGCCGGCCATATGATCGACCCGCAGCAATTGCGATCGCTGGTCGAACCCGCGGATCTGGTCATCGCCCACTACGCCAGGTTCGACCGGCCGTTTTTCGAAGCATTTTCACCTGTGTTCGATCGCAAAGCCTGGGCCTGCTCGGTTTCGGAAATCGATTGGGCAGCACGCGGATTCGAAGGCAACAAGCTTGGGTATCTGATCGGCCAGGCTGGCTACTTTCATGAGGCGCATCGCGCGGTCGATGACTGTTTCGCGCTACTGGAAATCCTCGATCGCGGTCATGGCGATGGCGCCAGCTCGCCGTTCTCGGAACTTTATCTGTCGAGCCAGCAGAACCGTGCGCGCATTTATGCCGAACACAGTCCCTTCGAGATGAAGGATCAATTGAAGATGCGCGGCTACCGGTGGTCAGATGGAAGCGACGGCGGGCCGAAATCCTGGTGGATCGAAATCGAGGAGCACAGGGTCCAGGATGAGATCAACTACCTACGCGCTGAAATCTATGGATGGGAAGAAGCCGACCCGCCAGTGAGATATATGACTGCTTTCGAACGGTTCAAAAGCTGACGCTTGGGAGACGATTGCGAAGAGGTAGGTGAGCTTACTGGCACCACATGATCGACGACCAGGAAGAGGTCGGCAGCGACCGGGCATCAGGGTGACCGGCATCACATGCCCGAAAGCTTCATTGCCCAATTGGCAAAGGCAGCTAACGAGATCGAGAAACTGCGGCACCTAGAAGGCAGCAGCTCACTCGTGCAATTGTCGAAATTAGTGGCCTGCGCGGAGCGCTCGGAATTGCCGGCCCGGCACACGAAACGATCAGTTGATCGCGCTGTTCAACGCATCAGCCAATGTGGATTATTCTCGTTTGCCTGGGTGGTCCACAGCGTTGTTGAGTGCAGCAGAACGGTCAGAACCCTGAAAGTGCCTCGGGTGGAGAGACCAGAAAATTGATCCATGCGCAGGATCCGATCGATTGAGGATCACACCCCGCCTGCAGACGCACCGATCTCCTCAGCTCGGACCCGTTGGTTAGGGCTCGCCAACAGCCGCAGATGCATCACAGAGTTTCGAACTGACATCCCGACCGCTGACGGTCCGGGGACCGCCTTGGTTTGGCCTCGTTGACCAGCGACGAAGCATTGGAAACACCTGAGTCAAATTCGCAGAAAGGACCTTACTATGATTAGACTAACGCTTGCCGCGGCAAGCTTCGCGCTTTGCCTATCACAGGCAGCATATGCGTCCAGCGATGCGGCCTGGAACGCGCTTTTTGCCAAGGTAAACGGGACATGTATTGGTCAGTCGGGCCTGAACACACCAGAGGCATCTGCCCCTGTTGTCTTCGATGATGCAGCTGGCAAGATTGCTCTGCTCATGCGAGGGCAGACAGGCAAGGGCAAGTCGAAGGTGAACGTCAGTCTCATCTGCCTTTACGACAAGAAGACCGGTAAAGCCTCGATCGCCGAGTACCACTGGCTCGGCAAATAGCAAACGCTGTATCGCGACATCTGAAAAATTTTAGCGGCGCTCAGCACTCGACACTTGGCCTTCTGAGAGCGCCGTCACGAGCGCGATGATCGATCCATGGGCCGTTTCATCGCGGATTTTCGCGAGAACCCTTTTCAGGTTCAGCCGGTCAGGACACCCGTCCAACTGTTCGATGGCATTGACTTCAAACGATGGCGGCATCCTGGCCGCCGCATTGTCCGAAAAGGGCAGGGCGACGTTCTCAAAATCTGCGCGATTGCCCATACGCGACTTGACCTAACGCAATTTTGGCCTTCTCAAATTTTTGAATGTGTGGATGTGATCCCCAGCTGTGCTTCAAGAGTGTTCTTAGACACTCCGATGAGCTTGCGCCTTCCCTGATCCGCCGGCGAAGTTCGATGTCAACCTGCACGGAGCGCGCGCGGATTTTACAGTCATCATGCATACTTCTGAAGCTTCGCGGGGCCTGCGGTTCCAAGACATTGACAAGATTTCGTCGAGATTGTCATGTCCAACCAAGGTAGGCTATGCTCGGGGGCAGCACTGGAGCGGACAATTACGGTCAGAAATTAGACGGAACCTCGTCCGGCGACGTAATGTTGAGCATTTCAATCCTGATACCGGAGTTGAAGTTGTGTGCCTTTTCTCCGCCCTTCAAGAGCGGAATTATTCGGCCGCATGTTGAAGTGGATAACCGTCCAACGGTTCGACAAGCGCGATGATCTCAAAGTCGCTTATCATGCAATGTTGGTCGGAACCCAGAACTGCGATGGTCCAATAATCCGGATCCTCGCCGAAGACCGAGGACACTTGAACGATGGTCGTCTTGCCGTCGGTGTGCCTGTCGGAACGAGCCCAATAGAAAGCCTCAGGTACTAGACTCTTCATACCACCTACTCCCACAACTGCCCCGGATCATATCAGGATTTTCAAAAATGAGTATCCCTCGCTTAGCATCATCCCCAGGCGTATATTGCTGCTTTGCCGTTGTGCTTCTGGCTGGGATGTCACGACTGCTTGACATCGCAACTCGAAAGCGCTGTCCAATGGCTTCAGACACCCGATCGGCCGACTGGGATGACGTAAACATGGAAACCGTATGAGTTGCATTTTTGTCACCGGATCCACTGATGGGCTGGGGCGTGCCGCAGCTGAAACCTTGATGGACGCCGGGCACCGCGTAATCCTGCATGCCCGCTCGAAAGAACGCGCGGCCGTATTGGCCTCAATAACTGGAAACTTGGCGGACATCGTCATTGGTGACCTTTCGAGCGCTGGCCAGACCCGTTCAATCGCCGATCAGGTCAATGCTATCGGCGGTGCTGATGCGGTGATTCACAATGCGGGCGTCTATCACCAAGCAAGCCGCAATCCGACTTCCGAAGGCCACCCGACGATGCTCGCAGTCAACGTACTTGCGCCGTACATCCTGACAGCACTGATCGGCCGCCCTACGCGGCTGATCTACCTTAGCAGCGGCATGCACAGAAACGCCGGGACCTCGCTGGACGATATCGATTGGAAGAGGCGCGCATGGAGCCCAGTCACCGCTTATTCCGAGAGCAAGCTTCATGTTGCAACCCTCGCTGCAGCAGTCGCGAGATATCGGCCTGGCGTCGTCAGCAGCGCGGTTGATCCAGGCTGGGTTCCGACGAAGATGGGCGGAGCAGGCGCGCCTGGCGATCTCGAGGACGGCCATCGCACGCAGGTATGGCTGTCCGTCAGCGACGACGCAAGGGCCAAGGTGAGCGGTCAATATTGGTACCATCGCCAACTGCAACCGCCCTCGGCCGCCGTTGGCGACGTCGGTTATCAAGATCGCCTGATAATGAGGCTTGCCGAGATCACTGGTGTCAGTCTTGGCTGACGAGCGCTGACTACGCACGATATTTGCTTAGAGGCGAGGACGAATGGCCTCCACCGCGCGCGCAAAAGTAGCTTGACAGCGGGGCTGCCGGTTCGCCTCCCGTCAAGAGCGGTCCGCTCTTCTGAGTCTTTCTGTTTCGATGTTTCTTGCAACCCCTATCCTGTTACTGCCGATAGAACCCGGTCGAAGAAATGGGAGGGGTCCTCGCCGGCCAGGCTTGAGGCGTCGAATATCAGCCGCTCCTCTCGCCGAACCGCCCCGGCTTTCGTCGACGCTGCCACAAGCTTCGCCGACGTCTTCTCTGTCAAGGTCATTGCAAGCGCTTTTGGCCCGGCTTCAAGCTTGGCAACACCCAACCGTCCCGCGATAAGCTGCAGTCTTGCCGTCCTCAAGAGAAGCAGTACGTCGTGCGGCGGTTGGCCAAACCTATCTTCGAATTCGTCTGCGAGATCGTTCAATTCACTGACCGCGGATGCCCGCAGCAGTTTGGCGTAGAGGTTAAGTCTGACTGCTGGATCCGACACATAGTCCGACGGGATTGTCCCGACGTTTCCTAGGTTGACGATCGCGCGCTGTTGCACGCCTGACGGCTGCCAGCGAAATCTTGCGACGGCGTCTGCAAGCAGCTTTTGATAGAGCTCGATACCGATCGCTTTCATATGGCCCGCCTGATCTTCGCCAGCGATATCGCCGCCGCCGCGAAGATCGAGATCGCGGAGGCTGATTGCGACCCCAGCGCCCAGTCGGTCGTTTTCGACCAAGGTTGAAAGCCGTAAGCGCGTTTCCTCAGCCAGCTCAGCGTCCTGTTGGGTGAAAAGAGTAACGATGCCCTGGACCGCTCCGCGCCCGACACGTCCGCGCAACTGATGGAGCTGAGCGAGGCCGAACCGATCGGCTTGCCAGATAAACATCGTGTTGGCGCGCGGGACATCGAGGCCATTTTCAATGATGTTCGTGGCGAGAAGGACGTCGCCATCGCCTTGCGCAAAACCGACTATTGCTTCATCCATAGCCGCTGCCGGCATCTTGCCGTGCGCGACCTTGACCGAAAGTCCCGGAACGATCTTCTGCAACAGTATTTCGACCTGTTCTATGTCCTCGATACGCGGCACTACGACAAAGCTCTGGCCGCGGCGCCGGTATTCCCTCATCAGGCCTGTCCGCAAGGACGCCGGGTCGAACGGCGCAATTGACGTGCGGACGGGCCTGCGCCTAGATGGTGGCGTGGTCAGCAGGCTGACCTCTTGAACGCCCACCATCGCCAATTGCAATGTCCGCGGGATCGGCGTGGCCGACATGGACAGAGTGTGAAGAGATGGTGCGAGGCTGTTCATCGCCCGCTTTTCTTTCAGGCCAAACCGGTGCTCCTCGTCCACGATCACCAGGGAAAGACGTGCGAAACGAACCTCTTTCGAAAGGATCGCCTGGGTCGCGATGATGATGCGGATCTCGCCCTCGGCAAGTGCAGCCCTGGTCTTTTTCGCCTCACTTGGCTTGAGCAGTCGAGACAGCATGCCGACCGCGATGCCGGTCCCCGCGAACCGATGTTTGAAGGTGTCAAAGTGTTGTCGAGCGAGCACTGTGGTTGGTGCAATGACAGCCACCTGTCCACCGCAAAGTGCGACCGCTGCTGCTGCGCGTAACGCGACTTCGGTCTTGCCGAAGCCGACATCTCCGCAAACGAGACGGTTCATGGCTTGTCCGGAGGCGAGATCGGAGAGGACAGCCTGGATGGCGTCGGCCTGATCAGGAGTTTCGGAAAATGGAAAACGACGGGCGAAGGCAGAAAATTCGAGACGCGGTGGCGCAAATCTTTCTGCTTGCGCAGCCTGCCTCTGTTTCGCAACCGTCATAAAATGACGCGCGGTAGACTGAATGTCTGCCTGGATTTCGTCGCGTCTCCTCTGCCAGACGTCCGTGCGGAGGCGATCGAGTGTGATTGCTTCGGGCTCGGCGCCGTAACGCCATAATTTTCCAAACTCCTCCATCGGCACGAGGAGAGAGCCGCCATCGCGATATTCCAAGCGAGCCGCGTCCCGAGAGACGTCGTCCACGGTGATGTTTTCCAAATTTTTCAGGACGCCGATGCCATGGTCTTCGTGAACGACAACGTCGCCTATTCGAAGCTCTGCTGCCGCCAGAACGGCACTCGAATTCGCTATCCCACCCGCTCTATCGGTTGCGGCAATGACGACGACATTCTGCCCGACGTCGACAAAACCTTGCTCTAAGTCGCAGGCCAAGCTTAAGAGTGTGCCAGGCTGTGCCTCCAAGACCGCCTCCCATGTGTCGACGGACCTTGGCACTTCCCCGGCTGATTTTGCCAAGCGCCGACCAATCGCTTCGGCCGTTTTGCCCTGCCCAGCAATCAAAACCTTCAGCCCGTTGTGCAGATGACCTTGCGCATATTCGACCAAGGCTTTGCGCTGGTCTGCGCGTGATATTTCTTTTGGAACCTTATGTCCCTTTCCGAGATCAAGCACGTTTGTGAAAACGTTGGTGGAGAGCCGTTCCCACTCATCCCTATCCAGATAGAGAGAACGGGAGGAGGGGTGCTCCTTATCGTCGAACGCCTCGCGGGACTGGCGAGCATCTTCGATAATCTCCAGGTGGCGTTCCACACGTTCGGTTGCGCCGGGAGCCTGAAGGAAAGTGGCATCGCCGAGTACGTCAAACACGGTTGGCATGTCTTGATAAAGGCGCAGCAGCAGTTGTTCCATCGTCTCCAGAGCCGGAGCATGGTGTTCTGTAAAGCCATCATAATAAATGGCTTCGGATGCCGGACCGAACGTCACTTGGTCGAGATAGCTTTCTGTCCGCTGCGTTAAGCGGTCAAAACCTCTGAGTTCCTCGACCTTCTCATCCTCCGACAGGACGATGCGCAGTGGACCGGGCGCGCCGGCAGGGTAGATGTCGATGACGCCTTCTCTAACCGCCAGCTCGCCGGGGTCGTCCGCGACACCTTCTTCCTGATAGTTGGCCCGCTGGACGAAGTCGGAAAACGCGTCACGATCAAACGGCTTTCCCACTACAAGCTCGATATGGCTTTTCGAGATGACGGTCGCTGGCGGAATACGTTGGAGTGTTGCGTCCAACGAGGTCAAAAACAGCCGCGGCCCGCCGCTCCGCGTGCTCCAAATCCGTAGAGCATCCATTCGCAGGCCCATACAATGTGCCGATGGTGGCACCCGGTCATAGGGCAGGCAGTCCCAAGGCGGAAAAACGATCACCTCGATCTCAGGAACCAGCGCACTGAGTGCCTCAGCAATTCTGGCAGCCGCGCCTTCGCTTAGTGCCACATAGCACAGGGGGAGCTCGAAGCTTTGTAAAGCTGCAGCCAGCCTAGTCGCTACGACACCCGGCGGAGGGTTGCAGACTTGGGCGTGATCGGCCGGATCAGGGAGCGTAGAGGCATCTTCATCTCTGGACTCAACGACGCTCACAGGAACCTGCCATTCTCTCGCTGGCGACTTTACCAGCTTGGAGAAACGGCTTCTCGATCAGGGTGTTCCATTAGAGCGGATCTCTTTGCTCATAACCTGACGACCGCAGGTTCAAATCCTGCCCCCGCAACCAATCTTTCCAGATACTTAGCAAGGTAATTTGGCGCTTGAAGCCATCGCGCGAGTTCCTGGTCTAGCCGAGAAACACCCTCAAGCCGTCGCCTTTCTGCATGAAAAACTCGCCGGGCACCGCGCATATGTGCGAGACCATGGGGAGGACATGCCGGAGATACTGAACTGGCGTTGGCGTGGGGCAGGTACCGCGGGTCGGTGATTAAGCAATGACGTTCAGGAAGGCGTCAGATTCACTGGCTAGGCGGGTCTGGTTCAACCACCGAGAGGCGACTGACGTGAAGATTATACGAGGAGTTCTGGTAGCTTTCGCACTGGCCGGCGCTGTCACCCCAGCTTTGGCAGCGACCACAGTCAGGGTCGTTGAGGGAGGTGGTCCGATGACTCTGTCAGTTGATCAGCCAACCATCAAGGCCGGCGATACCGTGTTCATGGTACATAATGATGCGGTGACGGAGGAACACGAGATGATTTTGGTCAAATTGAAGTCCCCCGACGCGACCGTCCACGTTGTCGCCGGCAAACATCGCGTCGATGAAAAGCAGTTGAAGAGCATGGGGGAGGTCTCCGAGCTCAAGCCTGGCGCTGACGGGCAGTTGAAGGCGAACCTCACTGCTGGCTCCTATCTCCTTCTGTGCAATATCAAGGGCCACTATGAGGCCGGCATGCATGCGATGTTGACCGTCACGAAATAGGGGCTTCCCCGTCAAAGATAAGTATAAGCAGAATCAGTGGCAGGGAGACGACGATGAAGAAATTGACACAAAACCCGACGGCGTACTCCTTGCCGCAACGCATCCTTCATTGGCTGTCGGCGCTGCTCGTCTTCTACAATCTGCTTTTGCCTGACGGCATGAGCGAGTGGCAGCGGGCGATCGAACACACCGGTTCGGCAACTGATGCGCAATTGGCAGGCGCCGATCTCCATGCGTATGTCGGAATTTCGATACTGTTGCTGATCAGTATCCGCCTCGTGCTGCGCTTCATTCAGGGAACGCCTTCCGCGCCCGCCGAGGAACCTTACGTCCTGACCTTTGCAGCCAAAGGCGCCCACGCGACGCTTTACCTGCTTCTTTTCGCATTGCCGATCAGCGGGATGGCAGCGTTCTACTTCGGTTACGACCGCACGGGAGAGGTACACGCCGAGGTGCTGAAAGTTATACTCTGGATCGTCATCGCCGCCCATATCCTTGGCGCGCTTGCTCATCAATTCTATTGGAAGACGAACGTCTTGAGGCGAATGACGGTCGGATGAGCTTGCTGCAGAAGGGCCCCGATTGATCCCGATCAAAGCGTCCTGTCGAAATATAAGCTTCAATCGCCTCCACAGACCAGGAGGTAAGGTCATGCTGGCCAAAGACATAATGACGTCCCCCGTCACGACAATAGACGAGGGGCACAACGTCAGACAAGCGATCGAGATCGTCAACGCCAATAAGATAGGGGCCGTGCCCGTCGTTGACGCAGAGGGACGGCTGACCGGAATCGTGACCGAGAGCGACCTGATCCGGCGCGTGGCATCTTCCTGGACAAGACGTTCCGTCCCACACACGCGTGACCGGGCGGACGCGCTTGCGGACTATCTCAAAGCCAGGAGCTGGCGCGTCAAGGATGTCATGTCGTCACCCGTCATCAGCGCCACGCTCACGTTCAGAATGGAATCCGCCGTTCGTGGTCGGTTCGCACGACGGTCGCGGATGTCGGCGCCTGCACCCCGATTGCGCGGATTACCCAATAGAAGCACCGATTGTACAAGGGCCGGCACTCCCTATAGCGGCCTTCAGCATGCTCTTCCTTGTCGTTTATGTCAGGTGCGCCAGATCGCCAAGTAGCGGGCACGGTGCATCACAGACGAGAAAGAGGACGCGATGGATAACAAAATCGAGGTGACGGGGAGTGCGATGGACGCGGATGTCACGGCGCGCGCCGTGGCGAATATTCCGCGAACAATAGAGAGCCACGGCGTCATCGGCGATCTTGCGACGATCGCGCTCGTCGCGACAGACGGTACGATCGACTTCCTGTGTTGGCCTGACTTCGACAGCCCGTCGATATTCGCTGCATTGCTCGATCCGGAGCGCGGCGGAATGTTTCAGATCGCACCGGACCTTCCCAATGCCCGCGTAACCCAACAATACCTTCCGGACACGAACGTCTTGCTGACACGATGGATGGCGGACGAGGCCAGCGGAGAGCTTACGGACTTCATGTATGTGAAGAACCGGCGTAGCGATGGGTCCAGCATGCTGGTCCGACGGTTCAGAGCGACCCGAGGCACGATGACGATCCGCGCGACCTGCTCCCCGAGATTCGATTACGCCTCCAAACGAATATCCCCGCAGCTTGATGGCGTCACAGCCATCTGGCGACATCCCAATGGCGAGGTGGTGCGGCTGGTGGCGGGCGCACCACTCGGCGAGATCGACGGCGCCGTCACCGCGCAGATCACGCTCCGCGCGGGCGAGGTCGTCGATTTCATACTCGACGACGGCGACGACGAGTTCGATGAGACACCTCAAAAGATGGAGGACCAGACCGTCGCCTTTTGGCAGGACTGGGCAAGGCAGTCGACCTACCGCGGGCGGTGGCGCGAAATGGTCAACCGTTCCGCGCTAACGTTGAAGCTCATGACGTCGCGCAAACACGGTTCAGTGATCGCTGCGGCAACGTTCGGTTTGCCTGAGGCGCCGGGCGGCAGCCGCAATTGGGATTACCGTGCCACTTGGATCAGAGACGCATCCTTCACGGTCTACGCGCTGATGAGGCTTGGCTATCGACAGGAGGCGATGGCATTTAACAACTGGATCGGGCAGCGTGCAGCCGCATGCGACGCTGGCGGCCGCCTGAAGATCATGTACGCGGTAGATGGTGGAGAGGTACCAGACGAGATCAACCTCGATCATCTACGAGGATATGGCGGCGCCACACCTGTGCGCGTTGGCAACAAGGCGTCCGAGCAGTCCCAGCTCGACATATACGGCGAGCTCCTCGATTCAATTTATTTGAGCAACAAA
The DNA here is from genome assembly GCF_056400165.1 of Rhizobium sp. 01L410. Taxonomy (NCBI): domain Bacteria; kingdom Pseudomonadati; phylum Pseudomonadota; class Alphaproteobacteria; order Hyphomicrobiales; family Rhizobiaceae; genus Rhizobium; species Rhizobium sp. 01L410. Next base: position 102,258 of record NZ_JBFTST010000017.1, read on the forward strand.
TATGGGCATGCGATCTCTCACGATCACTGGGAGGGCGTCCGCGAGGTGATCGAGTACGTCTGCGACCACTGGCAGGATCCTGATGCTGGGATCTGGGAGATGCGCCGAGAGCCCCAGGAATTCCTTCATTCGCGGCTCATGTGCTGGGTGGCGGTCGACCGCGGAATCCGTCTGGCGACGAAACGATCGCTAGCCGCGCCTTTCGTCAAGTGGCAAGACGTGAGGAACGATATCTATAACGATATCTGGACCAACTTCTGGAATAAAGACAGGGGTCACTTTGTCCAGACCAAGGGCGGCGAAATGCTCGACGCCTCGCTTCTCCTGATGCCGCTTGTGAGGTTCGTTAGCGCAACCGATCCGCGGTGGCTTTCAACGCTGGAGGCTGTTGGCGCACAGTTGGCTGACGACGGCGTCGTTCAGCGGTACAGAAGCGACGACGGCCTCGACGGGGAAGAGGGCGCCTTCTCCGCCTGCTCGTTCTGGTATGCCGAGTGCCTGGCTCGGGCAGGGAAGAGTCAGAAAGCTCGCAGGGTTTTCGAAGCGGCCTTGAACTACGCCAACCATCTCGGACTTTACGCCGAGGAGTTCGACGCCCAGGCGCGACTAGCCGGCAATTTCCCGCAAGCCTTTACCCATTTGGCCTTGATCAGCGCTGCATTCTATCTCGACCGGGAGCTTGATGATCGAAACAGCCAAGAATGGCGTCCGTAAAATAGGCCTCTGGTGCATTTTGCTTTGACTGAGCACAGGTGATGGTCGGGCTCGATCGCCGCCGGAACTTGCCTTCATCCTCCGCGTTCTCATAAAACGAGGAGGAATGCCAAATGTCAGTCCCATTCGAGCCAGTCGCGCCGCCACCGAAAGTGCCCCCGCTCGACAATCCTCCGGACCGAAGAGCCGCTTCCGGATCCGGAACCGGACGATGGCGGGGCGCCGATCTCAAGAAGTTCCACTCGCTACTCGACATGTGGGATGCTCTGCACGGGCGTTAGACTGCAGCCCGAGGATCGCAAATGAGCGGCGACTGGAAAGACGGTTTACGTGACCAGCTCGAAGACTTGGTCGACTCTCTAGTCATGAAGGGTGCCAAGCAGTCCGACGTCTATGACGCGATCGTCGATGAAATCGGAAGCCTCCAGAAGGCATACGACCGCGATCCAGACCCGGCCGAAGACAGGCCGGGTGTGGAGGCCGAGGAACCTTCGAACGAATGGCCCGGCGCGCTGCCTTAAGGGCAGGCGGCCCAGGCCACGCTAGGCGAACCCCGTCGGCCCACGACATGCCAAACCAGACCGCGGAATCCGGCGCCTTTCTCCATTCGAGCAACGCGTCGTGTGCTTTGACGGCCTCGCACGAAAGGCCGGTCGCCACGATGTCGTCCATCGCTTCGTCGACGATGATTTCTATGTTGCGGAGCAGCCAAAAAGAACACGAGGTGCGTTGCGGCTAGTAACTAGACACGCCTGATGTAGCAACTGCACGAGGCGACGTCTGACGACCGGGTCGTTTTGCCTGTCGCATGGCGACGATGGTCGGCATCGAAAAGCTCCTAAAGGGTCTCCTGTATCGAACACGATGCCATCGCGGCGTACGACTCGTGCGTCTCGGGCGGCGGCGGAATAACGACATCTTACCGATACTGGGGGACATGACGTCGCCCAAGGTCTCGGACATGTACGTACGCGATCGTCACATCGATACCCTTAAAGTGAAGGCGCGGAATTTCCAATAGATGTCCCTTCTTGGACGCCGCCCGCGAAAGCACTAGATATCTCAGACCGAAAGACAGGACCATTCGCTTAATGTCGAGAACGAGCCGCCTCTTCGAAATGCTGGGCATGCTTCGCACACGACGAACGCCGGTAACCGCGCTGGAGCTGGCGCAGGAACTCGGGGTCTCCGAAAGGAGCGTTTATCGGGATATCGAAACGCTTCGTCTGCTCGGAGCACCTCTCGACGGGCAGGCGGGCGTCGGGTTTCTGCTGCGCGACGGTTTCTTCCTGCCGCAATTTGCATTTTCGGCCGAAGAGGTTGAAGCTCTAATCCTTGGGCTGACCTGGGTGCAGCAGAGAGCCGATCCGGCTCTTTCTCAGAGCAGCGACAGCGCTCTGGCGAAAATACTCTCAAGTCGGACCGACCGGCTCCACGACGAACACGCGCCGGCACTCGTTTCGGCAGCTTCCATCTCGCAGCGATCCGATCCGGCGCAGGTGGGAGTGATACGTGATGCGATCCGTCGCCTGCGAAAGGTCGCGATCGCATACGAGGATGCTGGCGGCGCTATGTCTGAACGTGTCGTCTGGCCGATCACGATCGTATATTTCGATGACGTGCGTGTTCTCGCTGCGTGGTGCGAAGCCAAGTCGGCATTCCGTCATTTCCGCGTCGACCGTGTTCGGTCCGCGTCGATCCTCGACGACCGGTATCCGGAACGACGGTCTCTGCTCATGCGGCGCTGGCGCGAGCAGGATCGGGACTGGCGTTCGTTCCTGACAGTTTCTGACGGTGCAAGAGGTTAGACTTTCCGAAGCGTCCCCAAGGACGCTCTGAATGAAAGGATAGCTTATGGTCGCGTTTTCACCCGACGTCTTTGAAAAGTTCCTCTCTGAAGAGGACGACGCCCCTGTCGTGATGCTGAACCTTCTACGGTTCGTCCCCGAGGGCGGCCGGGAACGGCATCTGGAATACCTCAGAATGGCGGAACCCATTCTAGCCCGCTTTGGTGCACGGATATTGTTCCGTGGCGACGGCCTCGATGTCCTTACGACCGGGCCGGTGGAAGGCTGGGACGCAGTGATGCTAGTGCAGTACCCGCGGCGGACGGCATTCAGAGAAATGGTGGAAGACGCCGAGTATCAGAAGGCCTTTGAAGTAGGAGAGTCGGCCCTTGCAGATATCGTCCTGCAACCTTTGCAGATCTCGAAAGGACTTTGAATAAACCACCATCGGCTGCCGCGCCGTAGTACCGCAGCAGCCCGCATTTGCTCCGCACGTTCACACCGGAGGGGAAGTGGGGTTTCCGTTCAAGCGGGGTGTGGGTTCTCGGTTCAAAATCCTCATCGTCCGTCTGGCGGCGAACTTGACTTTCCTCGGTGTCGATCCTGCGTCCCTTACAAAGATCATCTTCACCCACGCGTACCCGGATCATTCGGGCGAAACGACGCTGCCGGACGGGGCTTTGCCGTTTCCAAACGCCGATATCAAATCAGCGAAGCCAAGTGGTCTTTCTGTACGAATCCGAACTACGAGACGTCCAGCCGGAGCCGCTTTACGCCTTCGCCCGTGGGGCACAGCGCGACCTCTTTGCCGTGAAGGATTGGCTGACGCACGTCGAGATAGGCGACGAAATCGTGTCAGGTTTGAACGTCGTAAGCACGCGAGGTCAGACGCCAGGACACATCTCGCTGGTACAGGGCGGCGACGGCAACCTGCCGAAAGCGGGGCGACGTCATCCCAAACGACATCGTCTCCTTTGGCAATCCGAAATGGCATTTCGGCTTCACACCGAACAGAAAATCGCTCTCGCGAGCCGCGCTGCGCTACTCGACAAGGCCGCGAATGAAAAGCTCCTTATGTTCGGCTACCCCTGGATCTACGCCGGCGCCGGTTTCGTGGAGCGCCACGGCGCAGGATACATGTTCGTCGCGATGACCGAAAAATGGCTCCCGTGTTCAATTGGTCGAGCCCAAGCTCGACGAGATCGCGACGAAATGAAGAATGCGGTCATAACCTTTGCCTCCGACGCAGCTTGGAAGCTCGTTGCCGTTCCCTGATCGACCCCACCTCAGTGTTGTACTCGCTTTGGTTGTCAGCATATTCGCAAGCGCGAGCTGCATACGCTCAAGCGGCGTGATCCTCATCAACCAGGCGACGCTGGTCACTGGTCTAACTCTTGTTCCGTTCGCACTATATCCCTTTGGTTGGGACTTAACGCCTGCCTCCACGCGCGACGTATTGGATTAGGCCGAACAGACTGTCGCTCGTTTCGCTGCCAACCACACCGAGATCTCGCACAGCATCCATGTGATTTCGATTGCGAATGACCCGTATCGAAACGGGAACACCCTGTTCCCGCAACACATTGGCGAAGGCGTCCAATTGCACGTGAAACGGCCTTGTTTCATTCTCGCCTACCGCCAAGATCGCGCGGCAAGAGGGATCGTACGAATGGCCTAGTGGCGTGAAGGCCGCGACCTCGTCATCCGTAAGAGCAATCTCGGCCTTTAAAAAGGACTGCTGTAAGGGAAGGAGATCGTAGAGGCCGCCCAGCAACAGGGCGCCATTGACAGAGGAACCCGTGGTGCTACTTTGAAAAAGGAATGTTGAAAGATGGGCTCCTGCAGAATGACCACTGATCGTGAGCAATGAAGGGTCGCCACCGTGCTCTGCTATGTGATGAATGATCCATTGCTTGGCACGAACGACCTGATCTACCAGGACCTTCATCCTCACACCCGGCATCAACGCGTAGTCTACAATCACCGCGATCGCGCCAGCGCGCGTGACCGTATTGGCAATGCAGGAGTATTCACGCTTTGACCACATCCGCCAGTATCCGCCGTGGATGAACATGTGAACCGGAAGATTTTGACGCGGCCCTTCTGGGAAAAAGATGTCCAACGATTCACTCGGGCCATCGCCATAGGCGACGTCCGCTATCATGGGTAACGTTTCCCGCGCCTTGGCACTGGCCGCGACGATCTCTTCGACGATGACATCGAAATCCGCGACATGGTCGCGGATCCGAAATGGGTCGGTCTCCAAAATCACTCCTCCAGGATTAGAAACTCGTGGCGATATATTTGGGTTCCATGAATTCAGCAATGCCATGGTGCTGACCGCCTTCGCGCCCAAGACCGCTCTGCTTTACTCCGCCGAAGGGCGCGGCCGGATCAGAGACGAGCCCCCGATTGAGCGCGATCATACCCGCTTCGATGCCGGAAGAGACGCGTAGCCCACGCGCGATATCACGTGTGTAGACGTAAGCGGCAAGCCCGTATTCGGTGTCGTTTGCGCGTTCGATGGCCTCGTGTTCGGATTCGAACCGGTACAGAGGCGCGACCGGTCCGAAAATTTCCTCTGCCTTCATCTCTGATTCGTCAGAAACGTCTGCAAGCACCGTTGGCGGATAAAAGAACCCATCACCTGATGTCGCATCACCGCCGCACAGGACGCGCGCACCTTTCGCCTTGGAATCTTGGACCAGGCGGCTGATCTTCTCCACCGCCTTTCGGGTTATCATCGGGCCGCATTCGGTGTCAGCCTCAACGCCCGCCCCGACTTTGAGCGCAACCATACGCTTCGTGAGTCCTTCAGCGAACTGGTCGTAGATTCCGGATTGCACGTAGAAGCGGTTTGCCGCCGTGCAGGCCTCTCCCGCATTGCGCATCTTGGCAATCATCGCGCCCTCGAGCGCCGCATCGAGATCCGCGTCATCGAAAACCAGGAACGGTGCATTGCCACCAAGCTCCATCGAGCAAGATATGACATGCTTGGCCGCCTCAGCGAGCAGCTGGCGGCCGACACCTGTTGACCCCGTGAAGGAAAGCTTCCTGACCCGTGGGTCGGCCAGAACCACCTCGGTCATCGGGCCAGGGGTCGTTGTCGTCAGTACGTTGACGACGCCCTTCGGTACGCCGGCCTCTTCATATATTGCGGCTAGAGCATAGGCTGTCAGCGGCGTCTCGCTTGCAGGTTTCAAGATTACCGTACAGCCAGCCGCTAGTGCCGGAGCTATTTTGCGGGTGGCCATCGCCGCCGGAAAATTCCACGGCGTAATCAGCAGGCAAATGCCAATTGGCTGATAGTCGACGATAATGCGGTTGGTGCCAGATGGCGCAGTGCCGAACTCGCCGGTGATGCGAACGGCTTCCTCGGCATTCCAGCGAAAGAATTCGGCAGCGTAGGCGACTTCGCCCCGCGCGTCTCGCAATGCTTTGCCGTTCTCCATCGAGATCAACGACGCGAGCATCTCCGAGCGTTCAAGCATCAATTCAAAGCATCGGCGCAAAATTTCGGAGCGCCTGCGGGGAGGCGTTGCGCGCCACGCAGGTGCCGCTGCCGCGGCGGCATCAACGCTCGTGCGTGCATCATCGATCGTCGCATCTGGCACGGATGTCAGAACTCTACCTGTAGAGGGATCGATGACATCGATCTGTTGTCCGGACCGAGACTGTCGCCATTCTCCGTCGATGTAGAGCCCGCGAGCGGCGGCTGCGATGTCCGGGACTTGATGATTGGAATTAGAGATCTGCTGGGCAATGGTCATGGGTGTTCCCTCGATAGCTAGATAGCGGATGCGGCCAGATCGCCGTCATAGGCCGCCTTGACGAGACGCTTCATCGCGTCGAGGTCGAAGGGCCGTGGATTGTTCTTGATGAGCCGGTCAATTCCGAAGGCCTGTTCGGCCGTCCAGTCGAGCTTGTCCTGGGCAAGACCGAGATCGGCGAGCGTGCGGGTGATACCGATCGCCGCAAACAGCCTGCGAATTTCCTCGATTGCGGCGGTCGCTAGCTGCGTTTCGTCGAGGTCCGGTTTCGCCAGACCGAGCGCGGTTCCGATCTCGGACATTTCGGAAACTGACGCAGACAGATTGTAGTTCATGACGTAGGGCATCATGGTTGCAACACCGAGGCCATGGGCGGTATGCGTCAAAGCACCTGCGGGATATTGAATGGCATGAGCCGCGGCGGTACCGGCTGTCCCGAACGCGCAACCTGCTGCAAGCGCCCCCATCATCACCTCTGCACGCGCATCTTCGTCGGAGCCATCCTTGCAGGCCTTCTCAAGGCTGCGGCCGAGAAGCTTGATAGCCAAAAGGGCGAAATGGTCCGTCAGCGCACTTTTGCCGATAAAGACGTGGTTTTGCGCCAGTGCGTGATCCGTCCCGCGGCGAGCGGCGGTAAAGGCTTCGATCGCGTGGGTGAGGGCGTCGGCTCCTGCGATCGCCGTTAGACCCGGTGGGCAGGTCATCGTCAGTTCCGGGTCGCAGATCGCCGCCGTGGCAATCAAATAGGGGCTCGATATCCCGACCTTCAAAGTGCGTTCGGCGTCCGAGATCACTGCCACGGGCGTTACCTCCGAGCCGGTACCTGCCGTCGTCGGAACAGCAATGACAGGGATCGTCGGGCCTGGAACTTTGTATTCGCCGTAGTAGTCCTTCAGTTTACCGCCGTGGGTCAGCAATAGGGCGGCGCACTTTGCCATATCCAGGCAGCTTCCCCCGCCAATGCCGATCACCATCTCAGGATCAAAATCGCGGGCATATTCGACGCAGACCGATACGCTATCAGCAGGGACGTCTGGTTGGACCCCATCATGGATCAGGAAATCGATGGATGCGGCTTCGAGGGCCTTCACCAACTCGGCAAACACGCCGGTGCCGGCGAGCCGCTCGTCGGTGCAGATCAAGGCACGCCGTCCAAGCCTAGCTGCGACAGTTGGCAAGGCGTGACGTTGCCCTTTGCCAAACAGAATTTCTTGGGGAAGCCGTAGAGCGGCGAAAAGGGTCATTGTCCATGTCCTTTGACAAGCGATTTGCTGGAGTGAGAGAGGGCGTTCAGTTCGTCCCAAAGCCTGGCCGAAATCTCGATGCCATCGGAAAGCGCACCTTCGCGTCGAGCCGTCGCGCCGTCGCCTGGAACGGTCACGCGCATGCCAGAATCCGATGGGCGGGAACTGCGTACGCTGTCGAGATAGGCGCTGAAGCAGGATAGAAACTGGGGTTGCTCGCCGACATCAATAGCGATGAGCACATCGCCTTTGTTGCATATAGCGTCGGCGTCGAGCGTCCCTCGGACGTCTGGCGCGATTGCGGATCTCGCAATCGACGCCACCATCAGCTCCAGCGCCATGCCGAGAGCATAGCCCTTGGCTTCGCCGAAGGGTGCGATCGAGCCCCTAATGGCGGCCGCCGCATTAGTTGTCGGTCTCCCGTTGGCATCGCGTGCCCAGCCTTCAGGTATTGGCAAACCGTTTGCAGCATGGTGGTGTATCTTGCCCATTGAAACGATGGCGGTAGCGAGGTCGACCACCAGAGGCCTGCCTGCCGTCGGTACTGCAATTGCCAACGGGTTGGTTCCTAAGAGAGCCCGCGTCCCACGGTAGGGGTGCACGAGTGCCTCGCTGGAGGACATGGCAAGTCCGATCAAGCCCTTCTCGGCAAAGCGCTCGACGTAATAAGCGAGCATACCGAGATGGTTGGAGTTGCGGATGCCAGCAACGGCGATACCAGTCTTATGAGCTTGCTCCGCAATTCGTTCCAGCGCGGAGCTAGCGACGACTGGGCCAAGTCCTTTCAACCCATCGACCTCCAAAAATGATGATGAGCGCCAATGCGCATTGCCCTCGGTGGCTGGGTCGATTAGGTCGCGCTCGATGCGGGTCAGAATACGAGGAAGGCGTTGCAACCCGTGAGATGGGTGACCTTTGAGCTCGCCCTCGATAAGCACGCGCGCCTGAAGATCGGCGCATTTTGAGGGTGCGCCGCGCTCGACCAGGAGTCGCCCAGCGAGCTTTAAAGCTTTCTCCGGATCAACCTTCACGTCCGCTCCAATTTAAAATCCTATAGGATATGGGATTGCATATAGCGGAGCATCGTGGTAGCGGTTGGTCATGTCAAGAGGCAAAAACATGCAACAAAGAAATCAGACTGCCGCACCTGAAGCGTTCGATACGAGTGGATTTATCCAGCGCGCAAACAGTCTTGCAGGGAGCGTCTACGAGGCGATTTTCGCGCAGTTGATGTCGTTAAAAATCGCGCCTGGTGCGAGGATCACGGTCGATAACCTCGTTAAAGAGCTCAACGTCTCGCAGACGCCTATTCGCGAAGCGCTAGGACGACTCGAGGGCGAGGGTCTTGTCATCAAGACCCATCTCATCGGCTTTAGTGCCGCGCCGCAAATCACCCGACGCCGTTTTGATGAACTTTATCAGCTCCGGCTCCTTCTTGAACCCGATAGTGCGGCCCGGGCGGCCACTGCCATGGATGAGGGCAAGCTCGCATCGCTACGGGCAGCGGCTGGCCTCATGGGCCGTCGTGAAGGCGGTGATGAACGTCTGCGCTATTCGACCTTCGCTCGGCAAGACGCGATGTTCCACGACAAGATCTTGGAGATCGCCGGCAACGAGCTCATTCGCGAGACCCTCAATCATCAGCACACCCATTTCCACATCTTTCGTTTGATGTTCCATTCGCGGGTGACCGAGGAAGCGCTGGACGAACACGAGGCACTCCTTGGTGCACTCGAGGCGGGTGACGCGTCTGCAGCGGAGCGTGCAATGCGCGAGCATCTCGAGCATTCGCGTGACCGGCTCCTGCCGGCATTCGACTGAGGAGAGCCGAATGTCGAACGTCGTCAGCATCGAGAGACCGGGGAGGGAAGATGTGAGAGGGATCGGCGAAGCTGTCCGGCATCCGGTTCTGCGCGCGTCGGCTCTGTCGAAGCAGTACGGCCCGGTCACGGTCTTGTCCGATATAACGTTGGATATTCTTCCTGGCGAAATCCATGCCATTATCGGCGAAAACGGCGCAGGAAAATCCACTTTCATGCGCTTGCTGTCAGGATACGCCGAGCCGACCGGTGGATCGCTATCGATTGGAAATGACGAAGTCAGGTTCGCCAAGCCTGAACAGGCCCAGGAAGCCGGTATTGTTCTTGTTCATCAGGAGATCCTGCTCGCCGATGCGCTAACGGTTGCCGAGAACGTGTTTCTCGGCAGGGAGATGATGCGAAATGGTATTGTCGATGACAAAACCATGCGCCGCCTGACAGCAGAGAAGCTCGCCGAGCTTGGCTGCGTCGCGTCACCCAACGCACTCGTTCGCGACATTTCGCTCGCGGACCGTCAGCTTGTGCAGATCGCCCGTGCCCTCCTTGACGATTACAAGCTGGTCATCTTCGATGAACCGACGGCTGTTCTCACCGGAGAGGAAGTAGACCGGCTTCTCGCCATCATCCTACGCCTGAGGGCGCAAGGCGCTGCCATCCTTTATATCAGCCATAGGCTCGACGAAGTGCAGCGACTTGCTGACAAGGTCACGGTTCTGCGCGACGGCAAGATGGTAGGGACCTACCCCGGGCAGACGCTCAGCCAAATGGACATGGCGCGTTTGATGGTCGGCCGCGATCTCTCAGCCCTCTATCCCCCAAAGCGGGCAGATGCCTTAACCGGCACGATCCTGGCGGTGCGCAATCTCACGGTCCCGGGATTTGCGAGAGACGTTTCATTCGAAGTCCGCAAATCAGAAATCCTCGGCTTCGCCGGAATGATCGGCGCTGGTCGAACGGAGCTATTCGAAGGAATTATGGGCCTGCGTCCAGCCTCTGGCTCGGTCGAATTGTTGGGCAAGTCAATTGATATTCATTCGCCGCGTGCCGCGCTCGACGCTGGCATCGGCTACCTGACCGAGGACCGCAAGGGCAAGGGGCTTCTTCTGCATGAGCGACTGGCCCCGAACCTAACGCTCTCGGCGCTCGGCCGCTTCCATCCCGGCCTTCTCATGCGACGTCGCCGCGAACAGGAAGCCCTTACAGAGGCGGTCAACCAATATGACATTCGCCTGAAGGACATCGGGGTCAATGCTGGCCAGCTTTCCGGCGGAAACCAGCAAAAGCTTCTTCTTGCAAAAGTCTTGCTCACGAACCCTTCGGTGGTCGTCATCGATGAACCGACGCGCGGAATCGATATCGCTAACAAGGCGCAAATCTACGCCTTCATCCAGCAGCTCGTGTCAGAGGCGAAGACTTGCATCGTCATCTCGTCGGAGATGCAGGAACTCATCGGCATCTGCAATCGCATCGTGGTGATGAGGGAAGGGCGTATCGCAGGTGAAGTGTCCGGGGAGGCTATGACCGAGCACACTGTCGCGCTTCTGGCAACGAGCGACACTGCGGCAAGCAACGAGGGAGGTAGAAGATGACGGTTATTACGGGCACCACGGCGGTTAAGCCGGACCGGGAGTGGAATATCGGATGGGCTGATATCGGTCCATTCCTGGCACTTGCGGCGCTGATGGTCATCGGGTTCGCAATCAATCAGGATTTCCTGTCGGCGACCAATCTTGCGAATGTGATCACGCGAAGCGCCTTCATAGCCATTATTGCTGTCGGTGCGACATTCGTTATTTCTTCGGGCGGCCTTGATCTTTCGGTCGGCTCGATGGCCGCGTTCATCACCGGGATCACCATCATGTTTATGAATCGGATGGCACCAGAGTGGGGTGTGTCTGCAATCCCCGCGGGGATGGTGGTAGCTGTCGCCGTTGGTCTCTTCTGCGGCTTGATGAACGGTCTTATCGTTACGATAGGCAAGATCGAACCCTTCATTGCAACGCTCGGCACGATGGGGATTTTCAGGGCCCTGATCACATACATGTCGGACGGCGGCACGATCCCAATCGACCGCAGCCTGCGCGACGCCTATCGCCCAGTGTATTTCGGCACGTTCGGGGGCATCCCGTATCCCATCCTGATATCGATCGCGGTTGCGGCGGTAGCGTCTTTTATTCTCTATAAAATGAAGTACGGCCGAAAATGTGCCGCCGTCGGAGCCAACGAAGACGTCGCTCGCTACTCCGGTATCTCCATCATCAAGACACGCACGATCGCCTATGCCATCCAGGGTGCATGCGTCGCGATTGCTGCCATCTGCTACGTTCCACGGCTCGGTGCGGCCACGCCGACAACGGGTGTCCTCTGGGAACTGCAGGTCATCACCGCTGTGGTGATAGGCGGCACGGCGTTGCGCGGCGGCAAGGGACACGTCTGGGGAACAGTGGCAGGCGCGGTCATTCTCGAATTGATCGCCAATCTCATGGTGCTGTCCGACTTCGTCTCGGAGTACCTGGTGGCCGGCGTACAGGGCGTCATCATCATCATCGCCATGCTCATTCAACGGTTCTCGAAATAACCCGTGTCAGGACCACACGGGTTCACGATCTTAGGTCCAAATTCTGGGAGGAATGAAATGTCTACGAAGAAATGGATTGCGGCTGCGGCCGTTACGACTTTGCTCACAGCGGGGCACGCGCTCGCTGCCGACAAGAAAGTCGTCGCCGTGTCGATACCGGCTGCAGACCACGGTTGGACGGCTGGGATCGTCTACCATGCGCAGGCGGCCGCGAAGGAAATCAACGCCGCATTCCCGAATGTCGAAGTCGTCGTCAAAACCTCGCCGTCGGCCACCGCTCAGGTGAGCGCGCTTGAGGATCTCTCGGCGGGCCGCAAGCTCGATGCGCTGGTCATCTTGCCCTATACATCGGAAGAGCTGACCACTCCTGTGAAAGCCGTCAAGGATTCAGGGACATTCATCACCGTTGTCGATCGCGGTCTTAACGACCCGACGATACAGGACCTCTACCTGGCAGGGGACAACATTGCTGTCGGCCGCAATACGGCAAAATTCATGATCGACAAGCTCGGCGGCAAGGGCAATCTCGTCGTGCTGCGCGGCATCCCGACCGTGATTGACGACGAGCGCATTCAAGGCTTTCAGGATGCCATAAAAGGCACGGACCTGAAGGTCCTCGACATCCAGTACGCCAACTGGAACAGCGACGAAGCGTTTAAACTCATGCAGGATTACCTTGCGAAGTATCCGCAGATCGACGCTGTATGGGCAAACGACGACGATATGCTGCTCGGTGTTCTCGAAGCGGTCAAGGAATCCGGGCGCAAGGACATCAAGCTAGCACTCGGCGGCAATGGCATGAAAGACATCGTCAAGAAGGTCATCGACGGTGATGCAATGACCCCTGTCGAAACACCGTACCCGCCTGCGATGATCAAGACCGCAATATACATGACGGTCGCAAATCTGGTCGGCCAAGCGCCGGTTCGTGGGACGGTCAAGCTGGACGCACCGCTGATTACCCAGGAGAACGCCAAGGAATACTACTTCCCGGATTCTCCCTTCTGATTATCCACGTCAACCGGGGCGGCGAGCGCCGCCCCATCGCATGAGCAAGAGGAGTAAAATCATGCCAGGCAAGAAGATACTGATGCTGACAGGCGAGTTCACAGAGGAATACGAGATTTTCGTTTACCAGCAGGCAATGGAAGCCGTTGGCCACACGGTGCACGTCGTCTGCCCTGACAAGAAAGCCGGCGATCTGATCAAGACCTCTCTGCACGACTTCGAGGGCGACCAGACCTATACCGAAAAGCTCGGACACTTTTTTACGATCAACAAGACCTTCTCCGAGGCCGAGGCGCAGCTTGATCAGTATCACGCTGTCTACGCTGCCGGTGGTCGTGGTCCGGAATACATCCGTACCGACAAGCGCGTTCAGGCAATGGTTCGCCATTTCCATGAGAAGCAGAAGCCGATCTTCACAATCTGCCACGGCGTGCAGATCCTCGTGGCTGTCGATGGTGTGGTGCGGGGTAAGAAAGTTGGTGCACTGGGCGCCTGTGAACCGGAGGTTACCTTGGCGGGTGGAACGTATGTCGATCTCTCGCCGACCGAGGCGTATGTCGATGGTACAATGGTCTCCGCAAAAGGCTGGACAGCGCTTGCCGCTTTCATCCGCGAGTGCTTGAAGGTGCTTGGCACCGAGATCCATCACCGGGATGATGTGGCTCGGGCTGCTTAGACCAAACCTTGCACAAAATACTCGAACCCCTGTCCGCCTGCGGGCGGACAGGGAGTTCTTGCGTAGGACGGCAGCCGTCGCCAAAGAGTACCAACGATGTTTAAAACCGGAATCTCAGCCCGAATCCGCAAGGCGTAGCGTTTCAGCTCGAGACATGTCGGCCCGACCACTTCTCTCGTTCGTTCTCTCGGCGGGCTGGCTTCGCCTCTTACTCGGAAAAAACTTGTAAAACAGTCTGACGTGTACCAGCTTATATGTAGAGCAACGCTCCGGGGTCAGCGCTAATCGCGGGCCGAAACGAATTAAGGTCCGCAAGGACCTTTTTGATTTGAAGCAGCTGTATTTGATGCCGAGGTTTGGCCTGTTCTCTGCCGAAAGATGCGCGTCGATCAGCCGGCCAGCTTTCATCAAATCGACATAAGGCTTTTAGCTGGGGTCATAACCGCCCTTGGCCACCGGATACAGCAGCAGGTCCGCGATCTGCACCATCGGGGGCCTCCTCGTTCCGGCGCCTAGACTCACCCAGTACGATTCGCCGAAACGCCTGGGAGCGAGCGAGGCATAGGCGGCTGACGCTTCACCGGCGAAGGGCATGCCTTCAGTCTTCAAAGCCTTGTCGTAGCTAGTAGTTCGCGGTCCTCGTGCTCGCCGCTTTCTTCAAAATAGACGCGCAACGTGCGGCCCTGGCTATCCGCAAACTTGGCGGCGCGTTCGATTAGGATCGAGTAGGCAGACTTGCACATGAGCCAGAGGCGGTCGTTATATTTCTCGCGATAGCGCAGCACATAGCCGGGTCGGTCAATCACGGCCGCAATCCCGATCACGGGCAGGGCCAGAATAAACGCGTCAAGCTCGGGAAGGAAAATGCGCGCCTTTTCCGGGTTCTTCAGCCAGCCGAAGTTCTGCGCCCGCCGCGGGAGGAGCTGCGGATCGTCCAGGAAAATATCGACGCCATGGCTTTCGCGATGGTTGATCTGCAGCATCATTGCAGTACCGCCGCCGAAGGACCAATCGGTCACCAACACATGGAGTCGATTGACGTGATCGATGAGCTTGTAGGCAATCGCAAAAAGCTCGTCCCAACGGGATGTCATGCGGCCAGAGCGTAAGTCTGCCCCGACCAGGAACCAAACTGCTTTGCCGCCATTGCAAGCACATCGGCCGAGATACCGTTTTCAGACGCGAATTGCTTTTGCAGGGAGGGCGAAACGTCCCCAAAAAACGACGAGACGGGACCTGCTGCAGACTTGGCCTTGGTAAAATCCGAAATGCAGGCAACAAGCATCATTTCGTCAAGCGGCTTCGAATAAGGAGCGTTGACGGTTGCGAGGACCAGTTCTGCTGCATTCGTGATCATGTGACGCCACCATCTCCGGCCATCTCAGAAAGCTATCTTCATATCGTTGATGATTTCAAAGATGCAAGAGATAGGCTTGGTTTTTGGTTGTAGTTTTTATCGTCTTGCGCAGACGCATAGCGATGGTCAGGCTAATAGGGATGACCGATACGTACTTTGCGGTATCACTGGCTAAGACCTATCGGCAATCGTCTCTCGGCCTCCAATCCCGATCTCGGCAACTGGTCCTATAGCTATGACGGCGCCAATCGCCTCACCAGCCATACAAATGCCAGTGGCGCCGTCACAACACTTGCCTACGATCAGCTCGGACGGCTGACGCACAATAGGTGGCCACGGTGTGGCGACCTCCTACCGGTAGGCGACCCTCGAGCGGGACTTGCTGACCCATCCCGGGGTCGGGAGGAGGCGTTGAGTCTCAAAAGCCTCTCAGTAGCAAATAGGGTGGAGAGTATCGTACGATATGTCGTACATCTGTCACAGCTATTTAAAAATGAGACAAAGTAAGCAATTTAGAAACGCGACGTAATTCTATTCACTATTACTGGATTTGCAAGATTCTATATTGATGTGTGCTCGGGAATTAGCCGCCGTCCGGGCGGAGATGGCCAGGGTTGCGCAGCTCGGTCGGCGGCGGATGACTCAAGCGCAATCATATACTGCGCTTTCTCAGCCGGATCGCTTACATCACTCGGCCGG
>NZ_JBFTST010000018.1:0-67618 GCF_056400165.1 Rhizobium sp. 01L410
CTTTCGCTTCAAGGCCAGCTCGGCCGCAGCAGCACAGAAGAGAGGAGAAAAGGCCAATCCCTTGACCAAACCCTGATCAGAAAACCATACTGAGAGGTGGCTCACTTCTCGGTGGAAAAACCGGCTCAGTTCCGCATGGAAACCAACAGCCCCGGCCTCGTATCGAAAATCGCAATGCCCTGGTTGACTATTGCGGATCCCCTTAACAACCTCGAAAATAAACGGGGTAGCTGATCTGTCAAGCAACCAGGGCTCAATAAGGAGCACTGGCATGAAACATTCTGGTTACCGCCTCACTCTCGACGATGCTGTGCAGGTGTGGATTCGACGATGGTCGGGTGAGTATCAGCACGAAATTGCCGCAAGCTATGGCGTCAACCAAGGCCGCGTGAACGAGGTCTTGAGGGGCAAACTCTTCCCAAATAGCCAAACGATCGCACTGAACAAGCGCGACCTCCACTAAGCGCGTGGCGCGGGCAATGCTGTCCGCGCTCTTTTTCTGTAGCCTTAGGAGTGCTCGATATGAGCTTGAAGCATGTTATTCCATCGACGAGTGAGACCGCTTTTAGTTGCCCGCACTGCGGCGTACTTGCAATACAACACTGGGGCAATTTGTACGAAAAGAAGCTTGAAAAGGGCACAATCCCAACACGCTACTCCGATGAGCATATCGAACGAATGCGGGAGTTGGCGGCCGAAAAAAATACGGCGTTTGACCCGGTGGAGAAGTATTTTAGACGGCATCAGTCAGGCGACGTTTTCATTGATAATCATCGCTACGATATTTATTGCTTTCATGTGGCAAACCTTGACGTTGCCACCTGCGATCACTGCGGCAAGATCACTGTTTGGCTTTCTGATGTGATGGTTTTTCCTATTGCCGGCGATATCGTGGCGCACGATGATCTCCCCGATAACGTCAAGCTCACCTTTGCGGAGGCATCAAAGATCGCTGAAGTCTCCCCCCGCGCTTCTGCGGCGTTAGCTCGTCTTGCAATTCAGGAGCTTTGCATCGCCTTGGAATGCCGATCGGACAAACTCGATGGTCAGATTGGAGAGCTGGTCGAGCGTGGATTGAGCCCGGATATTAAGAAGATGCTCGACGGCGTTCGGGTGATCGGAAACAACGCGGTGCATCCTGGAGAAATCGACCTCCGCGACAAACAAGACACCGCAAAGTTTCTATTGAACTGCATCAACCGGATTTGCCAGAGGATGATAACCGAACCAAAAGAAGCGGACGCCCTTTTTGAAATGCTGCCGGATGGCGCTAAAGCGGCTATCGAAAGGCGAGACGAAAAAATCAACGCAAAGCGCGAGGGCAGGTTTGTCGCGGGGTAGGGTAATGTAGGAGCTTTTGGACCGAAAACTGGAGCGCGACATCGTCATATGAGCTTCGATTACGAGAAATTTCTCCTGAGCGTCGATTGGCTGGAGGGAGTGGGCAAGAGTTATCTTTGATCTGGTCAAAGGGGTCGCTTGGCCTTTCGCGCTTTTGCTTGTGGTCTGGATTTTTCGAATGGAGGTACGTGAGCGCATAAAGGACATTGTCTCCGTTGGTCCGGCCGGCGCGGTGCTGCAGCCTCCGAGCCACCAGCCAGCGCAGCCAAAGCCACCGACGGGCCTCATTAAGCCCGCGACGCATCCACTCGCAACGGTACAGCTTCTCATCTCAAAGATTGAGGCGCAGCTCGCGGACGTTCCAGAAGACGAGCGCATGCCGAAACTTGTCTCCTCGCTTGCCGAGGCGCAGGTCGAACGGGAATTTGAGCTTATCTGGGGAATCATATTCGGCAGCCAGGTGGAAGCCCTACGCCGCTTGCGGGATGCAGGATCAGTTTCGATTGAGCACGCCAGAAAATACTATGAGGAAGAGGTCCGGCCCCGGTTTAGGGAAACGTTCTCTGACTGGACTTTCGATCTGTGGTCGGAGTTTTTGAAAAAGCAGCAACTGATCTTCCGCACTGACGACGATCGGTTGGTTCTAACCGATTTGGGCCGTGACTTTCTTGCCTTCGTTGACCTGAGAAAGCAGGGTGTAGAAAAAAGGCCTTTGACAGCTCACCAGTGGTGGTCTGATCGGATGAGAAGGAATCGAGATGCTTTCGGCCGGATGGTGGAGTGAGCTTGGCATGATCCTCGACGCGATCGGCTTTGCGATTCTGTCTATCGATCTAGTGCGGTCCATGCGCGGCGAGCGGTTGGCCCGTGACGAGATACAGCAGCTTGAACGGACGCAGTTCGCGTGGAGATACGGATTCTTCGCCCCCTCACAGGAGGTACAGGCCGCTCAGCAACAGGAGTTCGATGGTCGACAAGCCGAGCGCAAGCAGAAGTCTGAAGCAGACATGAATAGCCGCGCGCGATTGGCATACTTCGCCATCTTCCTTGCGGCGACAGGCCTTGGCATGCAGCTTTATGGGGGATGGCCGCGGTGACGGATGCGCTATCGCGACATCCCGCCATTCCCCGGCCGGTTGATGTCCGGCGGCATGCTGCGCCCGATATCAGCATTCACTGGCGGCCTTGTATTCCCAATTGAGTTGATCTTCGAAACGCCCGAAACAATCGCCTCAAGTATTCGGCCGGCCATCGTCTGCGCAGCATCATTACCGGCGGCCCGGATCTTTTCGGCCATCTCGTCGGCCGCCTTCGAACCCGACTGCTCGATGGCGGTACCGGCGGACTGTCCACCTTGCTCCATTCGTCGCTCGATCCCACCGAATACGTCCATGTTTCCGGACTGTCCGATCAGCGTTTGGCCAGCTGCGCGGCCCTCACCGTATTGCTGGTACTGACGCTGCATATCGAGAAATCGCTGATCGCCGGTCGGCGGCGAAGGACGAGAGCTTGGAACCGGCCCTGTCCCCGGAAGATTTCGCGGGGTATATCCATGCCCACCACCCGGGAACTCGGATGGACCCGGCGGCAACATGGCATGCGGGCCACCCTTCGAGGTGCCAGCTTTCCCCTGGCTATAGCGATATTCCCAATACGCCTTCAGAAAATCAGGATCTCGCAGATCACCTTCGTACTGAAGGTCCATCATGTCATCGTCAGTTGTCCACCCAAGAAGTTGGCGAGTGCTGCTGTACCCTCGCTTTTGCATGCCGCGTTTCGCGGCCTGCTGGTAAGCCAACTTCTTTGTGATCTCGTCCATCACCGGGGTAATGATCGGCGCGATCGTGCCGCCGACTGTGAACTTCAGGGTGTTGTAGCTCTCATTGAACCTGTCGATGCTGGCCTGCGTGTCGGCAAGGACGGTCTGGAGATTCCGATAGGTCGTGCCATCGACGCTTGGCTTGCCGATCTCGTCCATGTAGTGCGCCAGGCGCTCGGCGCTCGTCAGCAGCGACCGCATACCGTTCTGCAGCTGCGTGTCCTGAAACAGCAGCGGTAGCTTCGTCATGTCGCCGTTCAGCGCCTGCTTGGTGATCCGAAGGAAGGCTGTAAGCGCGTCCTCGCCGCTGTCCGTCGCCTTCTTCATCTCCTTGCGCAGATTGATCCCGAATTTCTTAAACTTGTTGCTGGTCTCCTCGGAATACATCTTCTGGAAGATGTTCTCGGCGGCCGTCGCTGCTTCCTCCGAGGTGCCGGTGTCTTCCCGGATGGTCTGGAGCACTGCCAGCAGCCGCTTCAAGCCATCCTCGCCGGAATAACCGAGTGTGGCGAACGCGTTCGCCAGCCGGGGAATGTCGGCTGCCATGTCCTTCAGCTCGTATTGACCAGCTTGGCCGCCTGCGACCATCATGTCGAATGCGTGCTGTGCGTCCTTCGCGTTGATCTTGAAAGCTGCAGTCGCCTTCAGGCCAGCATTAGCGATATCCTCCGTCGTCGCCCCCGAAGCCTGCGCTGTGGCAAGGATCGAAGGCAGGAAATCCATCGCCTCTTTGAGGTTCATGCCGCTGGCGGTCAGCGTGTCGAGCGCGGAGATTGTCTCCTCGAGCGGCATTGCCACTTTGCGGCTTTCGTCCTGCAGCTGCGCGAATGCCGTCGTCATCTCTTCGCGGGAGGCGCCGGCCGTATTCCCGATGCGTGTCATCTGCCTTTCGACCGCGGCGAAGTCCACAACGGCGCGCTGCGCCGCATAACCGGCGGCAACGACACCACCCGCGATCGCGAGCGACGCGCTGTGGATTTTGGCGATGGCACCAGAACGCTTGTTCATGGCTTCGGCCCGCCGCGACACCTGGTCCATCTTCGACGAGACGGACTTGAACGCTGCGCCTGTCTTGTCGGTCGCCGATATCCGGAGCCGCGCTTCAATCTCTCTCGTCATTTGCTGGCCGTCCTCTCATGAAGCACCATGAAGCGCCTCGCCCAGTGCCTGATTTCCGAAAACGTCATTCGCTGGACAAGGTCTGCTGGAAATCCGAACCTGAAGACGAGGACGTCGGCGGTTTCGAGGACGTCGTCTGCTCCGTAAAAAAATTGCACACAGCCCGCTCCAGTCGCAGCGCATCCGCAGCACAGATGCCGGTGATGCATTCATACCCCGGCTCGACGATGAGCTTCTGCACATACTCGTCGACGACTGTCGGATAGGTGACCGCAACAACTCCCTGCTTACTCGGCTGATATTCGAACGGACGGCCGATGCCCTGCATATGCACCTCGCTGTAGGTCGGCTCGCGGAGCGCGATCTTGTTGAACGTGATGCCATGGGCAGAGTATTCGCGGGTGAGCTCTACGATGGTCTGCATGTTTGCCTCTCAGGTGAAAGTTCGGGGTCATCCTCAGTCTCGATAATCGGATCGAATTCAGGCGCTTCGTCAGCGACGGCCTGGAGCCGGTTTGCAATCGAGTTGCCCAGGTCAAATGCGATCGTTCGCAGTGCAACGCGCGCGCCGTGAGCACCTTCGCGCGACACCGCTATGGCGATGGCGTCTGCATGATTTGGCAGCCGTGCAACGACACTCTGGATTTCGCGCGCAATCACTTGGTTGGCTTCCTCGACCTTGTCCTTCCGCAGTAGCTGCTTCAGATCTTCCTGATGCTTGATCCGTTCGCGGCCGACCTTCAGCCACTCAGCCTGGCGTCGCGCCTCCTCGAAGGTAGCTCCAAGCTCAACGCTGCTGTTAAGCTTCTGGCCGCCGCCGTTGTGCCTTATCGGCGCCGCCGCCTTGGCGGGATTTACAAAGCGCTGGCGGTACTCGTCGTAATGGGCAAGCGAGATGCTGAGCACCTGGCCGCGATCGCCGCGCTGCACAGGCGTGTCGGGTCGATCTTCGAGGAGCTTCCTCACGGTTTTCGATACGGCTTGCTTCGACACACCGTCGCGCGCTGCGATCTGTACCGCCGTCCACATGACGTTGAATTCGATGTCACTCACGGTCGAGCTTTAATCCTTTAGCGAGTTTTAGAAGATTTAGGCTTCAGTTTTACTCTCAGACTGGAGGGATTTCGGGGTCGCCCCGGCCCGCAGGTCATCAGATCGTCTGTACGGTCCCTTGACCCGGGGGGTGTCCCAAGGGTGCCCCTCGCCTTCGATGGTGGTCATCGAAGCAGCAGACGGTCCAACTCGGAGCTGGCCGGAAACATGTAGGTGAACCCTTGCGAACCTTGGCCCTTTAGTATTGGGCGGTTAGGGAGGTCCGCTGTCGCTATCGGCCTAGGTTCATCGGCCTCCGGAGCGTGCCACGTTTCGCACGGAACCGCCCAAATTCAGTCAATGCTCTATCCAGCTAGAGCAGCGGGAAATTGATCTACGGAAGAGCCTTGTCGTGAGCGAGAACCGCGCGAGGATCCGCGTTGCCCCGGCGAAGAACAGGGAAGCCGCCGGCCTCTGCTGCTCGGATCATGCTTTCTTCTGTCAACTCGGCATCGAGGAGCTTTCGCTCGATCTCCCGAACACGCATTACGCGCTCTTCCTCGGTAATCCCAGGGCGCTCCGCGTAGAGCTTCTCGATATCCGCCTTGAGCGTATCCGACATTCTGGCGGCCATCTGCGCAATGAGGAGAGATTCTGCATTCATGATGGGGAGCTGATAATCTGGCCGTGAGAAGTGCTTGGCCGAGGGAGAAAGCTCGACCGATCCACGCGTAATATAATGCACCCAGCCCTCCGCTCTCGCGAGCGCAGCCTCAATCGTGACCGGCTTTAAAGCAATCTCGGATTTCTGCTGCTTCAACTTGCCGATATGTCCACGGATACTAGTGATGCCGTCGCCCAGTTGCTTGCTGGCAGACCGAGTTGCTGCGATAGCATCGCCCATAATTTTGCTAGCTTCGCTCATCGATCGTCTCCCTCGTCGCGCAGATACTCGCTCGCGAAGGCTTTGCATGCGTCATGAAGGTGAGACGATTCGTTGAACTGCTCGAATGCCTCACGCCGGCTTACTTCCGCTTCCTTGATGTCGATCTCGATGCTATTGCATTCGGCTTCGAAAGCGGAAATCTGGCTCTTCCACTGCCCCATTGCCCCGCCCCCGTCGCTCTTCCAACGTGTGACGGCACCACCCTCAGTGACGACCGAGGATCCTCGTCGAGAAGCTTCCTCAAGGCCATGTTGTGCATGGGTCAACTGGCCCTGTTTCACGACAAGACGCTTTTCCAGCTCTTCGATGCGCTTTGCCGCCGCCCGTGAGGCACCAAGCGCTGTTACCTTGAGATTTTCCAGTACGCGCAACCGGCTAAGGTCGAGCGTGGGTGTTGCTTCGATCATGGGATCGTTCTCCTGTTTCACAAACCATCACCGGAGATGCTGGACATTCAAACACCATCTTGAATGTCCATGCCCAAAATCCTTTGAAACTGCTTCGCGCTGCGAGGGATTTTCTGGCCGCTTATCAGGATTTTCCACCAAGTCGCAGCGGGTTCGACGTTCGGCGCGACATCGCGGCTACACTCGCGTGGCCATCGGTTGCTTTGGTACCGCGCCGCATCGACGGCCATCAGTCTAGAAGCTGCAGGTGCAGGTAGATCCCGCCAATCTTCCTGGCCATGCCAAAGCTGCCGGATTTGCTCATCCCGACGAGCAAGTGCGTCATGGCGAATGGCTGAAACCCCGCCCCACGCTTTCAGGCCGATTGACCTGTCCAGGGAAACCACGTCGCCCTCGTCAATCGCCAGGAGCATGTCGCGGAGTGCTCCTTCCAGCAGCTTGTACTGATCGCGTGTCAAGACGTGGTTCCAGCGAAGCCGCTGATGGATGTCGCGGAGATCTCGCACCAGGCGGGATGATCCGTTCCGGCCTACGGGGTGCGTTGCGTCAACCATGACAACCCCCACCGACAACCGCGACAACCCCGACAACCCAATATTTCAGGTAAAAAGTCTGGCAGGTTTTCGGGGTCGCCCCGGCCCGCAGTCGGTCGGAAACCTCATACGGTCCCTTGACCCGGGGGGAGGCATCGCGACTAGCGCAGTCGCGCCATACCCTTAAGCTGCGCCACGTCGCTCCCTTGTCAAACGACCAGATTGATAACAGCAGCCTATTCTCATTCCCTTCAAAGAAAACAAATTGCCTTCTTATTGGATTGGATAGTTTGGATAGTTGTTGGAGTGTTAGTTGGAGTGTTTTCTCTATAGAAAACAGAGAGTTGTATAGTTTGGATGGTTTTTTACGCGCTAAGTAGTGATTTTGTTTAAATCGCAGCTTCCGCAGAAATTTATGATGTATACGCGCGGAAAAACTATCCGATCTATCCATGTCGTTGAAAAAGCTGGCGTTTCGCCACTCCAGACCCTCCAAGCCACCATCCGAAACCCTCCAACTATCCAAGCATCGCCTGCGGTTGCGGGTGGGGTACGGGGTAACAGTCGCGGAATAAGCCGCATGATGTGGGTGGGGTACGGGGATCACAGAAGCAACCCCTGTCTATCAGGAAGTGCGACGTCGAAATAATAAATTCGATCGCCCAATTTTTCTTTGCGAATGTGCCTTGATAGCGCTCGTCCGAAAGCGGTTTGAGAGACCGGCAACGTTTGCTCGCTAACAGCGAAACATCGGTATGCTTCATAGATTCGTTGAGCCTGAACAGGCACCGCGCCTGGCGAACTGACCAGAACACTGCCGACAAACTTTTCGACGTGGTCTCGTGTGCGCTTCTGCTCGGCCGTGAGTGGCCGCTCTGCTTTGGGGGGGCGCTCACGCAAAATCAACTCGTCGGGGATGCTGATGCCCGCAGCCTTCATCAGGGCCAATCCATGCTGAACCCAAGCGATAAGCTCATCGCCAGATATTTTTCTGGGCTGCCTCATCCAAAGGCTCTCCGGCAAATGCGGAAGCGCCGGGCCAATATCACAGCTTCGCCTGCCTCACTTGCGCCGATGGCGAATTTTTGCCTCAAGGCCGCTATCGGATCTTCAGGAACTGCTTTGAGATCTGCAAGCCAGTGTGCTGCGGACAGGGTAAGCGGCGAACAGTTGCAGAACGTCGCCCCCGGATTTCCCCCGGATTGCTCTGGGAAATCGTGCTTTGTTCTGCTTTTAGTTTCCGGGAGAAAGGGAGGGAGTGGATGTGAAACCCCTTGTTTTGCAAGGGGTTGACTGGTGCTGCCGAGTGGGATTGAACCACCGACCTCACCCTTACCAAGGGTGTGCTCTACCACTGAGCTACGGCAGCAGGACCAGGAACGCTTCGAGCCATCAGGCTGTGTTGCGTGGACGGGGCGCCTATTGCCACAGGTTCCGGACAAGCGCAAGCCGCAATTTCGAACTTCGCGTGGATTAACGAGGAAGGCCTTTTGGCGGGAGCGGGAATCCGCTAAGCAGAATGCATGGAAGACAATAGCGAAAAGCCTGTAAACAGCCGCAAGACGGCAATCGAGGAGCAGGCGCGGCTGAGGCGCGAGCGGGCTGCGGAAAAACTCCGGGAAAATCTGTCGAAGCGCAAGCAGCAGGTCCGGGCGCGCCGTTCCGGGCAGGCCGATGAGACGATTGGCCTGCCTGCCGCAAAAATGGACGAATCGTAATGTTGGCTCCGCGGCGAATTGAAGCGTCGGGGGAATTCGTCTAAAGACCCCCATCCCTTTTAAAGGCAGAACTTTCAGGAAAGGCGGGCGCAGCCCGTAAGCCCCCATGGATCGTATCAGAATTGTCGGCGGGAATGAGCTTAACGGCATCATCCCGATTTCCGGCGCCAAGAATGCCGCACTGCCGCTGATGATCGCGTCTCTGCTGACCAGCGACACGCTGACGCTCGAAAACGTGCCGCATCTGGCCGATGTCGAGTTGCTCATGCGCATTCTCGGCAATCACGGCGTCGACGTTGCCGTCAACGGCCGCCGCGAGCGCCAGGACGACGCCTATTCGCGCACCATCCACTTCACCTGCCGCACCATCGTCGATACGACCGCCCCTTACGAGCTGGTCTCGAAGATGCGCGCCTCCTTCTGGGTCATCGGTCCGCTGCTGGCGCGCGAGGGGCAGTGCCGCGTTTCTCTGCCGGGCGGTTGCGCCATCGGCACGCGTCCTGTCGATCTCTTCCTCGAAGGCCTGACGGCGCTCGGCGCCAACCTGGAAATCGACAGCGGCTATATCAACGCTACGGCGCCGAAGGGCGGCCTTATCGGCGCCAAGTACACTTTCCCGAAGGTCTCTGTCGGCGCCACCCACGTGATGATGATGGCGGCAACGCTTGCCCGCGGCACGACGGTGATCGGCAATGCCGCCCGCGAGCCTGAAGTCGTCGATCTCGCCAACTGCCTGATCGCCATGGGCGCCAAGATCACCGGTGCCGGCACGCCGACCATCACCATCGAAGGCGTGCAGTCGCTCTCCGGCGCCCGCCACCGCGTCCTGCCGGACCGTATCGAAACCGGCACCTATGCCATGGCCGTTGCCATGACAGGCGGCGACGTCGTTCTCGAAAACACCGACATGGCACTGCTCGAAACCGCATTCGAAACGCTGCGCCGCGCCGGTGCCGATGTGTCGGCGACCAACAGCGGCGTGCGCATCAAGCGCAATGGCGCCGGCATCAAGCCCGTCGATGTCGTCACCGATCCCTTCCCGGGCTTCCCGACCGACCTGCAGGCGCAGTTCATGGCGCTGATGACCCGTTCGTCCGGCGTCTCGCATGTCACCGAAACCATCTTCGAAAACCGCTTCATGCACGTGCAGGAGCTGGCCCGCCTCGGCGCCAAGATCTCTCTGTCGGGCCAGACGGCAAAGATCGAAGGCGTTCAGCGGCTGAAGGGTGCGCCCGTCATGGCGACAGATCTGCGCGCTTCCGTCTCACTCGTCATCGCCGGTCTTGCCGCTGAAGGTGAGACCATGGTGTCGCGCGTCTATCACCTCGATCGCGGCTTCGAGCGCCTGGAAGAAAAGCTCACCCGCTGCGGCGCCATCGTCGAACGCGTCAGCGAATAAGGGAAGGGCGGTTTCCGCCCTTTGCTTTCCCCTGCGGGCATTGCCGCATAGCTGTTGCGCATTGCCCTCAGGCGTCCTATTTCCCTTGTCTAACGCATCGCCATACCGGCGGTGCGGTATCATCGACCGGGGGTACAGTCTGCATGACCGATCTGAAGCTTCTTGCACTCGACAGTGAAGACCTTGCTGTGGTCTCCGCGCATCTGCAGGACGCCGTTTTCAAGATCGGCGACATCGCCTGGTCCCCCAAGGACGGCCAGTTTGCCTTCGCCGCTAACCGCTTCGTCTGGGAAGAGGCAAACGGCAAGCGCAAGGGTTTCGAGCGCCGCCGTTCAGCCCTCGTTTTCAAGCGCGTTCTCGCCGTCCGCTCCACCGGCATCGACCGCAAGCGCCGCGACGAAGTGTTGTCGCTGCTCTCAGTCGTCTTCGAGCCAAAGGGCGAGGGGCCCGAGGGCACGATCGAAATCACGCTGTCGGGTGCGGCCGAGATCGTTCTCGATGTCGAATGCATCGAAGTTCAGCTTGCAGATATCGGCGGAGCATGGGAAACCGCCTCCAAGCCGCGCCATCCGGGCGCTTGACGATCGTCTCTGCGCGGTTTGATGTTTAGCGTTGGTTTGGAAGGAAATTGAGCGTGGCAATCTGGCTGGATCAGGCATCGGATGGTTTCGAGCAGCGTTTCGCCGCTTTTCTGACCACCAAGCGCGAGGTCTCCGAAGACGTCAACATCGCGGTGCGCGCCATCATCGATGACGTGCGCGCCCGTGGCGATGTGGCCCTTGCCGAATATTCGAAGAAATTCGACGGCATCGATTATGCCAAGGTGCCGATGCGCGTCAGCGAAGCCGAGATTGACGCTGCAGTCGAGGCGGTCCCTGCCGAAGTGCTCGGCGCCCTGAAGGTCGCCGCCGTCCGCATCGAATCCCATCACGCCCGCCAGCTGCCGAAAGACGATATCTACGAAGACGCCATGGGCGTCGGCCTCGGTTCGCGCTGGACGGCGATCGAAGCCGTCGGCCTCTATGTTCCCGGCGGTACGGCGAGCTACCCCAGTTCGGTGCTGATGAATGCCGTTCCGGCCAAGGTCGCGGGCGTCGATCGCA
The DNA here is from genome assembly GCF_056400165.1 of Rhizobium sp. 01L410. Classification (NCBI taxonomy): domain Bacteria; kingdom Pseudomonadati; phylum Pseudomonadota; class Alphaproteobacteria; order Hyphomicrobiales; family Rhizobiaceae; genus Rhizobium; species Rhizobium sp. 01L410. Next base: position 11,418 of record NZ_JBFTST010000018.1, read on the forward strand.
TCGTCATCGCCGTTCCGGCAACCGGCGGCGTCGTCAATCCGGCGGTACTGGCAGCTGCGAAGCTCGCAGGCGTCTCCGAAATCTACCGTGTCGGCGGCGCACAGGCGATCGCCGCACTTGCCTATGGCACGGAGACCATCGCACCCGTTGCCAAGATCACCGGCCCCGGCAATGCCTATGTCGCCGCCGCCAAGCGCCATGTGTTCGGTACTGTTGGTATCGATATGATCGCCGGACCCTCGGAAGTGCTTGTTATTGCCGACAAGGACAACAATCCGGACTGGATCGCTGCCGATCTTCTGGCGCAGGCCGAACATGACGCGAGCTCGCAGGCAATCCTCGCCACCGATGATGCCGAATTAGCCAAGGCCGTCGAGGCCGCCGTCGAGCGCCAGTTGACGACGCTGAACCGCGCCGAGACCGCTGCCGCCAGCTGGCGCGATTTCGGTGCCATCATCCTCGTCAAGGATCTGAAGGACGCCATCCCGCTCGCAAACCGCATCGCGCCGGAGCATCTGGAGCTTGCGGTCGTCGATCCGGATGCGGTTCTCCCGGGCATTCGCAATGCCGGCGCGATCTTCATGGGCGCGCATACGCCTGAAGTGATCGGCGATTATGTCGGCGGCTCCAACCACGTACTGCCGACGGCGCGTTCGGCGCGCTTCTCGTCCGGCCTTGGAGTGCTCGATTTCGTCAAGCGCACCTCGATCCTGCGGCTCGGCCCGCAGCAGCTGCGCGAGCTTGGCCCGGCGGCGATCGCTCTGGCTGTGTCCGAAGGCTTGGACGCTCATGCGCGATCGGTCGCGATCCGCCTCAATCTCGAAAGGTGAGGCATGGCGAAGGGCGACTTCCGGCTTTCTGATGTCGTCCTTGACGACACGATCGGCCGTTCGACGCCCGATGTCGAGCATGAACGCGCCGTCGCCATCTTCGATCTGATCGAGGAAAATACCTTCGAGCCCGCCGGTCATCCAGGCGGCCCCTACAAGCTCAACATCTCGCTCGTCGACAGCAAGCTGGTCTTCGTCATCAGGACGGAGGAGGGTGGCGATGTTGCCACCCACATCCTGTCGCTGACGCCGTTCCGCCGCATCGTGAAAGACTATTTCATGATCTGCGAAAGCTATTACGAAGCGATCCGCTCGGCCTCGCCAAGCCGCATCGAAGCGATCGACATGGGCCGCCGCGGCATCCACAACGAGGGCTCGCAGACGCTGAAGGACAGGTTGAAGGGCAAGATCGACGTCGATTTCGACACGGCCCGGCGCATCTTCACGCTGGTCTGCGTGCTCTACTGGCGCGGATGACCGGGATGGAGCCCGCGCCGCCCACCGCAGAAGGCAAGGTGCCGGGCGCGATCCTCTTCATGTGCGGCATGAACGCCATCCGCTCGCCGATGGCCGAGGCAATCGCCCGGAGCATGCTGCCTGCCAACACCTATATACGCTCGGCAGGCGTTCGCGCCGGCGAGCGCGATCCCTTTGTCGATGTTGTGCTTGAAGAGATCGGCCTTTCGCTTGGCCGCCACCTGCCGAAGACGCTTGAGGAGCTCGAGGACGACTATTTCGATCTGATCATCACGCTGTCGCCGCAGGCCCATCACGCAGCGCTGGAACTGACGCGTGCCAACGCCGTTGAAGTGGTGTATTGGCCGACCATGGATCCGACCGGCGAAACCGGCAGCCGCGACCAGATTCTCGATGCCTACAGAGAGGTGCGGGATCACATTGCGGCGCTCATCGAGAGCCGGCTACTCAGACGAAACGGCATTGCCGCGCAATCGGCCTAAAACAAAAGGAAGAAAGCCCGATCAACAAGGTTCACAAATGACCGTTGATTGTGTAGTTTCCGCCCAAATTTTAAGGTGGCGCAAGTCCGCCATCTCAACCGACAGGAAGAAAAGCCTTATATGCCTAAAGAAGAAGTCCTTGAATTTCCGGGTATCGTGACCGAACTTCTGCCGAACGCGACCTTTCGCGTGAAGCTTGAAAACGAGCACGAAATCATCGCCCACACAGCCGGCCGCATGCGCAAGAACCGCATCCGCGTTCTGGCGGGCGACAAGGTTCTTGTGGAAATGACCCCCTACGACCTCACCAAGGGCCGTATCACCTACCGTTTCAAGTAAGCTTGGGCCGCAAGCCCTCGAGGCTTCCTTTCCGGTCGAGGTTCCATGGCGCTCACATACAAGCTCATCCTGGCTTCCGGTTCTCCGCGACGTGTCGACCTGCTCAATCAGGCAGGCATCGAACCGTCGCGCCTGATGCCGATGGATATCGACGAGGCGCCGAAGAAATCGGAGCATCCGCGCTCGCTGGCCCGCAGGCTCTCGACCGAGAAGGCCGAGGCGGCGCTGTCGGCGATCAAAGGCGATCTGGCCTGGAAGGGCAGCTATATCCTCGCGGCCGATACGGTCGTCGCCGTCGGCCGCCGCATTCTGGGGAAGGCCGAGTTTGCGGATGAGGCTTCCGCCTCGCTCAATCTGCTCTCCGGCCGCAGCCACTGGGTTTATACCGGTGTCTGCCTGGTAACGCCCGATCGCAAGGTCCGCCAGAAGATCGTCGAAACCAAGGTGCGCTTCAAGCGCCTCTCCGGCTTCGAGATCGAAAGCTATCTGGCCTCGGGCCAGTGGCGCGGCAAGGCGGGTGCCTATGGCATCCAGGGTCTTGCCGGCAGCTTCGTCCAGAAAATGGTCGGCTCCTACACCAATGTGGTGGGCCTGCCGCTTTATGAAACTATCCTCCTGCTGACCGGCGAAGGCTTCGATGTGCACAGCCGGTGGCCTGAGGGCTAAGCCGGGGGCATCGTCATGTCCGAAGACGAGAATAGAACCACCGCCAAGGTCGAGCCGCTTCGCAAGACGCGGCCCTGCCCGGAATGCGGCAAGCCATCGCATCGCGAACATTATCCGTTCTGCTCGAACCGTTGCCGCGAGGTCGATCTCTCACGCTGGCTGACAGGCGCTTACGCCATCCCCGTTGCCGAAGATGAGAAGAAAGCCGAGTATGACGACGAGGAATAGCCTTTAAAACCACAGGCGAAGTCCTTCAATTCACTCGGGAATTTGGAAAAATTCCACAAGCCTCAAAAAACTGTCATTTGACGCTTGCCATGTCCCGACAAGATGCTATAACCCCGCTCGCTTCCGGGGCACACCAAACCCTCCGGTTCTTTCTTTGAAAGAATGCAGGCCGAAGCAGGAATGCCCAGATAGCTCAGTTGGTAGAGCAGCGGATTGAAAATCCGCGTGTCCGTGGTTCAAATCCGCGTCTGGGCACCACTCTTTCTCCTTAAGAAAAGCTCGATCAGTCGCCTCGAGTTTCGTGGCAGTTGCATGTCGCGGATTAGCCCATTTTGTACTTTTGGCTGAATTGCGCCTGCCCGCCATCGGCCTACCCTTCGCCCATGAACAAGATGCTTCTCGTGAGAGTGGCCGCCTGGCTGTCGCTGGCCGCCGTTATCTTTGTAACCGTATGCCCGATCGAGTACCGGCCGCACGATATCATCGACGTCGATGTCGATCGCGCCATGGCGTTCATGGTGATGGGCATATTGTTCGTCACCGGTTATCCGCGGCGGGTCGTTCTGTGTGCGGTGCTGCTGGTCATCGGTGCCTTCGCGCTGGAGACGCTGCAGTTCCTGTCTCCGACGCGTCATGCGCATTTCGAGGATGCGGCGACGAAGAGCATGGGCGCGCTATTTGGCGTCTTCCTGGCGGAGGTCGTCAACCGCATTAGGGGTATCCGGCACAAGGCGGGATAAGCGCGGGCCGTGTTCAGTCGCGGTCCAGCCACGCAAGCATGCCCTGCGCTGCCGCCTTGCCTGTTGCCATGCATGCCGTCAGCAGATAGCCGCCGGTTGGCGCTTCCCAATCCAGCATTTCGCCGGCGGCGAAGATACCGGGCATGGCCTTCAGCATATAACCGTCATCGATCGCGTCCAGCGCTATGCCTCCGGCCGAGGATATGGCTTCGGCAATCGGCCGGGTTGCGGTGAGCGGGATCGCCAGCGCCTTGATCCTCGCAGCAAGGTGCTGAGGGTCCTTCAGCACGTCGTCGCCCGCAAGCTCCCGGAGCAGCCCAGCCTTGGCGGGGTCGAGACCGGCGCCCTTGCGCAGCCGGTTGGAGAGGCTTGCTTTCCGATCCTGTCTGGCAAGGTCGGCCGCCAGCCGCTCGACGGATCGCCCTGGCGCGAGATCGACAAGCAGCGAGACGGTGCCATCGCGCTCCAGATCGTCGCGAAGGGCGGCTGCATGAGCATAGACAAGGCTGCCCTCGATCCCATGCTCCGAAATCACGAATTCACCGGGAAATGTCCCGGCCGCCGAGGTGGCTGTCACCGCCTTCAACGGCGCCCCGGCAAAGCGCTCGCGAAACACTCCGCTCCAGTTGACATCGAAGCCGCAATTGGCCGGGCGGAAAGGCGCGATATCGACGCCTCGCTCATGCAGCCATGGCACCCATGCAGCATCGGAGCCGAGCTTCGGCCAGCTTGCGCCGCCGAGTGCCAGCAATGCCGCGTCCGGGTGGATGACCTTCCGGCCTTCCTGGGTTTCAAGCACCAAGCCACCGTCAGTAAAGCCGATCCAGCGGTGGCGTTTTGCGATCACCACGCCTTGCGTCTCCAGACGGGCGAGCCAGGCGCGAAGCAGCGGCGAGGCCTTCATGACCGTCGGGAAGACGCGCCCCGATGACCCCACGAATGTCTCGGTGCCGAGTTCGCCCGCCCAGCGGCGGATATCGTCGGGCGTCAGCGCGTCAAGCGCCGGGCGGAGGCGATCGGAAGCGCCGCCGAAGCGGGTGGCGAACCGCTCGTAATCCTCGGAGTGCGTTATGTTCAGCCCGGATTTCCCTGCCAGCAGAAACTTCCGCGCCACCGTCGGCATGGCGTCGTAGACGGTGATCGCGTGGCCGGATCCCGCCAGCGTTTCCGCCGCCATCAGGCCCGCCGGGCCGCCGCCGATGATCGCGATCTGTTTTTTCTTCATGGGCTGCCTGATACAGCATTCAAATGCGTCCGTCTCCGGATTTGAGAGAAGCCGTTTCGTTGCGTGTTGCGGCCAAACTCACTATCTCAATCCCATCTCAAATGGAGTGTCGCGGCATGGCCGATCTCAAAGCAAGACCCAGACCCACAGGCGCCAAGGCTGTCCTCGGCCGGACCGGATTTCCGCATGTCACCTCGGCGACGAAGGGCGAGATCGATATTGTCACCAGCCCGTCTCAGCCCGGCTTCAATCCGCTCGATCTTCTCTATTCGTCGCTCTCGGCCTGCCTCGTGCTGAGCGCCCGCATCGCCGCCAGCAATCTCGGCGTCCTCGACAGGATCACCGAGATCACCGCTGACGTGACCGGCGAGAAGGCTGCCGAAGGCCTGTCGCGGGTCCAGAAGTTCAACATCGCCTTTTCGATAAAGGGGGATATCGACGACGAAACGCGGCAGAGGATCGCGCATCTGGCCGAAGACGAGATCTGCACGGTCAGCAACACGATCCGCGGCAACCCGGAATTCTCGACGGTTATTTCCGGTTGAGCTTTTGTGTCGCGGGTGTCGTTCCCGCGCTATCCTCTTTCGGTTCGATCTGATAACTCGCATCCCGGCTGGCGTCTCAATCATGGCTGGCCGGGAAAGCATAGAGATCATGTCGCAGGCCGCCGCCCCCTCCACAGAAGCTGCTCCTTCACAACGTTTCGCGCTGACGGCGCTCATCCTTGGCGGCGCCGCCATCGGTGGTTCGCCGATCTTCGTGCGGCTCTCCGAAGTGGGGCCGATGGCAACGGCCTTCTGGCGCGTCGCGCTGGCGCTGATCCCGATCTTCATCTTCTCGCTGATCAAGAAGGATTCGGGCCCGAAGCCTGAAAAACTCTCCGATTATGCCATGCTGATCCTGCCGGGCGTCATCCTCGCAGCCGATCTCGCGGCCTGGCACCTGTCGATCACCATGACCTCGGTTGCCAATGCGACGCTGCTCGCCAACCTCGCGCCCGTCTTCGTCACCGTCATCGGCTTCGTCGCCTTCCGCGCGCCCGTCTCCCGCATTTTCGTGCTGGGACTGGCATTGGCGCTGGCGGGCGTGGTGATCCTCAAGGGCGGACCGGCGGCGCTCGGCAACGGCGATCTGCGCGGCGATGGCGTGGCGATCGTCGCGGCGATCTTCTATGCAGGCTACATCCTGGCAATCGGCCAGCTGCGCAGCCGTTTCGATACGATCCGCATCATGCTGTGGAGCACGGCATCGGCCGCCATTTGCGTCTTCCCGCTGGGCTTCTTCTTCGAGGCGCATATGCTGCCTCCGACGGCCTATGGCTGGGCGATCGTCTTCGGCCTTGCCTTCATCAGCCATGCCAGCGGCCAGGTGGCGATCGCCTTTGCGCTTGCCTATCTGCCGGCCGCCTTCTCGTCGCTGACACTGCTCCTGCAGCCCGTCGTTGCGGCCATCCTTGCTTGGGTGCTGCTAAATGAGGGGATCGGCCCGATGCAGGCCATCGGCGGCCTGGTGGTGCTCGCCGGGATCATGATCGCCCGGCGAGGCTGAGCCTCAGGCGACGGCCGCCGGCTGCATGCGCCGCGCATCGAGAATACCGAGCGCTTCGTCGACGGTTGCCGCGATCGCCGCCTTTTCCGCATTGTTGCAGGTGCCCCACGCCTCGATGAAGCTGCTGGTCTTGCCGTAGCTGTTGTCGAGCACGCAGTGATCGGCGCCGATCAGCACGCACATGATGTGGCCGTGCATGCGGTCGGTGATCACCTGGCGGGCAGAGCCCAGCAGCGCCACGCCGCGGTCGAAGCGCTGTTGAGCCCGCTCGCGATAGGCAAGCTCGGTCATCCGGGCACGTCCGCCGATGCGGCCGGAGAGCAGCCCCTTCAGGATCGCGGCACGCTTCGTCTGCTTCTGGAAATCGGCAGGCTCATCCGGCCAGTCTGATTTCACCGTACCCGGGCGGCTGGTCGCCGCCGTCAGGTCTTGCGGCGCACCCACTTCCTGGTCCTCGCGCAGATTGAGCAGAAGCTCGTGCTGCGGCGCCGGGCGGGTGACCGGGCCGATGCAGAAGGCCATGTCGGGGCAAAGCCTGACATCGCACTGGAACCAGCGCTTGGCGAATTCGAAGCTTTTATGGTCGCGCACCAGCAGCGTGAAATTGCCGTGCTTCTCGATCGCGCGTGCGGTGCTGTCGATACCGGCCTGTTCCTTGAAATGGATGGTCTGCGGCATCTGAACGATTGGCCGGCCCTTGTACTTCGTCAGCATGTCCTCGCGGAACTGACGGTAGCCCGCCCATATATCCCCGAAATTACCGCCGCCATGCAGGAAGATCCGGCCGTCGCCGATCGCTGCCAGCATGCGCTCGTCGTCATAGGTGGGGATTTCGGTCACATAGGCTGGCCGCGTCTTGCGGCGGTCGAAATAGGCAAGCTCCCCGAGCCAGATGGCGCTGTCACCGATATTGTAGTGGTTCGGGAAATCGAGCAGCGCAAAGCGCTCGGCCGGATCGACGAGGTCGGAAAGGCAATTTGCGATCAGCCCCTGAAGGCGGTTGATGATCGTAATGTTGGTTTCCTGCATATAAGGCTCCTGTTGAAGAGTCTGGCCCAGCCCCGGCGGCTAGGCCTCGGCCCGCTTTCCGAACGGCAGCAAAGACTTGCCGAGCGCGATGTAAGGGCGGATGGCGGATCTGCCGAAGACCGGCAGAAAGGCGAGATAGATGACGGCGCCGAGACCGATGCTGAGACCAAGCGACAGCCAGCGGCTCTGCAGGTGTTCGGCGATGACGGGATGTGCAAACCAGACGCAGACCGCCATGACGGCGCTGCCGCAGAAGGGCAGGGCGACCGACTTGAAGGTGCCGAGCGAGTCGATGCCGGCATAGCGATGCAGCACATATTGCTGATAGGGCATGGTCAGCCAGGCGCGCAGCACATAGCCGGCAGCAACGGCCAGGATGCCGTAGGGCACCAGCAGCCAGGTCAGCAGCAGGGTCGCGGCAAACTGCAGTGCTGCGACCGAGAGGATCGATTCTGCGCGATTGACCGCCGAGAGCGCCGACGAGGCGAAGAAGTTCGTCACGAACGGCACAGACATCAGGACCAGCACGGTGGCGATATCGCCGGCATTGCCCCACTTGTCGCCGAAGAGCAGGGCGATCATGTCGTTGGACAGCGCGCCGAAGCCGAAGAGCAGTGGGATGGTGCCGAGTGCGGCGGCGCCGACGATCTTGTTATAGGCGTTACGGAAAGCGACGCGATCGTTTTGCAGCCGTGACAGCGTGACAAGCGAGACGCTGCCGATCGGCGCCAGAACGGCCTGCCCGATCAGCTCGATCAGCCGCCAGGCGATGCGGTAACGGCCGACTTCGACGGCGCCGTACCAGCGCGAGATGAAAATGTCCTGGACGCGGGCCAGCAGCATCCACATCAACTGGGTGACGACGAGGCTGACGCTGAACAGGAAGACCGAGCGGAATTTCGCAACATTGAACCGCAGGCGCGGCATCCAGGGATAGGCGACCCAGCCGAGAACAACGGTGACCGCAGCGTTGACGGCGGTCTGCGCGACCAGTGCCCAGATGCCCCATCCGAGATAGGCACAGACAACGGCGGTGATGCCGGACAAAAGGCTCGCCGCGATGCTCTGCGCTGCAAGGTTCTTGTGGCCGAATTCGCGGGCGAGACGCGCATTGTGGATGACAGCCAGCGATGAGATCGGCAACAGCGGCGCCAGCCAGCGAAGAATTCCGGCAACGGATTCGTCGCGCACCAGTTCGCCGTAATAGGGCGCGAACACGAAGACCACGGCGGCAATGATGGCGCTGAACGCAACCGTTGCCCAGAAGCAGGTATCGGCAAGCTCCTCATCGAGATCCAGCTGCCGGGTGATGGCATCGCCAAGCCCGGCATAGGCTAGCACGCGGCCGATTTCGACGAACAGGCTGGCGAGCGCGAAAGTGCCAAAGTCGCCGGGTCCGAGAATGCGCGCCAGAATGACGAAGATGATGAAGGTCGCAATCGTGCTCCAGGCCACACGGACGACCGACCAGAGGACGGATAGTGCCGTCTTCTTCTTCAGATCGGCATGCGCAACTGCATGTTCTGCCATTCATCATCCTATCGATTGCAGCCGAAGCTTGTGTCGTCGGCGCAAAGAGTGTGCGGGTGTCAGGTGCGGACTGCGGTGGGCGACTTACGGCGGGTGCTCTGCCAGTAGGCGATCATTCCCGTCAGATTGTCCCGGAGCTGTCGGCGATAGGTCAGCCCCATCTCCTTGCTCATCGGCTGGCCGCCGATCGTTTCGCGGATAGCCTGGCGGATATCCCAGCGCAGCATGCCGCGCATGTTCGAGCGCTTGTCGAACAGGTATTTCGCATAGAGCGCACCGTTGCCGAAGGCGTAACCGGCATGCAGGCGGTGGATATCCTCGATCTTGCGGCGGCCGTGGAAATGCTTGACCACCAGCTCGGGCACATACTCTACCCGGATACCGGCATTGAAGGCGCGGTGAATGTAGTCAGTATCCTCGCCGGAGCGGAACGTGGCACCGGCGCCGAAGCGCGGATCGAAATCGCCGACGCGATCGACCAGCGCGCGCGGGAAAACCATGTTGCAGCCATGTATGAAGCCGCCCGCATGCAGCTCGTTGTTCAACACGGCCGGTTCCAGCTCCGTCTTGATGGTGACAGGAAGGTCGCGGGCATCGCCAAGCTCTACCCTGCCGCCGCGCATGACGATCGCATCGTCGGCGGCAAACAGAGCCGCAATGGTGGTGAAGTAGTCCGCAAACACCTCGCAGTCGTCATCCGTGAAGGCCAGCAGACGGCCGGTCGCCGCCGCGATGCCGGAATTGCGGGCATTGGCCAGCCCCGGCAGCGTTTCGTGGACAAGATTGGTGTGAAGAGGCGCGACAGCCGCCCAACGGCGAAAGACCTCGGACGTATCGTCCGTCGAGCCATTGTCGACAAACACGAACTCCAATTGCAAATCGCCCGCCTGCCGGGCGGCATTCGCAATGGCATCCAGGCAGTTCAACAGGCCGCCAGCCCGATTTCTCGATGAGATAATCAGGCTGATATCAACGGGCCGAGGAGGCATGCAATTTCCCCTTCTGCGATCGATGTCCGGGCCAAGATAGGTCTGATATCAGAACTCGGCAAGGACTTTTTGCAATGCAGCAAAATAGAACAGGCGCAGAAGAAACAGAAAGAATGAGGTAATTTATAGGCGAGTGAATTTTAGGTAATTAAATTCACGAATGTATTGTCGAGCTATTGTAATAAATCGTGATAACTATGGTTACAATTGCTGATTTGATATTTTCGCTATCGTTAGCCATTGAAATTATCGTGTAAGTTCGCAGGAATTCTGCTGTAATATAAATAGAAATATGAGAATTTTACATGAAGAGAATGCCGTAAAATATCCCCCTTTCTTCGATGCCGCTTTGCGCTGCACAATAGAGAGTTGCAGCCGGTGAAGGCCGAAGATTTAGCGCATGGCGCGCAGTGTAAGCCAAGCTTTCCGGCGGTGATCGCACCGGAAAAGCTTCCGCAAGAGTAGGGATGAAAGAACAAATTCCGTCATCGCAAGTCTTTCGCGCCGCGGCTTGCTACTGGCTTTCCTTCAACAGCCACTGCTGAATGATCGGCACGTCGGCATCGCCGAGATCGTGACCGCCGGGGATGACGTCCGAATCGACGGTCGCGCCCGAGGTTTTCAACCGTCCCTCAAGATCGTTGGCATATTTTCCATAGGCGTCGGTCTTGCCGCTGATGACCAGCAGGTCTGTGCCCTTGAGATCGGCATGCGGATAATTCGTTAGAACCGGCATGGAGCGCAGCAGAACCGCCTTATGGATCAGCGACGGGTGCAGGTAGATCAGCGAGTTCAAGAGATTCGCGCCGTTGGAATAGCCAACGAAGACGATCTTCTTCGGATCCAGCCCATAGGATTTGACCGCGCCGTCGATGAAGGCGGCAAAGGCTTCCGCTTCGCTCTTGATGTCGTCCTGGTCGAAGGAGAAGGGCGTGATCCGCTTGTACCAGCGCGGAAAGCCTTCTTCTGTCGCCCGGCCGCGCACGCCAAGCAGCGTTGCCCGCGGCGCCACCTTGTGCAGCAGCGGCATCAGCGTCGTCTCGTTGCCACCGGAGCCGTGCAACAGCACGAACACGCTGCCATCCGGATCCGGCGGCGTGTAGAAGCGGTGTACGAAGGGCAGTTCGCGATAATTGACGCGTGGTTCGCCGGGCATCGAGAACTGCGGCAGCACGACCTTGAGATCCTTCAGATCCTTGATCGAATCCTTCGGCGGCAGGAACAGCTTGGTGCCGAGCGTCGGCGCCGGCTCATCTACCAGCATCCCCGGCTTGTCGGTCGCAAGTTCGATCAGCGTGCCGCCCGGCTCGCGGACATAGAGCGATTTGAAATATTTCCGGTCATGCATGTTGGTTGCCGAGTCCGTCGACTTGGCAAGTGTGTCATGAACCGATGTCAGCTCGGCCTCATCAGCAGCGCGGAAAGCAACGTGATCGATCGTCCCCGTGCCCGGCGCACCGGACCAGAAGCCTTTTGTGTTGCGCACATCCACGACATCGCCGGAATCCGAGACCAGCCTGTCGATGGCGCCCTTGTTTGCCTGGAAACGATAGCCGAAGTGGCTCTCGATGAAGGCGCGGCTGGCATCGGGCGTTTCGGTCAGCATCGTCGCGCCGCGGATCCGCTGTACCGCATGTTCGATCGGAACCGGTCCGTCCGCCCAGGCCGCAGCGCTTTTGAGTTCCTTGTTTCCGGCAAGCTTCAGGATGATGTTGTCGGGATCCTTGAAGCGCAGCACCGGCTCCCCGAATTCATCGGCCGGGCCTTCCATGCGGATCCCGAAGCTCATAGCCCGCGTCAGCCAGTAGCCGATGCTTGTCGGGTCGATCGCCAGCGCGATCTCGCTGATCTGGCCGAAACCGGCGCGCCCCTGCGAGCCGTCTTCCCACGCGAGGAATGTCAGCAGTGAGCCGGGTGTACCCTCGCCATCGCCATAGAAGAGATGCAGCTGGGTTTCGTCCTCGAAACCGGCGGTCTGCTTGACGAGCCGCATGCCGAGAAAACCGGCATAGAAATCCACATTCGCCTGCACTTTGCGGGTGATGGCGGTGATGTGATGTATGCCAGAAATCATCGAAAGCGGTCCGAATTGCATGGGAGTGGCGAGAAGCGCCAGAACTAATGCGGATACTAAAGTCATACCAGTGCCGTTGGAGATTGCCTCGATTGTTCTACACAAAGAACTAGGGCATCGCCGCGCGGCTGCAATTCCAAACTATAGACATCTGCCAGGGCCTGTTCCAGCTGCTGCAGCGTCGGCGGCTTGATCATGTAGGCAAGAGCGCCGAGTTCCTTGGCCCTCTGCATGTCGCTCTCGTCGCTGGATGTGCTGAGGATGCAGACCGGTATCTGCTTCAGCCGGATATCGGCCGAAAGCGCGTTCAGCACCTCAAAGCCGTCCATGATCGGCATGTTGATATCGAGCAGCATCAGGTCCATCGGCGGCTGGCTGAGATCGATCGCCCGCTCCTCCAAAAGCCGCATGGCCTCACGCCCGTTGGTCGCCACATGCAGGTTGAAGCTCACTTTCTCCCGCCGCATCAGCTTGAGCTTCAGAAGCTGGATGTCGGCGGGGCTGTCTTCGACGAGAAGCACTTCGGCAAGACGGCCCTTGGCTTCCTGAGGCTGTTCGATTGCCCGGACCGCCTGCGGCCCCGTCTGCGCTGCAGCCTCGGCGGACATGCTGTTTGCGAGCGGCAATTCGAGCACAAAGGTCGCGCCGCGTCCGGTCTTCGCCTCGCACCAGATCGCGCCGCCATGCAACTGCGCAATGCGGCGGCAGATCGCCAGCCCAAGCCCCGTTCCCTCGATCCCGCGTCCGACCAGCCGTTTGAAGGGCTGGAAAATCAGTTCGCGATGATCAGGATCGATGCCCGGTCCATTATCGCTGACCAGCAGGCGGCAGAGCCCGCTACCGGCGGCCTCGGCGCTGACATGCACCTGAGGGCGCTGGTCTTCGCAATATCGGATCGCATTGGAGATCAGGTTTTGCATCAGCTGGATCAGCAGCGTCCCGTCGCCCATAACCTCCGGCAGATCGCCGCTGACGATGGTTGCCTGCCTGCTCTCCATCTGCTGGTGCAGATTATCCTCGACCTGCCCCAAAACGGCGGCGAGCGAGATGGGTTTCAGTTCCAGTTCCCCGGAGACATCAAGCTTGGTGAAGCCCGAGACCTTGACGATCAGGTCTTCCATATGGTCGGCGGCACTCAGGATATAATCGAGAAGCTCGCGGTCCTCGGCCGGCAGCGAAGCCGAGCCGTGCAGGATCTTGCTGAAGGACTTGATGGTGCGTAGCGGCTCCTTGAGGTCGTGCGCCATCGCTCGGGTGAAGATCTCGAGCGATTGCCGCTTCTGCTCCAGCTTCTTCTCCAGCGCGCCATGCATAACGGCATTCTGGACGCAGCGGTGCAGCGTCTCGGGCGACAGCGCATCCTTGGTCAGGTAGTCGCGTGCCCCGTTCTTCATCACCTCGACGGCGACAGTCTCGTTGCCCTGTCCCGTCAGCATGATCACATTGGCGGCCGGATCGAGCTTCAGGATTTCGGCAAGCACCCCAAGTCCGTCGCGGCCGGGCAGCGAATAGTCGAGCAGGATGCAGTTTGGCCGCTTGCTGGCGGCAAGCTCCAATCCTTGGTCGCCGGTCTCGGCCTCGGCTACCACGTAGTTCGTTCCGGCGACGCGCGACAGCATTCGACGGTAGACTTCGCGGTCGTCGATATTGTCGTCGATGATCAGTACCAGGCAGTCTTCCGCCAATCGTTCAATCCTCGTGCGGCAGGATGGCAATCTCGAACCAGTATTCCTTCAGCCGCTGAATCGCGGAGAACAGTCCGTCGAGATCGACAGGTTTCTGCACATAAGTATTGGCGCCGAGTGCATAGCAGCCTTCGATGTCGCGCTCGTCGTCCGATGTCGTCAGAATGACCACCGGGATCTTGCGCCACTGCGGGTTGGACTTGATGGCCTCAAGGGTCTTGCGGCCATCGAGGCCCGGCATGTTGAGGTCGAGCAGGATCAGGCCGGGGCGCGGGTTCATGCCGGCAAGCTCATCGAGCGCTTCCTGGCCAGAAGCGGCCCAGCGGATCGGGTTGCGCAGGTTTGTACGCTTGAAGGCACGCATCGTCGCCTCGAAGTCGTCCTCGCTGTCTTCGACAATCAGGATCGGCTGCATATCACGCGGCTGCATTGTGGCCCTCTCTGTTGCTTCCCAGCGTAAAGTAGAATGTGGTACCTGCACCCATCTCGGACTCCAGCCATATCTCGCCATTGTGGCGGCCAATGATCTTTCGCACGAAGGTCAGTCCGGCTCCGGTTCCATCATCCGAATCCTGCGATTTTTCAAGCCGTTTGAAAATCCGGAAAATGTCCTCGTAGAATTCCGTCGCGATGCCCTTGCCATTGTCCTTGACGAAAAACACGCCGCGCGCCGTTGCACCATCTTTGCCAGTGTATTGCTCCAGATAGCCGATGGTGACCAGCGGCTCCGGCTTGTCGTTATATTTGACGGCGTTGGTCACCAGGTTCCGGAACACCTCGGTCAGCCGCGTCGCGTCGCATACAACCTCGGGAAGCTCACCGTCCACCACGACCCGCGCGTGCCGCTCTTCCAGAAACACTTCCAGCGTCGCCACCACGTCCTTGATGACGAGATTGATGTCGGTGCGCTTGACGGCCAGCTGCTGGCGTCCGATGCGGGAGAAATAGAGAAGATCGTTGACGAGCTTCTCCATCCGCTGACTGAGCCGCACCAGCCGGTTGAGACGGCGAACGCCGTCCTCGTCGAGCTGGTTCTCGTAGTCCTCGAGCAGGAAGCGTGAGTGATTATGAAGCCCGCGCAACGGCTCCTTCAGATCGTGCGAGGCGATATAGGCGAATTCGTCGAGGTCCTGGTTGCTGCGTTCCAGATCGGCCGTATAGGCCTCCAGCTGCGCCAGCGTCGTCTTCAGCCGTTCCTGTTGCTGCACCCTGTCGCTGATGTCGCGCACGATGCCGACGAATGTCCGCGCGCCGCTTGTCGGCACCACGCTGACGGACAGATCGAGCGGAAACACCACGCCATTCTTGCGGCGGCCGGACACCATACGCGTCGTTCCGATGATCCGTTCCTCGCCGGTCTCATGGTAGTGCTGCAGGTAATGGTCATGCTCGGAGTGATAGGGCTCCGGCATCAGCATGTTGATGTTCTTGCCGAGCGTTTCGGATGGCAGATAGCCGAACATCTGCTCGGCCGCCGGATTGAAGCTGGAGATAACGCCGCGCTGGTCCATGGTGATCACGGCATCCGGCGTGTTGCGCACCAGTGAGCTGAAGCGGATGCGCTCGGTCTCCAGGCTGGCGCTATTGCGCATGTAATTGTGAACGAGATAGCCGATCAGCCACAGCAGGCCGATAGTGATCGCGCGGTTGGCAGCCTCGGGCCAGACGACCGTGTCGCTATGGTTGACGGCGAAAAAGCCGAGAAGGATGAGGACAGTGCAGACGAACGCCAGGTAGAGCGGCGCGTTGCGATTGCCGAACCAGAGGGCGGTCAAAATCAGCGGCACATAAAGAATGCCGTTCGCCACCCCGAGCGGCGTATAGAGGTCGGCGAGCAGTCCGGTGAAACAGACGACGCCCGGGATCCACAGCGGCACACTGGCGCTGCCCTGCGGCTGGCGCCACCAGGCGGCGGCCAACAATCCGCCGCCGAAGAACGTCACGCCGATCGACGTATGCAGCGCCATCGCCGCATAGGGACCCCAGCGATAACCCTCCTCGGCGCTGGTGACGTAAGCAGCGAAGGCGACCATGCCGAGCGTAATGATCACATAGCCCGTCAATTCCTGGAGGAGGGGAGCCCTGTCATCCTTCCAGTTCCGGCCGGCAAGCAGCGCAAGATTGCCGATCAGGAAGCAGAGCGTCGTGTTCGGTCCCATGCCGCCGCCGATCAGGTCGGAAAATTCCCGTGAGACGAGGAGGTTGGTCAGCACGCGATCGACCATATGCGAGGTGCGACCGAGCGAGATGATCTCAGCAAACCGCGTCACGGTGATTGCCGCCACACACAGCGAGATCAGGGACGCCGCCATGTTCAGACGCTGCAGCTTCGATACCGATCCCGCCAATGCCAGACCGGAGAGCACGAAGCAGAGCGCCGTATTGAACGCCATCGCCGGAAATTCCGGCACGACGGAGACGATGACCTCGACTTCAAGCAGCCAGCCGGTGATCGCGCAGATGCCGAGAAGCGTGATGAGCGTTCCGATGGCAATCGCGGCCACGCGGTAGTGGCCCTTCTTCTGCGCTTCGTCCCTCAAGCTGGCGGCATTCCACACGCGGTCGATCCTCCTGAATTCGGGTCATCTTTTCCGAAATGACCGAATACACAATAGGAAACGTAAGGTTGTGTACGTCTTTCCTCTGCCGATTCAGGGGAGGTTGATAACGATTCTTAGCGAAGTATCTTTATTGTCGCATCGCGAAACAGGCGGGACATCGCCGGTGGCGACTGGGTGAAGCGGCTATGCCCTTGATATTCTACATCGATGATAGCAAGGATGATCTCTTCTATCTCGATTACATGCACCGGAAGGGCGCCTTCACCGCCGAGCTTGTGTCGTTTTCCCAGGCGCAGCCGGTCTGGGAGATGCTGGAGGCGCGTCATGCCGTGGGCGAGCCGCTTCCCGATCTGCTGATCGCCGATCTCTACATGCCTCTCGACGACGGTCTTGCTTTGGTACGCAGGGTCAGCCTCGATCCCCGCTTCGCATCGGTGAAGCTTGGCATATGCAGCGGTTCGGATGCCGATGAGGACCGGGAGCGCTCGCTGGAAGCCGGCGCCCATATCTACCTGCAGAAGCCTTTGAATTTGAACGATAGTCTTCTCAATCAACTGGTGTAGGCGCGAGGTGCCCGAACACGCGACAGCGCGCTGAAACGCCAATTGACAAGGCTTGTTCAGCGTCCCAAGATACAACCAAGAGGAAGAGGAGTGATTTGAGCGCTGAGAGAGCCGACTGACCCATATTCGCCGCCACGAACTTCAGCCAACCCCTTAGCTGAATGGATCTATCGGCTCTCTCGCGCTTACTTCCGGCACTTTTCCCGCTACTCATGAGATCATGAACAACGAAAAATGCGATACCTAGGTAAGACTACGATTTCAGTATATCTGCCTTTGCATCACTTGCGGTTGAGAAATTGATGGGCTTGTTTGCCTTGGGATACTGGGAAGTCCCCGTCCCGTTATCCCCATCAACTGTCTCGGTTTTTTTGTAACTGTTCGCGTTTAGGACGTATATCCCAAGATTTCGGGATGGTGTGGAGTGACTTCTGGAAGTTTCGAGGTAAGGTTGCCGGAATGACCAATGCTGCGGCTGTTCCTTTTCATACTGGGCCCGAGCTGAACCGGGCCATCAACCGGACCGATTTCTTCCGCTTGTTCAAGGCGGCGGCACACCACTACCATTTCGACAATTTCGTTCTGGCAAAGATTTCCGAGGCGGCAGCGCCGTTCGGAGAGCGTGAAATCGTCATCACCAACGTGGCGGAGCGGCGTGCGACGCTGTTTATCCGTACACTGAAGGAGGCGCTGGGGGCGATCAAGGCGAAATCCGCGCAGTTCCTCACGTCACCGGTTTTCGGCAAGAGCGCGCAGCTGGAAGGTTATCCCGCCGATCTGGTGTTCAACGAATTCAACGGCAACACGTTTCTGTTGATTCCGCTCTTTACGCCAGAGGGGCGGCGATACTGTCTGGTGCTCAGCGGCGTTCGCCAGGAGCCGGACCAGAGCGAGATCGCCGACGTCCTGCTTGACGTCATGCGTATCTTCGACAAGCTGTACGAGGAAATCTTGACCCAGGAAATGTCTGGACGTCTGACGCAGCGCGAAGCCGAGATCGTCAAATGGACGAGCGAAGGCAAGACCTCTGCTGAGATCGCCATCATTCTCGGTTTGTCGGAGCATACGGTGAATTCGCATATTACGGCGGCAGTCAGAAAGCTCGACGCGGTCAACCGCGTACATATGGTAGCCATAGCGCTCCGGAACGGGCTCGTTTCGTGACCGGAGGGGATGGTATGGCAGGCGAGACAAGCGCCGGGCGGACCGTTAAGGTCCTGTTCGTGGACGACGAGTTCATTGAATTCCGTTCACTGAAGAAGAAGATCGGCAGCCTCTCGGAGCCGGCCGTCGATGTCGAATACGCCCAGTCGATCGGTGACGCCCTCGAGAAGATCAAGGCTGCGCGCTATGATCTGATCCTGCTCGACAACCGGCTGCTTCCGAATGCCGATTTCCGCGAGACGGTGCCGGAATTGCGCGGTATCGGCTATACCGGCCCCATCGGCGTGATCTCGACCGATATTTCGGACGGGTATTTCCAGCAGTTTCCGGATTACGGGGTCGATTTCCGTATCGGCAAGGACGAGATGGATGCGCGGACGCTGCAATATATCATCCGTGAATACGTGACCTACGACGTCCCGGATTTCTGGAAGGATGACTACACGATCTGACGGCTCAGGCAGGCAGACGGATTTCGAACCGGCTGCCGCTGGCGGATGATGCCGCAAGCTTCACCGTGCCGCCAAGCGCCGCGGCCAGCTCACGGCAAACCGTCAAGCCAAGTCCCGGCCCGGGAACTGTTCCGGCTTTTGGCAGCTTCCAGAACGCCTCGAAAATGCGTGCCTGATGCGCGGGATCGATGCCCCGGCCGTTATCGGTGACGGAAATGACGAGCTCTCCGCTATCGCGCACAGCCCCGACTTCCACCCGAAGGTCCTCTCGCTCGCCATGGGCAATCGCGTTGACGAAGAGCTGCTTCAGCACGGCCGTCAGCAAGGTGGGGTCGGTTCGCAGTTCCGGCAGCCCGCGATGAGCCAGCACGGCTTTGCTCTCTGGAAACTCCGCCGTGGCTTCAGACCACCCGGTCTCAGAAGCGATGGTCAGATCCACATTCTCGCGTGCGGCCTGCGGGGTGCCCGATGCAAAAGTCATCAGTGCCTTGGTCAGCTTCTGCGCCGTCTGCACCTTTTCGAGAATGGTCGTCAGGCTTTGCTTCTCGTCGGCGCTGATCCGGCCTTCGAGATCCTCAAGCAGGATTTCGGAATACATCGCGATGTGACGGAGCGGAGACTGCAGGTCGTGAGAGGCCACGGCCAGGAAGCGGCGGATCCGCTCCTCGGTGTTCCTGGTCTCTTCCGGCGTCGTGCTGGATGACATGGCGGTATCTCCCCTCGACCTTGGGAGCACCATAGAAAGCGGGCGCCGGTTCCGCAACCGGCGCCCGCCTCAAGCTTTTGTTAGCAACCGGTTTTTAGCCGATCGACTTGCGCGGCTCTGCCGGTGCCGGAGGAATGATCTCGGCTTCCGGCTTGGCGTCTGTCGCCGGCTTGGCGTGGCGGCGGCGCCAGTCGCCAAGGAACAGCAGGATCGGGGCTGCGATGAAGATCGACGACGCTCCGGCAACGAGAATGCCGAATACCATCGGGATCGCGAAGCTTTCGACGGCACTGCCGCCCCAGATCGCCATCGGTAGCAGCGCGAGGAAGGCCGTCGCGTTGGTGTAGAGGCTTCGGGCCAGCGTCTCGTTAATCGAGCGGTCGATGATCTCGCGCAGCGGCATCGACTTGTAGAGACGCATGTTTTCACGCATGCGGTCGTAAACGACGACCTTGTCGTTCACCGAGTAGCCGACAAGCGTCAGGATCGCCGCGATAGCGGTCAGGTTGAAGTCCAGGCCCGTCAGCGCGAAGAAGCCGATCGCCTTCGTCACGTCGAGAACGAGCGTGACGATTGCGCCGACCGCAAACGGCCATTCGAAGCGCGCCCAGATATAGGCGAGCATCGCCAGACTGGCGATGACAACGGACAGGATGCCGGCCCATGCGAGTTCGCCAGAGACCTTCGGGCCGATGACGTCGGTGCCAGTCACCGTCGCCGACGGATCGATCTTGACGATCTCGTTCTTCAGCTTCTCGACAGCAACGGTCTGGGCTTCTTCGCCGCCGTCCTGGCGCTGTGCGCGCACGGCCATGGTGTTGTTGTCACCATAGGACTGCAGGGAGACTTCGCCGAGGCCAAGGCTGTTCAGACCTTCGCGGAACTTGCCGAGATCGGCCGCCTCGGTCGTCTTGACCGACATCTGGATACCACCACGGAAATCGACGCCATAGTTGAGGCCCGGATGGATGAAGAGGATGACGGATGCGATCGAAAGCAGCGCCGAGACGCTGACGCCGAAGAAGCGTGCCTTCATGAACTGGATGTGGCGGCCGTAGGGGTTGAACATCATTGGCAGCAGCGGCTTGATGTTCAGAACCTTGAGCTTCTGGCGGCGTGTAATCTCGATCATCGTGACGCGAACGAAGGCGACCGAGGTGAACATCGAGATGATCAGGCCGAGAGCCATGGTAACGGCGAAGCCGCGGACCGGGCCGGAGCCGAACCAGAACAGGATGGCGGCGGCAATCAGCGCCGTCATGTTGCCGTCGATAATCGTGGAGTAGGCGCGGCGGAAGCCGGTGTCGATAGCGGCAAAGGCGCTCTTGCCCTTGCGCGTTTCTTCGCGGATGCGCTCGTTGATCAGAACGTTCGCGTCAACGGCCAGACCGATGCCGAGCACGATACCGGCAATACCCGGCAGCGTCAGCGTCGCGCCGACCAGCGTGAGGGCCGAGAAGGTGAGGATCGTGTGGATCAGCAGGGCGAAGTTCGCGAGGAAGCCCCACTTGCCATAGAGGACGAAGATGAAGAGGGCGACGAGGACGAAGCCGACGATGCCCGAATAGATACCCATGCGGATCGCATCGGCGCCGAGGTCTGCACCGACGGTGCGTTCTTCGATGACGGTCAGCTTGGCGGGCAGGGCGCCGGCGCGCAGCATGGCTGCAAGCGTCGTTGCGGTATCCGCCGAGAAGCTGCCGGAAATCTGGCCGGAGCCGCCGGTGATCGGTTCGCGGATGACCGGCGCGCTCAGCACCTTGTCGTCGAGAACGATGGCGAAGGGATTGCCGACATTCTGGCGGGTGATATCGGCAAAGCGGGTTGCACCGGCGCTGTCGAAGCGGAAGCTGACGATCGGCTCATGCGTATTCGGGTCGAAGCCGACGCGGGCATCCGAGAGGCGGTCGCCGGAGATTTCGACACGGTCGAGAACCGGATAGCTCTCGCCCTTGTCGTCCTTCAGCATGGTCACACCAGGACCCGGCTGGTTGTTCGGGGCAAGCATGTGGAACGACATCTTGGCGGTCGAGCCGAGGAGCTGGCGCAGACGCGACGGATCCTGCGCGCCCGGCAGCTGCACGAGAACGCGGTTCGCGCCGATGCGCTGGATCGTCGGTTCGGCAACGCCAACCTGGTCGACGCGCTGGCGGATGACTTCAAGGCTCTGTTGAACGGCGGAATCGACATGGCTTGCGAGACCGGCCGGCGAGAAGGCGACGATCACGTTGCCGCCGTTGGTCGTGACCGAGAGATCGGACTGACCGGCGCTGAGGCCCGTGCTGATCGGGTTGCCGAGCGTCTGCAGCTGGGTAACCGCTGCGCCGCTCTGTTCCGGATCAACAGGGGTAACGACGATCTGGTTGTTGTTGAGAACGATCGACTTCGTCTGGATGCTCTTTTCGCGCAGAACGCGGCGGGCGTCCTGCAGCAGGGTCTGCAGCCGTTCCTTGGTCAGATCGGCTTCGTCGACTTCGAGAACGAGGTGCGAGCCGCCGCGAAGGTCGAGGCCGAGGGAGACCTGGCTATGCGGCAGCCAGGCCGGCAGCCTGCTGAGGGTGCTTTGCGACAGCACGTTCGGCAGCGCGATGATGAGGCCGAGCACGATGATCACCGAATAGGTGAACACCAGCCATGGTGAATTGCGCATTCTATCTGATCCTTGAATAAAAGTAGGCCGGCGCAAGGCGCTGGCTGTGTCTCTGCATGTTCTTGAAGCGCGAGTGGCGCGGAAAATCAGGCGAGCGGCGGTGCGCGAGGCTGATGGGCCGCCGTGGCGGCGGGCCGGGTGGCCGTATCGGTGACGCCCGCAGTCGCAGGTGCCGGCCATTCGGCGAATTCGAGATGTGGAAGAAGCGGCAGCGCGGCTGCATCGGAATCGTGCAGCGTCTGCTTTGGCGCGATCTTGCGGTCGGTAGCAAGCAGCCCGCGAACGGCTTCACGCGCCGTCAGCTGCAGCGGCTGCGTTTCCTTCCCAGGTGCACTCAACGCATTGTTGGTCTGGGAATCGGGTCCGAGAATAAGGTTTCCGCCAAGCAGCAGGCCGAGATAGGCAAAGATTGCAAGCACGAGGGAAACGGCGATGCGAGCGCTCAGGCGGCGCGCATCCGGCATTCCCTCATCATTCCTTGCGATCTCGCTCTCAAACCGGCTCAAAAGCGCAAAAACCCGTCATTCTTTCGCTGGCGGCTCTGTGACCGCTGGCGGAATTGTATCAGTCTCCGGCCCATCTTCATAGGCTGGACTGTCATGATGCACTTGAGCCAGCCGGTCAACCATTCCCATGGCGATTTCTCGTTCGCCCATGATCACGGTATCGGCGCCATACTGCTTTAACGCCTCGACCTCTGCATCCGAATGGGCGCGCGCGACGATGAGGATGGACGGGTTGACCGCGCGGCCAAGCTCGGCGACGTGGCATGCCTCAAAGGCGTTCGGAATGGCGATGACAAGGCTACGGGCGCCCGTCAGGTTGGCAAGATCGAGCACTTCGCGGGCGGCGGCATTGCCCATTACTGTTTCCACGCCCTGTGCCTTCAGCTCCTCGATCCGCTTTTCCGCATCCTCGATGACAAGGAAAGGCGTGCCCGAGGATTTGAGGTTCTGACCGACGATGCTGCCGACGCGGCCATAGCCGACAAGGATAGCGTGGCCGGACAGTGCCGTTGGAAGGACCTCGTCTTCAGGCTCGACGGGTTCGGCCGGTGCAGCCTCCACGGGCGCTTCCTCGCGTTTCGGCCGCTCCAGAAGCGGCTTGATGCGATCGCAGAGATAGAAAAGCGCCGGATTGAGGATGATCGAGATGATCGCACCTGCAAGGATCAGGTCGCGGCCTTCTTCCGGCAGCAGGCCGAGATCGACGCCGAGAGCCGCCAGAATGAAGGAGAATTCGCCGATCTGACCAAGGCTTGCGGAAATCGTCAGCGCGGTGCTCACGGATTTCCGGAACAGCAGCACGATCAGCAAGGCTGCAACCGATTTGCCGATGACGATGATGAAGACAGTGGCTAGAACCGGCAGCGGCTTTTCGATCAGGATGTTCGGATCGAACAGCATGCCGACGGAAACGAAGAACAGAACCGCGAAAGCGTCGCGTAGCGGCAGGCTTTCCTGGGCGGCGCGGTGGCTGAGCTCGCTTTCGGCAAGCACCATGCCGGCGAAGAAGGCACCGAGCGCCAGCGAAACGCCGAACATCTTCGAGGCGCCGAAGGCCACGCCGAGCGCGATTGCCAGAACGCCTAGGCGGAAGAGCTCGCGCGAACCGGTATGAGCGATGCGATGCATCGTCCAGGGGATCAGCTTTCGCCCGAAGATCAGCATCAGCGCCACGAACAGCGCTACCTTAACCAGCGTCATGCCGATGATGCCACCAATGCCGAGGTCGAGCCCGAGCAACCGGTTGAGACCAGCAGACAGCGGCTCGACCGTCGCATGCTCACCACCGCCGATGCTGGCGGCGGCCGGGATGAGAACGAGAGCCAGAACCATCGCAAGATCTTCGACGATCAGCCAGCCGACGGCGATCTTGCCGCGCTCCGTCTCGACCAGCCGCCGCTCCTGCAATGCTTTGAGAAGGACGACTGTCGAGGCGACGGAGAGAGCGAGACCAAAGACGAGACTGCCGCCCGTCGGCCATCCCATCAGCCAGCCCAGACCCCAGCCGAGCAGTGTCGCAAAGGCAATCTGCACGATCGCGCCGGGAACCGCGATGCCGCGAACGGAGAGGAGGTCTTTCAGCGAGAAATGCAGACCGACGCCGAACATCAGCAGGATAACGCCGATTTCGGCAAGTTCGGGCGCGAGATTCTGGTCAGCCACATAGCCAGGCGTGTGCGGGCCAACGAGGATACCGGCGAGCAGGTAACCCACGAGCGGCGGCAATTTCAGCCTGTTGGCAATGGCGCCGAAGATAAACGCCAGCACGAGACCCCCGACAATTGTCGAAATCAAAGGTGTATCGTGCGGCATCGCAATCTCCCGATCTGGCATTCCCGTTCAAAACATGACATATATGGCTTATGTTGACCAATATGGGTGACTTAAAATCATGGGTCAAGGCGCAAAAGAAACAATTCTGACGCCTGCTTTATGCCGCGCAGCACGTGGCCTGCTCGATTGGACGCAGAGCGACCTTGCAGACAAGGCCGCGGTCTCGCGCAGCACGATACGCGACTACGAGGGACGGCACCACGAAATCCATCGTGCGACGGAGGCACAGCTGCGCCTCGCCTTCGAGGATGGCGGCGTGAAATTCGTCGATGTCGAGGGGGCGGGGACCGGCCTATGCCTGCCCCCGCGAAATACCGGTTAAGCTATCTGCTACGATTGCTTGTCAAAGCAGGTGCCCGGCGTCTTGTAGGCATAGATAGTCTTGCCGCGATAGTAGCCATTGGCGGGCTGCCAGCTCTTCACGAGCTCAGCGGTGCCGCCATTGGTGCAGGTGAGTTCGTAACGGCTGACGAACAGCACCGGCTCCTGAGATCCCGCGGGCAGGGCAAAATTCTGCTCGTAGTAGCTCTTCGGGAAATCGGCCGGCGGCCGGGCGTATACCTTCACCGGATCGGCGCGCAGCGTGTGGAACATGTCGGCGATGAAATCACGGTTGTCGGTGACGATTGCCGCGGCGCCCGCCTGCTTCGCCAGCTCGGCGGCCTCGCGGCTGATATCGGCACGGCCGAGATAGCGTTTCATGATCTCATTGCCGCCCGGCAGCACCAGTTGATGCGCGAAGATCGTCGCAAGCGGGAAGACGATGCTCGCAAATGCGCCGATGCTGAGCGAAATCTTGAGGCCCTTCGGCCATAGCTGCGCAAGGATGGAGACGGCAAGCACGGTGCCTGCGACATAGGCCGTGACGCCCCAGTTCGCCTCGGCCTTGGCGACGAAAGCCTGCAGCGTGATCAGGAAGACGACCGGCAGCGAGAACCAGACGAGCAGTTTCTCGGTTTCGCCGCTTCTGCCTCTGATCATCCGCCACGCCGCCCAAAGCATCGCGAAGAAGATGATCGGTCCGACGACGCCGAATTGTGCGGCGAAGAACTCTCCGGCTCCGGCGAAGTCGAGCTTCATCTTGTCCCATTTGGCGATGTCTTCGGTGTGGCGAACGGTGGTCGCATCATGCGTGAAGTTCCACCAGAGGTTCGGCGCCGCAAAAACAAGCGCCGTTACCACGGAAATGAAGAAGTCGCGCCAGGCGATGCGCGCGGCCGGCACGAACAGCAGGGCGATGAGTCCGCCGGGAACGACGAAAAGGATCGCGTATTTGGATAGGAACGAGCATCCGAACGCAGCCCCCATCAAAAGCGCCAGGCCGACCGACGGCTTTTTCGTCAGGCCCGCATAGGCCCAGAGGCCGATCGTCATGAAGAACAGCAGCACCACGTCGGTGGAGAAGAACACGGAAGACAGCGCCACCGCAGGCATCGTCACATAGATCGCGCCCGTCCAGCCTTCGATCTCGGGACCGGCGAAGCGCTTGGCAAGCTTCATCAGCAAAACGGCGGTTGCCGCATGCACAATCGGGCCGCCGACACGCACCCAGAAGATATCGCTCGACCCGCCGAGAGCAGTGAAGGCGCGGATGAACCAGGCGATCATTGGCGGCTTCGAGTAGTAACCGAAATCGAGATTTTGCGACCAGAACCAGTATTGCGCCTCGTCGACGAAGAAATCCGTCGTGTCGAAATGCAACGTCACAATGCGCCACAGGGTGACGGCAAGAATGATGAAAAGGCCGGTTCTGGCTGACATATGGTACTTCCGCTGGTTAAGGCGCTTGCCATACATCAGCCGGGCAGGGCTGCCAACAAGGGCAGCTCAGAAAGCCGCACTATGCCGCAGCGAAAGGCTTTTCAGAGAACGCGCAGATCGCTTGAGCCGCGGCGTGCTTCGATTTGATCGAGCAGGGCAACGGCGGCCAGCGTAGCGATTGCGATGAGGCAGGATCCCAGTCCGAGAACAATCATTGCTCTATCCTTAACGACATCATGTCATGTCTTAAGGGTGGGATATAACACAAAGCTTGCGCAGGACTTGTAGCATGCCTGCAACTCCTTGGGACTATTTCGTTTGTAGGCTCAGGAATGCTTTCAAAAGCTTGGCTGATTAAAATCCGCATTAACCTTCAAGCAAGGAATTAACCATAAACATTGCGATACACGTCGGAATGGGAAATGTTGCTCGTTCCCACCAGGCATGACGCCGTCCCGCCGTACCGGCTCGATCCGGTATCCATCTCTTTTCCGAAACAGATTTCTGTTGATGGGAGACGCCTGTTCTCCGGCCATATGCCGGTGACAAAGGCCTCCCTGCATTGTGCTCGTCGGATGGAGCAAAACGGTTTTTTCACCGGACAAGGTCCGGATGTTGTTGGGGACAGGCATTGCGGCAGGATATGCCATCAGATCAGGCCAAGGGCGCACAGGCAGGCAGCCTCCGCGACCGCCTGCGCTTTGCCGGCCTCGATGCCGAGCAATGCGAGCTTGTCCGCCGTCACCGCCCGCTGCTCGAGGGCCAGCTGAAGAGCGGCCTGCGCGATCTCTTTCAGCGCTTCCAGGCTTTCCCTGATGCGGCAGAAAATTTTCAGAACGACCGCCAGCTCGACCGGCTGCACGACCTGCAATCGTCGCACTGGGATGTGCTGACCGATGCCCGGTTCGACGGTCTGTATGCCGAGCGCGTCAAGGTTCTGTCCGATACCGAAAGCAAGATGGGCCTCGACCCGCGCTGGCACGTCGCCGGTCACGGCGTCATGCTGGAGCATCTGATCTCGGGCCTCGCAGGCGATCTTGCCGGCAAGCCGCTGCTTCCAGGTGCAAAGCGCCGCGCCAGGGAAATCACCGGGATGATGACCGCGATCATCCGCCTGGTCATGGTCGATGTCGAAATCGCCGTGTCGCTTCGCTTCAATGCTTTGCGCGCATCGCAGGCACATCTGCTCTCGGAACAGCGCGCCAAGGACAAGGACGACGTCGCCCGCATCTTCGCCGATGTCATCGACGGTCTCGTCGCCCGCGATCTCACGGTGCGCGCACCTGTCGAGACTGACGGCGCTCATGCCGAGATTGCCGCCGCTCTCAATAGTGCGCTCGACACCCTGCAGGCAGAATTCACGCAGATCTCCGACCGGACACAGAGAGCAGAGCTATCGACGCGCTCGCTCTCGGATGTCTCGAAGGGGTTTGCTGGACGCGCCGCCGGGCAAGCTGACGAGCTGCAGTCGTCGGCCGCTGCACTACAGGCCATCGCCGAAAGCGTCCGCCAGGGTGCAGCGGGAAGCCGCGCTGCCGAACAGGCCGCAGCCTCGACGCGTGTTGCCGCCGAGGAAAGTGGCGCTGTCGTCGGCCGGGCGATATCCGCCATGGCCGATATCGAGCAGTCGGCGGAAAAGATCGGCCAGATCATCGGCACGATCGACGAGATTGCCTTCCAGACCAACCTTCTGGCGCTCAATGCCGGTATCGAAGCGGCGCGCGCCGGTGATTCCGGCCGCGGCTTTGCCGTCGTCGCTCAGGAAGTCCGGGCTCTGGCGCAACGTTCGGCGGAAGCAGCCCGTGAAATCAAGACGCTGGTCTCTACCACCAAGGCACAGGTCGATGCCGGCGTACAGATGGTCGGCCGCACGCAGGATTCGATCGGCAGCATCGTCCGCCAGGTCACCGGCATCAACGAGGCGATCACCACCATTGCCGCAAATACCGGTGAGCACGCGGCGAGCCTCGATGCGCTGACCGGTGACGTGAAAAACCTTGGCGCCGATGTTGCGGCAAGCGCAGGCGTCGCCCGCAATTCGGCCGATGGCGCCGACCACCTGCATACCGTCATCCTGGAACTCGGCCAGACGATCCGCGAATTCCGCATCGCTCGCGAAAATGCGCAGCCGGTGCGCCAGAAGATCGCCCGTCCGGCGGTCCAGCCGCGTGTCGAGATCGCTGCCCGGCCGATGACGCTCGACGAGCAATACGACAACGAAGATTTCGGTTTTTCCCGCCAGGTTTCAGGCCTCGGAGGGCGGAATGTTTACTAACCTATCTGAATATGAGGGCCGCTCGCATTCGAGGGCGGGACACAAGGAAACAAGGACAGGCTGATGGCAGCGAAGAAGAGCGGCAAGACGCTTAATCTTGCAGCGATACTCGACCTCAATGAAGCGGCGCCACTGCGCGACAAGCTTCTGGCAATGCGCGGTAGCGACATCGTTATCGATGCGTCCAGCGTCGAGCGGGTCGGCGGTCTGTGCACGCAGGTATTGCTGGCAGCAGAGAAGACCTGGGATCAGGACAAGCTGTCGTTCAGCTTCTCGAAGATGTCTGATGCATTCGAAAAAACCATGCAGCTGGTCGGCGTCGATGTAGACCACCTGCTTGCCAAGGAGATCCGGCAATGAAGAAAAAAGTGCTTACCGTGGATGACTCACGGACGATCCGAAACATGCTTCTCGTGACGCTCAACAATGCGGGCTTCGAGACGATCCAGGCGGAAGACGGCGTCGAGGGCCTCGAAGTCCTCGAAGAATCCAACCCTGACGTCATCGTCACCGACATCAACATGCCGCGTCTCGACGGTTTTGGCTTCATCGAAGGCGTTCGCCGCAACGAAAAGTACCGTGCGATTCCGATCCTGGTGCTGACCACCGAAAGCGACGCTGAAAAGAAGAACCGTGCCCGCCAGGCCGGTGCGACAGGCTGGATCGTCAAGCCTTTCGACCCTGCCAAGCTGATCGATGCCATTGAGCGTGTAACCGCTTAAACCCAGGAACTTCTCCTATGGATATGAACGAAATCAAAGAGATCTTTTTTCAGGAGTGCGAGGAACAGCTCGCCGAACTGGAATCCGGTCTGCTGAAACTGAATGATGGCGATCGCGATCCGGAAACCGTCAACGCGGTGTTCCGTGCCGTCCACTCGATCAAGGGCGGCGCTGGCGCCTTCGGTCTGGACGATCTCGTCGCCTTCGCCCATGTGTTCGAGACTACACTTGATTGCGTTCGTTCCAACAAGCTTGAGCCCAACCAGGACGTCCTGAAGGTCATGCTGAAGTCGGCCGACGTTCTGGCGGATCTGACCAACGCCGCCCGCGACGGCGGCAGCGTCGACGAAACGCGCAGCCGCGGCCTGGTGAAGGAACTTGAAGCGCTGGCGCACGGCGAAATACCGTCGGCCGCCGCTGCTGCCGAAGCCCCGGCCCCGAAGCCCGCCGCAAAGCCCGCTCCGGCACCGGTTGCTGCAGCGCCCGTACCGACCGACGACAGCGGCTTCCAGCCGATCCCGTTCTCCTTCGGCGATTTCGGCGACGAAGAAGAAGCCGGTTCCGATCTGCCGGCCTACGAGATCGTCTTCAAGCCGCGCTCGGATCTCTACTCGAAGGGTAACGACGCTACCCTCCTGCTGCGCGATCTTTCCCGCCTCGGCGAGATGAGCATCTACTGCAACACGGACGCTCTCGTCGGCATCGACGAGATCGACCCGGAAGCGGCCTATTTCTTCTGGAACGTTACGCTCCGCACGGACAAGGGTGAAGACGCCATCCGTACCGTCTTCGAATTTGCCGAGTGGGATTGCGATCTGACGATCACCCCTGTCGAAGACGCCAAGGCCGCCGAAGCTTCCAACGACGAACTGCCGATGGTGCCGGTTCCCTTCGATCTCTCCGTTCTCGACGAAGGCGCTGAAGCACCTGCCGAAACGGCAAAGTCGGATGCCGCTGCTGCTGTTGCCGCCGCCGAGACGGCTTCCAACGTCACGCAAATGGCTGCTGCCGCTTCCCGCGTCGAGAAGAAGGAATCGGCCGCCGCTGCCAGCGCTGCTGCCGCAGCCGCTGCCCAGAACAACGCCGCTGCCGCCAGCGCCGGCCAGACGATCCGCGTCGATCTCGATCGCGTCGACCGCCTGATCAACCTCGTCGGCGAGCTCGTCATCAATCAGGCGATGCTCTCGCAGAGTGTCATCGAAAACGACGCGACCGGTACGTCTGCCGTCAACATGGGCCTCGAGGAGCTGCAGCAGCTCACCCGCGAGATCCAGGACTCGGTCATGGCGATCCGCGCGCAGCCGGTGAAGCCGGTCTTCCAGCGTATGTCGCGTATCGTCCGCGAAATCGCCGACATGACCGGTAAGTCGATCCGCCTGATCACCGAAGGTGAAAACACCGAAGTCGACAAGACGGTCATTGACAAGCTTGCCGAACCGCTGACGCACATGATCCGTAACGCAGTCGACCACGGCGTCGAAAGCCCGGAGAAGCGCACGGCGCTCGGAAAGAATCCGGAAGGCACGGTTCGCCTGACGGCAAAGCATCGTTCGGGCCGCATCCTGATCGAACTCGCCGACGACGGCGCCGGCATCAACCGCGAAAAGGTCAAGCAGAAGGCAATTGCCAACGAGCTGATCCCGGCCGATGCCAACCTGTCGGATGAAGAAATCGACAACCTGATCTTCCTGCCGGGCTTCTCCACGGCCGACAAGATCTCCGATATCTCCGGCCGCGGGGTCGGCATGGACGTCGTCAAGCGCTCGATCCAGGCGCTCGGCGGCCGCATCAACATCACCTCGAAGCCGGGCCATGGATCGGTCTTCACGATGAGCCTGCCGCTGACACTCGCCGTCCTCGACGGCATGGTCGTCACGGTCGCCGGCCAGACGCTGGTCGTGCCGCTGACGGCAATCGTCGAGACATTGCAGCCGGAAGCGGCTGCGATCCACTCCTTCGGTGCGAGCCATCGCCTGATCTCGATCCGCAACTCCTTCTGCCCGCTGGTGGATGTGGGCCGGATCCTCAACTTCCGCGCCACCCAGGCAAACCCTGTCGAAGGTGTCGCCCTGCTGGTGGAATCCGAAGGTGGCGGTCAGCGCGCTCTGATGGTCGATGCCATTCAGGGTCAGCGCCAGGTCGTCATCAAGAGCCTGGAAGCCAACTATACCCACGTTCCGGGTATCGCGGCTGCAACGATCCTCGGAGATGGCCGCGTGGCGCTCATCCTCGACGTCGATGCGGTGGTCGGCGCATCGCGCGGCCAGGCCCTGAAGCAAGAAATCTCCTTGGCGGCGGCAGGTTAAGACAATGTCCTACGGCGTGAAAAATCTGAACCAAGGGGATAGCGAACTCATCGCCTTCCGCATCGGTGAGCAGGAATTTTGCGTGAATATCATGTCGGTCCGCGAAATTCGCGGATGGACGCCTGCGACAGAAATGCCGCATGCGCCCGGCTACATGAAGGGTGTCATCAATCTTCGTGGCGCGGTCCTGCCGATCATCGATCTGTCGGCCCGCCTCGGAATGAGGGCGACTGTACCGTCGGCCCGCCACGTCATTATCGTGGCGCAGGTCAAACGGAAGGTCGTCGGTCTGCTGGTCGATGCCGTGTCAGACATTCTGACTGTGACGGACGAAAACATTCAGCCGACGCCTGAAATCTCATCCGATATCCAGCGCCAGTTTGCCCGTGGCATCCTGGCAATCGACAAGCGGATGATCTGCCTTATCGAACTTGAAGCCCTCTTCCCGGAAGCCGAAAGCGAAGCCGCATGACCGTAATGAGTGCAAAAGATGTGCGGCAGGGAAGTCCTGACGAGGTTCTGGCGAGCGGCGAATATCCGCTGACCCGCCGCGACCTCTCGGAGATCGCCGCCATGATCTACTCGGACGCGGGGATCTTTCTCAACGAAACGAAGGCGTCGCTCGTCTATTCGCGCCTGTCAAAGCATATCCGCAGCCTTGGCCTGTCGGGTTTCCGTGAATACTGTTCTCTGGTGGCTTCGCCCTCGGGTGCTGCGCCGCGCCGTGAAATGCTGTCGCATCTGACGACCAATTTCACGCGTTTCTTCCGCGAAAACCATCACTTCGATCATCTGCGCGACAATGTCCTGCCGGAGCTCCTGCATCGCGCAAAGATGGGCGGCCGCGTTCGCATCTGGTCGGCTGCCTCGTCGGATGGTCAGGAGCCCTATTCGATCGCGCTGACGGTTTTGGCGATGATGCCCAATATCGCCGACTACGACTTCAAGATCCTGGCGACCGATATCGATCCGAAGATCCTGGCGATTGCCCGCCAGGGCGCCTACGACGAGAGCGCGCTGGAAACGGTGTCTCCCGCCATGCGCAAGCAATGGTTCTCGGAAGTCGATATCCAGGGCCGCCGCAAATTCCAGGTTGATGACCGCGTCAAGCGCCTTATCACCTACAATGAATTGAACCTGATGGCGCAGTGGCCCTTCAAGGGCAAGTTCGACGTCATCTTCTGCCGCAACGTGGTGATCTATTTCGATGAGCCGACGCAGATGAAGATCTGGTCCCGCTTCGCCGAGCTTCTGCCTGAGGGTGGCCATCTCTACATCGGCCATTCCGAGCGCGTGTCCGGTGACGCCAAGAACGTCTTCGACAATATCGGTATCACCACCTACCGCTACACCACGAAGGGTGTTGGGAGGAAGGCATGAGTGCTCCTGCAAGGGTCCTCGTCGTCGATGATTCACCGACCATGCGCGGCCTGATTACGGCTGTGCTGAGCGCCGATCCGGATGTCAGCGTCATCGGCCAGGCCGGCGATGCGCTTGAAGCCCGCGAGGCGATCAAGAAGCTTAATCCCGATGTCGTCACGCTCGACATCGAAATGCCTAACATGAATGGTCTCGATTTCCTCGAGAAGATCATGCGCCTGCGCCCGATGCCGGTGATCATGGTATCGACACTGACGCATCGCGGAGCCGAGGCCAGCCTTGCAGCGCTTGAGATCGGTGCTTTCGACTGTATCGGAAAGCCGGCACCCGGCGATCTGCGCCCGTTCGGCGATCTCGCCGAAAAGGTCAAGGCTGCGGCCCGCACCCAGCGCCAGTTCACCCAGCGCCCGGCCGCGGCTCCCGTCGCGCCGCCCGCAGTTGCCGATTTCCGCGTCGGCCGCAAGATCGTCGCAATCGGCTCATCGACCGGCGGTGTCGAGGCTCTGATCGCGGTTCTGCAGAAGTTTCCGGCCAATTGCCCGCCGACGGTGATCACCCAGCATATGCCGCCGACCTTCACCAAAAGCTTCGCGGAACGGCTGAACCGCCTCTGCGCGCCTGTGGTCGAAGAGGCGACGGACGGCGCACGTTTGGAAATTGGCAAGATTTATCTGGCACCAGGAGGTGAACGACACCTGCAGGTCGCCAATGTCTCGGCGCCGCACTGCCGGCTCGTCGAACGCGACCCTGTCAATGGCCATCGCCCTTCTGTCGATGTGCTGTTCGATTCCGTCGCAGAACTTGCCGGCCGTAACTCGGTCGGCGTGATCCTGACAGGCATGGGCCGCGATGGCGCGGCTGGCCTGCTGAAAATGCGCCATGCCGGCGCGCGCACCATCGGTCAGAACGAAAAGACCTGCGTGGTCTACGGAATGCCCCGTGTTGCCTATGAGCTTGGCGCCGTTGAGCATCAGCTGCCACTGAATGCGATCGGCGAAGAAATACTGAAAATGACAGCCGCCCGGAAGGAAGGGACAGAATAATGTCGATAGCGGAGAAAATTAAGGTTCTGATCGTTGACGATCAGGTCACCAGCCGCCTGCTGCTCAGTGATGCGCTGACCCAGCTCGGTTTCAAGCAGATCACCTCTGCTGGCGACGGCGAACAGGGCATGAAGATCATGGCCCAGCAGCCGCACCACCTGGTCATCTCGGACTTCAACATGCCGAAGATGGATGGTCTCGGTCTGCTGCAGGCCGTGCGCACCAACCCGGCCACCAAGAAGGCAGCGTTCATTATCCTGACCGCGCAGGGCGACCGTGCATTGGTCACGAAGGCCGCAGCCCTCGGAGCCAACAACGTGCTGGCAAAGCCGTTCACCATCGAAAAGATGAAAGCGGCCATTGAAGCCGTGTTCGGAGCACTGAAATGACAGTCGAGGCAGCAGCCCGCCGTGTCCACATTATCCAAGGCGAATGGAAAGTCTTGAATGATCCGAACGCGGTTCTGACGACCATTCTTGGCTCGTGCGTGGCTGCTTGCCTGCGGGATCCAGTGGCAGGAGTGGGCGGTATGAACCATTTCCTTCTGCCGGGGACCGGAAACACGCCGATGACCGGCGGGGATGCGACGCGTTACGGCGTGCATCTGATGGAATTGCTGATCAACGGCCTTCTGAAGCAGGGCGCGCGCCGCGACCGCCTTGAGGCCAAGATCTTTGGAGGGGCGAAGACCATCTCGACCTTCTCCAATGTCGGCGAGCAGAATGCCGCTTTTGCCGCGCAGTTCCTGAGGGACGAAGGAATCCCCGTGGTCGGTTCCAGCACCGGCGGCGACCATGGCCGCAAGCTGGAATTCTGGCCGGTTTCCGGCCGTGCCCGTCAATACCCGCTGACTGGTGCTGAAACGCAAAAGACTGTGGCTCTTGAACAGCGTCCTGCTGCTCCGCCGAAACCGGTTGAAACTAGTATCGAGTTTTTCTGATACCGAGGATTTTTATATGACTTTTAGCGCCCCCATTGAACCGCCCTCGCCATTGGAGGCGTTGCCGGACCTTCTCATGCGCATCGTTTCCGAGCTGCATGATGTTGCCTATCTTATTGAACGTATCGAGCCGCAGCTCCTCGAAATCGGTGGCGCAGACATATTGAACGCCCCTGACAGCATGAAGGTGATGCAGGGCATCGATCTCGCTGTCCAGAAGACGCGCGGCCTTGCCGAATTCATCGACACGATCACCGGAGAAATCCCGCAGAACTGGACCGTCGATGTTGCGACGGCACTCAGCCTCGTGAAGCTTGCAGAGATGCAGAAGGCGCTCGGTGGCGGCACGCGCCACGGCCATTCCCAGCCTCTCAGCAAGGCCGCAGGCGACTTCGACTTTTTCTAGTCTCTGCCTTCCAAGCATGCCCTGACGAAACGCTCGCACAAGTTTCGGTCTCTATCAAGGAATGAGGCAATAAGCCTGTTTTGTCTTTGACGGATCGTGCGAGAACAGAATGAATCTGTTAAATCAATTAGTTCAGGTCATGAAGAACCTCGGTTCGCTAGGCCGGACCCGCTTGCTGGCGCTTGCGGGTGTAGGTGTTCTTTCAATAGCAATTGTTTTGGCTGCGGCTCTTTTTGTTAATAAGCCTGCCCAGGAAACCCTTTACGTAGGTCTCGACAGCCCCGATCTCAATCAGATCAGCATGGCGCTGGCCGAAAACAACATGTCTTTCGAAGTCGGCACTGACGGCTCGAGCATCACCGTTCCGGCTGGAATGACGGGCAAGGCCCGTCTGCTGCTGGCCGAACGCGGTCTGCCGAACAGCGCCAATGCCGGCTACGAGCTGTTCGACAAGGTCGGCTCGCTCGGCCTGACGTCGTTCATGCAGGAAGTCACCCGCGTTCGCGCGCTTGAAGGTGAAATCGGTCGCACCATCCAGTCGATCTCGGGCATCAACGCTGCCCGCGTCCACATCGTCATGCCGGAGGTCGGAAACTTCCGTAAAGCCGAGCAGAAGCCGACGGCTTCCGTTATGATCCGCGCGAGCGCTACGGCCGGTCGAAGCGCTGCGAGCTCTATCCGTCACCTGGTCGCTTCGGCCGTGCCGGGGCTCGACGTCGATGACGTCACTATTCTCGATTCCACCGGACAGCTGCTGGCGTCCGGCGACGAGGCCGGCAACAACTCGCTTAATCGTTCTCTCGGGATCGTCCAGAACGTTCAGCAGGAAGTCGAATCCAACATCGATAAGGCGCTCGCACCCTTTCTCGGCATGGACAACTTTCGCTCCAGCGTCACGGCAAACCTGAACACCGACGCTCAGCAGATCCAGGAAACCACCTACGATCCGGAATCCAAGGTCGAGCGCTCCGTCCGTACCACCAAGGAAGCCAACCAGTCTTCCCAGAAGCAGTCCGACAACGCGACGACGGTCGAGCAGAACGTTCCGCAGGCCGCACCTGAGGCTGGCGGTACCGCAGGTCCGCAGTCGGAAGACAAGTCGGACAAGAAGGAAGAGCAGACCAACTACGAAATCAACAGCAAGACCACGGCCACGACCCGCAACAGCTACAAGATGGAGAAGCTGTCCATCGCTGTTGTCGTGAACAAGGGCCGCATTGCAAAGATGGTCGGCGAGCCCGCTGACCAGGCCAAGATCGACGCCTATCTCGCTGAGATGAAGAGCATTGTCTCGTCTGCGGCCGGTATCGACGCGAACCGCGGCGACGTCGTCACTGTAACGGCAATGGACTTCCTCGAAAACCAGCTTCTGGATGATGGTACCTCCGGCGGTGTCCGCGTCCTCGACATGCTGAGCCGCAACCTCGCGACGATCATCAACTCGCTGGCCTTCCTGGGCGTCGCCTTTATCGTGGTCTGGATGGGCATGCGTCCGCTGGCTCGCACGATCGGTGTCGGTGGGGCAGGGGTCATCGGCGACAGCTCGCCGGAATCGGCCGGTCTCGAACTGCCCGACTTCGCACCGGCCGGTGCAGCCGGCGGCGGCGGCGCCCTCATGGACGGCTTCGGTTCGGACTTCGGCTTCGACAGCACCGAAGATCTTCTCAGCCTCGGCGACGACGACGGCAACTTCAATCGCCGCGTCAAGGAAGGCCCGGAGCGCAAGCTATCGCGAATGGTCGAGATCAACGAGGAGCGCGCTGCGAAAATCCTCAGAAAATGGGCGGTCGACAACGCCGCGTAAGATCAAAGGCCGGGCAACCGGCCTTTTTCTTTGTCTGCAGGATGCGCTGGTCGTCCCATGCCGGTCGGTCAGCTTGACTGACCTTTTTTGGGGGAATGCGTCCGTGACGCAAGCAGAACACATTTTGTCCGATTGTGGCAAAATGGCCTTAATCCCCAGGCAAAGCATATACTCTTGATTGCGTGATATGCGGAAATACACAAGAATATCGAAAGAGTTAATCTGGAGATATTTCAAGTATGTTTAGAGTTGTTATTGAAATTTTTGCTGATGATTATACGTTTCAACGGATATACATTATATATTGGTGTGATATTTGGTCTTTTCTTCGCTCGCGTAAGGCGCGAATTGTGTTGCGGCAAGCGGAGAATCAATTTAGTTTTACTAGAAATTAATCGAGCGATCACTGCCTGCGAATCAGCGCATGGAATGCGGCAAGAGTAAATCCCCAGAACTCGGAGATGGCGGTTTAGAGCGCTTCGCCTAGGCTTGAGTGATTCGTGTAAGGGTTGCCGTGGGCCGGCGTTGGACCTGCGCAGTTAGTGCATTTGCAGAGATTGGTTTCAGCCGCAGGACGCTGCCTATGGATATGCATATATTGCAGTCGCTTAAGGGCGAAAATCAGACGGCGAATTTTATTGGCCTTCAGGCCTCTAGCCTGTGTTCGCGCGACGAGCTGATCAAACAGCTCGGCGAGATCGCAGAAACCGGCCGGATGCAACCTGCGATGCGCACGCTGACCGATTATGTCGGTGCCTCCCACTATCTGCTTGCCCGCTCTGACCTTGTGCAGGAAGAGGGCCTGGATTTCATCGTCTCATCCGATTGGCCCTTCGATCTCGTCAAGGATCTAGCCAGCGCCATCGTCGGCGGTTACTCGCGCACGACCGAGCTCGAGAAGTCGATGCAGCTTTTCCAGCCGAGTTTCGCTCTGCTGCCCGACAGTGCCGATGTGCCTGATGGCGCCAGCCGGCAGTATTGCTCGCTCTCCTTCAATGTCGGGCGTTCCCGCCTGTCGCTGATGTTCCTGTTCGACGACGGCTTCATCCTGTCGCCCGAGCGTCTTCGCGACGTTGGTCTGCTGGCCGGATACTTCGCAAGCTTCCTGCGCTGCGGCGGCACCAAAGCCGACCGCGATTTCGAATTGACCGAACGCGAGCTCGAATGCCTGTTCTGGATTGCCGAGGGCAAGACCAGCGACGAGATCGCGATGATCCTCGGCATCTCGCGCAACACGATCAACAACTACATCACAAGCGTGATGCGTAAGACCGCCACCA
This sequence comes from Rhizobium sp. 01L410, assembly GCF_056400165.1. Classification (NCBI taxonomy): domain Bacteria; kingdom Pseudomonadati; phylum Pseudomonadota; class Alphaproteobacteria; order Hyphomicrobiales; family Rhizobiaceae; genus Rhizobium; species Rhizobium sp. 01L410. Next base: position 49,612 of record NZ_JBFTST010000018.1, read on the forward strand.
AGACGCGGTCCGAAGCGATTGCATTTGCGGTCAGGAACAGTCTGGTCTGAGAGGGATACATGGGGCAGACGTCAACCAGAACGATGGGAAATGCAGAGCAGATAAGATCGATGCGGATGAGCAGGGTATCCAGCCGTTCGGATCTGTTTCCGCGCCTGGTCGCCATGCAGAAGATGGCCGACGCACAGAATTTCGGCGTGTACCGCGTCAGCGGATCGGGCGTACCGGCCAAGCAGCGGCTCGTCTGCGAGCTTGAGAACTGGGGACCATCCAGCGGGGCCGCGAAGGCCTTCGTCGATGCCTACGGTGACGTCCTGCTCGAACATATCGACAAGTCTCTGTTACCGCTGACATGGGCCGGTGGGCACGACCGCGCCGCTCCGGGCCCCGCAGCCTTTGCGCCGTTCATGACGCGCCTGAAGGACGGCCTGCTGCCGTTCTCGGGCATGGCTTTCCCGGTGCGCCTTGGCGCCAACGGTAACGGCTACGTGGTCTTCGTCGGCGACTACATGGAGCCCGGCAGCGATACGATCATCGAGCTCCACGGCCGCAGCAGCCATATCATGATGGACCTGCTGTCGCTGGACGAGCGCCGCGCGGCAGTCGCCGAAGCCTTGAGCGAACGCGAGATCGCCTGCCTGCAGCTCGCCGGTGACGGCCGCATCAGCGAAGAGATCGCCGACAAGCTTGGTCTCTCGGTTCACACCGTCAACGCCTATCTCGGCTCGGCAACGATCAAGCTGGATTCGGTCAACCGCATCCAGGCGATCGCCAAGGCGATCCGCCTCGGCTACATCAGCTGAGAAATAAGTGCCCGGCGCGAACATGCCGGCCGGGCTGCGTTTCGATGAGATGAAGGACTAGCCTGCGAGGGCGTGAAGCGCCGGACGCACGTTGTAGCGCGACTCGTTGAGGCTGCGCTCCAGATACGCCGTGTTCTCGTCCGGATCGGCAGACGGATCCTGGAAGGCGATGTGGTTGATCTCGATGCCGGCATGGTCTTCGGCAAGCGTCAGTTGTGCGTAGACAGTGACACCGCGCGGCTTGATCTCCAGATCGAGCACGACTTCGGGCTTGCCGCCCCATTCCAGAGTGTAATTGCCGCCAAGGCCGAAATTCACTGTGCCTGGATGGAAAAACAGCTCGGCAGCAGACGCCACCAGATCGGCGAGATTGCCGTAATACTCGAATCGCAGCAGCGAAATCAGATCGGAGGCGTCGAGAAGCCGAAGCTCCGTTGCAACCGGGCTGATCGCCTCAGCAAGAATTCTTTCACGCTGCGAGGAGTAAGGGCATTTCTTCATTCGACTTATCTGACCCGCTTGTTCTTGGCTTGTGCGGCATACACCCGGTGGATGAGCTCCGCGACGGCCTTGTAGAAGACTGACGGGATGACACTATCTATCGAGACTTGCGCAAACATGGAGCGTGCAAGCGGCGGATCTTCGAAAACCGGGATTCCGTTCTTCTCGGCTATCTCTCTGATTTTCAACGCAATGAGGTCTTGACCCTTGGCAATGACGACAGGCGCGTCGTTTTCCTCGCGCACATAGCGCAGCGCCACGGCAAAGTGGGTCGGGTTGGCGATCACCATCGTCGCACGCTCCACATTGGCGATCATGCGGCGGCGGGCGCGGTCACGCATCAGCGAGCGCTGGCGTCCCTTGACGAAGGGGTCACCCTGCGACTGCTTGTTTTCTTCCTTCACTTCGTGGCGCGTCATCTTCAATTCGCTGAACCAGTGATGGCGCGTCCAGAAGAAGTCGGCGATGGCAACAAAGGCGGTTGCAAAGAGCACGATCAGCACGATCTTGCGCATGATCGCCATGGCCCGATCGAAGAACGTCTGCGGGTCCGAGAACATCGAGTCGATCGAGCTGAAATATTCGCTCTTCAGCACGAAGAACATGACGATGCCGACGATGACGACCTTGAACAGGGATTTGCCGAATTCGATCAGGCCCGGCAGGCTGAACATGCGCGAAAGGCCCTTGGCCGGCGACAGACGCGAGAACTGCGGACGAATGCGCTCGAGAACCAGGCTCGGAAGGTTCTGGCTGAGCGAGGCGATCAGGCCGAACGACATGAAAAGCAGCATGGCCGGCGTCAACAATACGGCGCTGACCCAGCCAAGATGCACGAAAAGCGACAGCGCATCCGGCCCGGTCTCGATCTTCCACTGGTCCGGTTGCTCGAAAATATCGCGTAACTGCTCGCTGACCGTACTGATACCGTCCGGCAGATAGAACGTCAGATAGACATAGGTTGCGAGAACAGTGGCAAAGATCGGCACCTCTCGCGAGAAAGGCGTATTGCCTTTCTCGGCCGCGTCCGACAGCTTTTTGCCTGTCGGGGCTTCTGTTTTGCTGTCCTTGTCGTCATCGTCAGCCAAGTCAGCCGCACTCCCTGAACGCAAAAGGCCGCGACAGATCGCGGCCTGATGTTCGAAGGGTAGTCCCCCGGGGCATGGCGATCAACCGCGCAGCGCCAGGAGCAGAGATTTGTCAACAGCTCCGATGGCTTAGGCCGCCGCCGAAGCCTCGCCCTCGGTTTCCTTGAGCTGGATCTGGCCGGAATTGGCCAAACGAATCGCTTCTTGGGCAACGGCGCGCCGGGCAATCGCGATTTCGCGTGGATTGATGCCGGCGGTGCCGCTCTGCAGGTCCGATTCGATCATGCGGCGCTGGCGCGGGCTGATCGAAGCGAGAACCGATTCGCGGATCTCCGGAGGAGCGCCGCGCAGAGCCATCGTCAGAATGTCTGCCGAGATGTCGTTGAGAAGCATGACGCGGCTGCGCTGCGGCATGTAGAGCAGATCTTCGAAGAGGAAGATCTTCGGACGAACCTTGTTGACCGCTTCGCGGTTGATCGATTCGAGCGAGGTGAGCAGCGTATCGACCTGCGGCTTGTCCATCTCGTTCATCAGCTCGGCGACCTTGTTGGAGCCGCTCGAATTCTTCTCGGCGTCGATCTCGGCCAGCAGCGTCATGACCTGCTTTTCGATGATCTGCGCCGCCTTGGGGCTGACGGTCTTGAGATTGACGGTACGGTTCATGATGTCGGCACGGCGGCTGTCGGGCAGCTGCATTAGCACCTTGGCGCCGAACGACGACGGCATCATGGAGAGGATATAGGCGATGGTCTGCGGATGTTCGCGCAGCAGGAACTTGCCGATGAAGGCCGGGTCGCCTTCGCCGAGACGATCCCAGATCGACGTCTCATAGGCCTGGAACGCCGTGCGGCGTCCGAGCAAGCTGTCGACTTCGTCGGGGGTGAGGCCTTCTTCAAGAATGCTCTCGATTGCCTTGGCATTGTCCATCAGGCCTGCGCCTTCGGTGAACAAGTCCTCAAATTCGGCAACGAGGCCAAGCAGTTCATCCGGCGGAATCGCGCGAAGCGCCTGCGCCGAAGAGATGATCGTCTGTAACTCAGCCTGCGTGAAATATTTTAACAGCCGGCCAGCGACGCCCTTTCCCATTGCGAGAAGAACAGCCGCTGCCTTTTCAGCCTGGGTCAACGGTTTCCCGGCAATGGCGCCGCTGAAATCGTCAAAGTCCATCATGGTCTAACCTCTCCGTCCCTAAAACCGGGATCAGGCTTTTTTGGTACTTAAAACTTCTATCAGTTTAACGCCGAAACGCGTGTCGTCATTCTCAAGAACGGTGATTTCGCCGCGCGCAATCTTGCGGCCATTCACCATGATATCAACCGGCTCGCCGATCCTCTTGTCGAGCGCGATCGTTGCGCCCTCGTTGAGGTTCATCAGGCCGGAAACCTGCATGCGGCTGCTTCCGAGCATGATCTGGACATCGATCGGAATGTCCATGATCAGTTCGAAATTCGAAGACAGCGCGCTGCCAAGTGGAGCAGGTTCGCCGCTCGATGCCGAGAAACCGGTATCACCGAAATCCGAGTCGCCGCCGAAGTCACCGCCGCCAAATGCCGGAGCTGCTTCGTCTTCGCCACCGAAGTCGCCAAATGCCGAAAGATCCGTGCCGGTGCTGAACGCGTCGGCGTCGCCGCCGAAATCAGCAAGGCCGCCGTCGGAATCCTGCTTCAGGACCCCGCGAAGATCATCGATCGCCTGATCGAGGTCAGCCTCGTTGCCCGGAAGCTCCAATGACAGATCGTCGTTCTGCTGTGTTTTCTTCGTAGCCATGAAATCACTATTCCAGTTGAAACTTGCCTCAAGCTGCCGTGGCAGCCAAAATGGCGGGAACCGATTAATTCATTAAGTGGCGGATGAGCTCGTCGTCGGAGCTCATCGTATCCTTCACCCGGACGGTATAATTCTCGCCGGAACGCCCGAACTCGCACACATACAATTCCTTGCTATTGGCGCTGACTTCGACGCGGACATCCTGCTCGTCTCGGAACGGAATGACATCGCCGGCAGCAAGCTTGGAAATCGTGCGCAGCGTCAGATCCTGAAGGCGGATCTTGGCTTCGAGCGTCACATGCGAGCGGCGGACCTGGTGCCCGATCTGCTCCGCCCATTCCGAAGACTTCGACGACTGGCTCTTCGCCTTCGGCGCCGAAATCTGCGTCTTGAGCAGCGCCGACTGCAGCACGACCAGCGAGAATTCCGATGTCATCCCGGCAAGCGTGATCGACATGTTGATCGCAGCCGCAAATTCGTCCGGCTTGTCTTCGGAAGGCTTTGCGCGGTTTTCCAGTGCATGCGGCAGTTCCAGTATTGGCTCGAAGCCGCCAGGCGCGTTGACCGCGGAGCGCAGCACGCTGGCGATCTTGTCGAACACCATGACACCGAGTTCCAGTTCGATCACCGAAAGCAGGCGGTCGGCCGGCTGCTCGATCGTTTCGGGTGCGGCACCCAGCAGGCTTTCCATCAGTGTGATGATGAAGCCGTTGCCGCAGGAAAGCGTGATGTCCTGTGACCAGTTGCGCAGCGTTGCATCGACGAGTGTCGAGTTGGCGCCGAGATCGGCAATCAGGTCGTTCTTGTAGCCGGAATCGCAGCCGAGATATCCGATCGTCACTTCGAGGCCCGTCTCGCTCTTGAAGATGTCGGGCATGAATTCGATGTAGACGTCCGCAAAGGCGGCACAGAGTTTGTCGATGGTCGCCTTGTCACCGAGACGGCCAGTAAGCTTGGCCAACAGTGCGGCATTCATTGCCGGTTTCTCTAGTGCAACGTTGTTCATGGTCGCTTAGGCCGCCTTGTTCTCGCCACCCGGGTTCATCATTTCCTGCTCGACCGCGTCGATCGATGGACGCTCGTAAGCCGAGATCGTCTTGCGGCCGTATTCGAGAGCAACCTGCGGCACCGAGCCGTTCATGTAGGCGAGCAACGTCTGCTTCACGATGACGTAGAGACGGTGCTGCTTGGAGCGAACGATCTTGATCTGCGAGCAGATCGGCGAGCAGACGCAGTAAGAGAGAAGAATACCAAGGAAGGTACCGACAAGCGCCGAACCGATCAGGTGACCGAGAACTTCGGGCGAGTCGTTGATGTGCGCCATGGCCTTGATAACGCCGAGAACGGCCGCGACGATACCGATAGCCGGGAACGCGTCACCCATGGTCTGGATCGCGTGATAGGGCTTCAGCTTGTCGTGCAGGATGGTGTTGATTTCTTCGTCCATCAGCGCTTCGATCTCGTGAGAGCGGGCATTGCCGATGATGATCAGGCGGACGTAGTCACAGATGAACGCCGTCAGCTCCTTGTTCTTCAGCACCGTCGGGGCGGTCTGGAAGATCGAGGATTCGGCCGGGTTGTCGATATGCGCTTCGATTTCGTTGCGCGACTTGGTGCGCAGGTCGCGCATCAGCGAGTAGAGCACACCGAGCGTATCGAGGTAATTGCGTTCCTTCGGAACCGTATGTTTGAAGGCTTCACCGAGCGCCTTGCCCGAATCCTTCACGACTTTCATGGGGTTACCCATGATGAAGCTGCCGAGACCGGCGCCGCCGATGATAACAAGCTCGAACGGCTGAAATAGCGCTTCGAGATGGCCACCCATGGCCATGAAGCTGCCGATGATGCAGCCGATCGTAATCACAAATCCGATAATGATATTCATCGTCAGTCACACCTGATCGTTATTTTCAGCTGATGGGATAGGGTTGCTGGCTTGCGTGAGGCTGATGGTTGTCCCCGCTGACAGGATTTTCGCGTGCCAGTTTCGCACAAGGAACTGCTGTCAGATTGGAGATGACGAATGGGCGAACTACGCCCGTTTCTGAGATGCCGCCTCAGCGGAAATCGGGTCGCACACCAGGGAACCCGATCTTCGTACCGTTCATCGCCAATGCCAGGAGCTTACCCCGATGCAATCCGGTCTTTATGTTTCTCTGTCATCACAGATGGCACTCGAAAAGCGTTTGACGACCATCGCGGACAACATGGCAAACGTGAATACGACGGGCTTCCGCGGCACGGAAGTGAAGTTCAACCAGATCCTCAGCAACACCGACAACAAGCTGAATGCCAAGGTTGCCTTCGTTTCGCAGGGTAATGACTATCTCTCTGGCGATACCGGCGAGTTGCAGCACACCGGCAACATGCTGGATTTCGCCATCAAGGGCGACGCCTGGTTCTCACTCGATACGCCAGCCGGTCAGGTTCTGACCAAAGACGGCCGCTTCACGATGAAGGACACCGGCGAGCTGGTTTCGATCCGTGGCTATCCGGTTCTCGATGCCGGCGGCGCGCCGATCATCCTCAACACGGCCGGCGGCGAGCCGAAGGTCGGCGCCGATGGCGGTATCTATCAAGGCAACCGCCAAGTTGGCTCTATCGGCCTGTTTGAGGCCGATATTTCCAAGGGCTACCTGCGCTATGAGAACAGTGGCGTCATGACCACGGAAACGCCGCGCGCCGTCACCGACCGCTTCAACGTCGGCGTCGAGCAAGGTTACCTGGAGAATTCCAACGTCAACGCGATGCGCGAGATCACCCAGTTGATCGAGGTCAACCGCGCCTTCGAAAGCATCGCATCGCTGACGACCGATAGCGAAAACTCGTTCAACGAGGCGATCAAGACGCTTGGTGGCAGCCGCTAAGCGGAAGGTCTGAGACATGAACACCGTGCCGCTGACAAAAGAAGCACTTTCGCCCAAGCTCGAGCATCTCGCCGCTCTCGCCGCCCGTTACACGAAGCCGGAATTTTCCGTGGCCCATGGCGGCCATGTGCAGACCATCGCGGCAGGCCACTACACGGTTACCGGTCTTTCCAGGCACGTGCGCCTCGGCGAATTCGTGGCGCACAAGTCGGCAACCGGCATTCATCTCGGCGAGGTTGTCCGCGTCGAACCGGATCTCGCCTATGTCTGCCCGATCGAGCCGGGCGAGCCGATCGGCATCCACGATACCGTCATCCGCAAGGGTGCATTCCGCATCGCTCCCTCCGACAGCTGGTGCGGCCGGACCATCAATTCGCTCTGCGAGCCGATCGATGGTCTGGGTCCGATCACCGAAGGGCTCGATCGCCGTTCCATCTCCAACACCGCGCCGCCGTCGATGACCCGAAAGCGCGTCGACAAGGGCTTCAAGACCGGCGTACGCGCCGTCGATATCTTCTCACCGCTTTGCCATGGCCAGCGCCTCGGCATCTTCGCCGGCTCCGGCGTCGGCAAGTCGACACTTCTCTCGATGCTCGCCATGGCCGATGCCTTCGACAAGGTTGTCATCGCGCTGGTCGGCGAACGCGGCCGCGAAGTGCGCGAATTCATCGAGGATACGCTCGGCGAAAACATGAAGAAGTCGATCGCCGTCGTGGCAACCAGCGACGAGAGCCCGATGCTGCGCAAGATGGCGCCGCTGACGGCGGTAACGATCGCCGAGTATTTCCGCGACCAGGGCCAGAACGTCCTCCTGATCGTCGACAGCGTCACCCGTTTTGCCCACGCAATCCGCGAAGTGGCGACCGCATCGGGTGAGCCGCCGATCGCTCGCGGCTATCCGGCCTCGGTCTTCACCGAACTGCCCCGGCTTCTGGAGCGCGCCGGCCCGGGACCTGAAGGAACCGGCACGATCACCGCGATAATCTCGATCCTCGTCGATGGCGACAATCACAACGATCCGATCGCAGACTCGACCCGTGGCATTCTCGATGGCCACCTCGTCCTGCAGCGTAGTCTGGCTGAAGAAGGCCGTTATCCGCCGATCGACCCGCTCGCCTCGATCTCGCGTCTCGCCCGCAAGGCCTGGACGCCGGACCAGGAGAAACTGGTCTCGCGTCTGAAGTCGCTGATCCACCGTTTCGAAGAGACACGCGACCTGCGTCTGATCGGCGGCTACCGTCCGGGCGCTGACCCGGATTTGGACATGGCGGTCAAGCAAGTACCAATTATTTACGATGTTTTGAAACAGTCGCCGGGCGATTCGGCGTCGCCAGACGCCTTCGCCGATCTGGCCACTGCCCTTAAGGCGGCAGCCGGAATGCCGAACCAGCCAGGGGCTCCGAGAAGAGGTTGAACGTGACCGGGTTTGAAGACGACGACGAGCGCATTGCTCCGCTGAAGTCGAATGAGAAGCGGCAGTCGATGATGCTCGACCGCCTGCTGACCGTGACAGGTCTCGCGCTCGCGGGCGCCGCTGCGATTTTCCCCTGGTATGTCTTCTTCAACGAGGACAAGTTCAGCATCAATGTTGCCCAGGGCGATCGCACGCGGGATCTTCCCGACTGGCCGGCACGCAACGTTTTCAGCGTCTCGCCGCTTGCCATGGTCAACAAGAACGAAGTCCAGAACAAGCCGGAGCCGCTCGACCAGCTGACCACCGCGACGGTCTCCAGCGTCGGCAAGGAAGTCGAAAAGGGCCTGGTGCCGGAAGACCAGCCGTTCCCGGCGAGCTCCGGATTCAAGCTTCTGCATGTGGCGAACGGCCGGGCGCTGATCGAGGATACGACCGGAATGTATGTCGTTCGCGTCGGATCGGTCCTGCCGGACGAAAGCCGCCTCGCGACGATCGAGCAACGCGACGGCAAATGGGTGATCGTCACCTCCAAGGGCGACATCTACCGCTAATTCCAGACTGCAAAGCTTAGAGAATGAAGAAAAGCCCCGGCCGCACCTGGGGCTTTTTTGTTGATGCCTGAGGCATAACGAACAGGCAGGCCGAAAGCCGCGTTCTCCGTAAGTCTGACGCAAGATTACCGCCCTAGGGTCCTCTTAGTAAAAACGGAGAGTTCCCATGCAACCGATTCAACTGTTCGACTTGGCCTCGCGGCAGGCGGAATGGCTGACAGTCCGTCAGGAGGTTGTGGCCGGCAACATCGCGAACGCGAACACCCCGAAGTACCGTGCGAAGGACGTCTCGCCCTTCCAGTCGGTCCTCGAAAACGCTGATGTTTCCATGGCGCGCACCAATCCTGCGCATTTCAGCGGCAACGATTTCAGCACCAGCGGCAGCATCGACGTCAAGGAAGCCGCACTCGATCAGGAGATCGGCGTGCAGGAATCCGGCAATACTGTCGGTCTCGCTGAAGAACTCTCCAAGTCAGGCGAAATCAAGCGCCAGTACGAGCTGAACACCTCGCTGGTCGGCTCTTTCAATAGAATGATGTTGATGACTGTAAGGAAGTAAAATCGTGGATCCTTTATCAGCAGCCATGAAGATTGCTGGGTCGGGGCTTGAGGCTCAATCGACTCGCCTGCGCATTGTCTCGGAAAACATCGCCAACTCGCGTTCGACTGGCGATACGCCGGGCGCCGATCCCTACCGCCGCAAGACGGTAACCTTCGGCGAGCAAATCGATCGTGCCGGGGGCGTCACAACAGTTGGCGTCAAGAAGCTCGGTGTCGATGAGACGGAATTCACCACCGAATACGATCCGAGCAATCCTGCAGCGGATGAGCGTGGCGTGGTGAAGATGCCAAACGTCAACATGCTGGTCGAAATGGCCGACATGCGCGAAGCGAACCGGTCCTATGACGCCAATCTGCAGACCATCAAGCAGACGCGCGATTTGATCTCCTCCACCATCGACCTTCTGAAGAGCCAATAATGATCAGCAACGTACAGAGCATCGGTTCGCTTTCCGGCACACGCGGCCTTGGAAGCATCACGGACGAAAATTCATCGTCGCAGGTCACCTCGGCCGCAGAAAGCGCAAAGGCCGGCCAGAGCTTCTCCTCGATGCTCGGCAACATGGCAACCCAGGCCATGGACTCGGTCAAGGGCGCGGAATCAATGTCTTTCGCCGGCATCAAGGGCACGGCAACGACCCGTGAAGTCGTCGATTCCATGCTGCAGGCCGAGCAGACACTTCAAACGGCAATCGCCATCCGGGACAAGGTTGTATCGGCCTTCCTCGACGTCACCAAGATGCAGATGTAACCGGATAAGGACGAACAGATGAGAGCGCTTGCCATTGCGGCTACGGGCATGGATGCCCAGCAGACCAATCTCGAAGTCATCGCGAACAACATCGCGAACATCAACACGACAGGTTTCAAGCGCGCCCGCGCCGAATTCACCGACCTGCTGTACCAGACCGAACGCGCCAAGGGTGTCGCAAACCGCGCCAACCAGGCAATCGTTCCTGAAGGTGCAAATATCGGTCTCGGCGTTCAGACCGCCGCCGTTCGTAACCTGCATATCCAGGGCGAACTCAGCCAGACCGGCAACGACCTCGACGTCGCGCTCGTCGGCCGCGGGTTCTTCCAGGTTCAGACACCTGACGGCACGACGCTCTACAGCCGCGCCGGCGCCTTCAACAAGAATGAAACCGGCCAGCTGGTCACCACCGACGGCTATACGGTCGTCCCCGGGATCACCATTCCGACCGGTTCGACGCAGCTGACGATCAGCCGCTCCGGCGAAGTGTCGGCGGTGCTCGCCGGCCAGACCGATCCGACCACTCTTGGCCAGTTGACGATTGCCGATTTCGTCAACGAAGCCGGCCTGACGCCAATGGGCGACAACCTCTTCCAGCAGACGCCGGCATCCGGCGAAGCTGTCGTCGGCACCCCCGACGAAGAGGGCTACGGCTACATGAAGCAGGGTTATCTGGAATCGTCGAACGTCGACCCGGTGAAGGAAATCACCGAGCTGATCTCCGCGCAGCGCGCCTATGAAATGAACTCGAAGGTCATCACCACTGCCGACGAAATGGCCTCCATCGTCAGCAAGAACCTGAAGTAATCAAGGAAAGGGCCGAACATGATGTTTCGCCGGGCGAGAAATACCGTCGCTCTGACGGCACTGGCTGCGATCGCATATGGCGGTGTCCTTGTGACATCGCCGGCAAGCGCAGGCATGGGTTACGCGGTCGTCCCGACCGCGACGATCTATCCCGGAGAAACGATCAGCGCCGGCCAGCTTCAGGAAGTCGAAGTCACGAACCCCAACCTCTCGGGCGACTACGCAAAGTCGATCGACGAGGTCCGGGGAATGATCTCGAAGCGCACGCTTCTTCCCGGCCGGACCATCAATGTCTCGGCGCTACGCGAAGCCTATACGGTGACGCGCGGCTCGCAGATCCGGCTGGTATTCAATCTTGGCCCGATGACCATTTCCGCGGCCGGTTCGCCGCTCGAAGATGGCTCGACCGGCCAGGTCATCCGCGCCCGCAACATGGATTCGGGCGTCATCATCAGCGGCACCGTGCTGGCTGACGGCACCATCCACGTGGCGGCAAAATGAAGATCGTCTCTCGCATCCTCGCCGCGCTCGCGGCTCTCTCCATGTGCATGACCACCGTGACGCCTGCCGTCGCGATGTCGTCGCGCATCAAGGATATCGCTTCGCTGCAGGCTGGCCGCGATAACCAGCTGATCGGCTACGGCTTGATCGTCGGCCTGCAGGGAACGGGCGACGGCTTCCGCGCCTCGCCGTTCACCGAACAGTCAATGCGCGCCATGCTGCAGAATCTCGGTATCTCGACGCAGGGCGGCGAATCCAACGCCAAGAACACCGCAGCGGTCATGGTCACCGCCAATCTTCCGCCGTTCGCCAGCCCCGGCAGCCGCATCGACGTCAATGTCAGCTCGCTGGGCGATGCCTCGTCGCTGCGCGGCGGTACACTGGTCATGACCTCGCTGTCGGGCGCCGATGGCCAAATCTATGCCGTTGCCCAGGGCTCCGTCGTGGTATCAGGCTTTCAGGCGCAGGGTGCTGCGGCAACCGTTACAGAAGGCGTGACCACCGCCGGCCGCGTTCCCGGCGGTGCGATCATCGAACGCGAACTGCCATCGCGCTTCAAGGATTCCGTCAATCTCGTCCTGCAGCTTCGCAACCCGGACTTCTCGACCGCCGTGCGTATTTCCGATGTCGTCAACGGCTATGCGTCGTCACGCTTCGGCGGCCCCGTTGCCGAAGCCAAGGACGCCCAGGAAGTCATCGTACAGAAGCCGCGTGAAGCCGACCTGACGCGCCTGATGGCCGATATCGAAAACCTCGTCGTCGAGACCGATACGCCTGCCAAGGTGGTGGTCAACGAGCGAACGGGCACCATCGTCATCGGCGCCGACGTCCGGGTGTCACCGGTTGCTGTCAGCTATGGTACGCTGACGGTTCAGGTCACCGAGACGCCGCAGGTCATCCAGCCCGAACCCTTCTCCAAGGGCCAGACGGCTATACAGCCGCAGACCGACATCGCCGCACAGAAATCCGGCGGCCGGGTGGCAATGCTTGATGGTCCCGATCTGCGCACCCTCGTTGCCGGTCTCAATAATATCGGCGTGAAACCGGACGGCATCATCGCCATCCTCCAAGGTATCAAATCTGCAGGTGCGCTGCAGGCGGAGCTTGTGCTGCAATGATCAGGCTGAACAGGGACATGACGGTTGCCGAACTGTTGCGGCGCTCGGCGCTGCCGGCGGCAGCCGTGCTGCTGCTTTCCATTCCTGGCGCCTTCGCACAGGAAGCGCAGAAGCCGGAGGGCGACATCACCTCCGAGGACGAAATCAAGCAGTTCTGCACCAACATCGCCGATCCAGCCCGCGACCAGCGTTATCTTCTGCAAAAGCAGGAGCTCGAAAAGCTGCGCGCCGATATCGATACGCGCGTCGCCGAAATGGATAAGCGCAAGGCCGAATACCAAGACTGGCTGAAGCGCCGTGATGTCTTCCTCAAGCAGGCCGAAGCCGGCCTGACGGACATCTACAAGAACATGAAGCCGGATGCTGCTGCACTGCAGCTCGAGAAGGCCAAGACCGAGATTGCGGCCGCCGTGATCATGCGGCTTGGCCCGCGCCAGTCGAGCCTGATCCTCAACGAGATGGACCCTGAGAAGGCCGCCGTCATCGCCAACATCATCGCCAGTGCATCCGATCCCAATACGTCGAAGGATCCCTCATGAACAAGCGTTTCCCGGCTGCCATTGCCGCCGTCGCCCTTCTCGCCGGCTGCCAGTCGCCGCAGTCCGTGAGGGAGATCGGCCGGGCACCCGCCATGAGCCCGATCGGCAGCGGCCTGGCCTACGGCCAGACGCCGCAGATGGCACTTTATCCGAAGCAGCCACGCCAGGTCGCGCAGGGCTATTCGCTCTGGAGCGATAGCCAGGCCGCGCTCTTCAAGGACGCACGCGCATTGAATGTCGGCGACATCCTGACGGTCAATATCCAGATCAACGACAAGGCGAAGTTTGAGAACGACACCAGCCGCAGCCGCACCAATTCCAGCGGCATGAATTGGGACGTCAATGCCAATATTCTCGGCTGGAATCCGGCTTCGAAGACGGACCTGACCTACGGCTCCGACACGAGCACCGACGGCAAGGGCAAGATCGACCGGTCCGAAACGCTGAAGCTCATGGTCGCCGCCGTCGTCACCGGTATCCTCGAGAACGGCAACCTTGTTATCAGCGGTTCGCAGGAAGTTCGCGTCAACCAGGAAATCCGCATCCTCAACGTCGCCGGTATCGTGCGGCCGCAGGATGTCAATTCCGACAACCAGATCTCGTATGAGAAGATCGCCGAAGCCCGCATCTCCTACGGTGGCCGTGGCCGCCTGATGGAAATGCAGCAGCCGCCGCGCGGCCAGCAGGCCGTCGATCTCTTCTCACCGCTTTAAGGCCGGAACCATGGCAGACGAAGAAGCAGGCGAAGCCAAACCGAAGAAGAAATCGGCAGCGATGATGACGATCGTCGGCATCGCCATCCTGACACTTCTCGGCGCCGGCGGCGGCTGGGCCGTGGGCACGATGATCGCCCCGAACGTCAAGAGCGCCGAGCAGGCGAATGAGGCAGCTGCCGAACCGAAGCCCGCCGGCGGCGAGAAGAAGGAAGGCGAAACCGGCCTCCCGCATGTCTCGACCGAAGCGAACAACGTCGTTCAGCTCGAGCCGATCACCTCCAACCTCGCTTACCCCTCCGAAAACTGGGTGAGGCTAGAGGTCGCACTGCTCTTCAACGGACCGCCCGACGTGAAGGTCGCCGAAGATATCCATCAAGATATAATGGCTTACATCAGAACGGTTTCGCTGCAGCAGATCGAAGGTCCGCGCGGCTTTCAATATCTACGGGATGACATCCAGGAACGTGTTGACCTGCGCTCTCAGGGGCGCGTATCCAAGGTCATGTTCAGGACCTTTGTCATCGAATGATTCGATTCATAATTTTCTTGGCCGCCATGATGGCGGTACCGGAATTGGCGGTGGCTCAGCAGCTGCCGACAAATCTGTTAAATCTTCCTGTCGATGGTTCGGTCGCTGCCTGGATCATCCGCACATTCGGCCTTCTGACCGTTCTTTCGGTCGCGCCGGGCATCCTGATCATGGTGACGAGTTTTCCTCGCTTCATCATCGCTTTCTCGATCCTTCGCACCGGCCTCGGCCTCTCGTCCACGCCATCCAACATGATCCTGCTGTCGCTGTCGCTGTTCATGACCTTCTACGTCATGGCGCCGACTTTCGATAAGGCATGGCAGGACGGCGTTCAGCCGCTTCTCGCCAACCAGATCCAGGAGCAGGAAGCCGTCCAGCGCATCGCTGAGCCTTTCCGCACCTTCATGGCAGCCAATACCCGCGACAAGGATCTGGCGCTCTTCGTCGATCTGGCCCGCGAGCGTGGGCAGAACGTTCAGACAGGCGCGCTCATCGACTACCGCGTCCTGCTCCCGGCCTTCATGATTTCCGAAATCCGCCGCGGTTTCGAGATCGGCTTCCTGGTCGTCCTGCCGTTCCTGGTCATCGACCTGATTGTCGCCACCATCACTATGGCCATGGGTATGATGATGCTGCCGCCGACGTCGATCTCGCTGCCCTTCAAGATCCTGTTCTTCGTGCTGATCGACGGCTGGAATCTTCTGGTTGGCAGCCTGGTCCGCTCCTTCAGCTGATACGCTCACGATCTTTCATTCGTCCGCATAAAGAAAACCCGCCGGGAGCAACTCCGGCGGGTTTTGCGTGTCTCCGGTCTCGGGCCGCTATTATGCGGCCGGGAACGGTTCGGTCCGTGCCGGCAGGGCAGGGACGTCGAAGTGATCGGGTGCTTCGCCTTGCTTGGCGCGTTCGGCCATCGTCTCGTAAGCCTGTTCCAGATGGCGGCAGAAGCGCTCGGCGTCGAAGAGCGGGGCGATGTAGCGCTGTTCGGCAAGGTGCGCCTTGTAACCGGCGATCTTTTCCGGCTGCGCCGCCAGTTCGACAGCGAGATCTTCGTAGCCCTGCAGGTCCGCACCGACGAGTTCGGGCAGTCCGATGGCATTCAGCAGGCTCTCGCTGACGCGTGAGGCGAAGTTGGTGCCCTTCCTGGTGAGAACCGGCAGACCGCCCCAGAGCTGCTCCGACGTCGTCGTATGGCCGTTGACGGGGAAGGTGTCGATGCCGATATCGGCAGCCTGCAGACGGCTGATATGTTCCTCATAGGCGCTGCGCTTGCAGAAGACGATCCTGTCGGTGGGCAGGCCCTCTGCCTGGAAGGCCTTCCGCAGGTTGCCCTCGTTGCGCGGCGAGGTCGTCATCAGCCACAGCACGCTGTTTGGCGCACGCTTCAGGATGCGGGCCCAGCTCGCAATCGCTTCCGGGGTGATCTTGCGATTGCCGTTGAAGGAGGCAAACACGAAGGCGTCTTCCGGAAGACCGAACTGGTCGCGGGTGACCGGACGCGGCTGCGGACGGTTCGCAGGGTCGTTCGGCTGGTAGCTCTCCGGCATCCGGCAGAACTTTTCGTGATAGAAGGGCTTGGCGACGTCAGGCAGCACGAAGTGGTCGCCGATGACATAGTCGAGATCGATGCCGAGGGTGCTTCCCGGGAAGCCGAGCCAGGCGACATGCACTGGCGCCAGCGGCATGTTGAACGTGTGGGCGCGGCTGTCGGCCGTGTGTCCCTTGAGGTCAACCATGATGTCGATGTTGTGGTCGCGAACGACCTGCAGCACGTCCTTGTCGGCGATGCTGTGAATATCGACGACGGTACCCCACTTGCTGCGGTCCGTCTTGTTGGTCTGCAGCGCCAGCGGTCCGCTGTGGTCGAACAGCACGATCTCGAACTTGTCGCGGTCGTGGAGTTCGAGCACGCGCTGCATCAGCTTCATGGTCGCGTGGTTGTCCCAGAAGTCCGAGGACATGTAGCCGACGCGGATCTTGCCGGCCCACGCATGCGGCAGACTGCGGCGAAGTGCGATCTTTTCGGGATCGAGTTTCGGCACACCGACCGTCGGATAGCGATTGTGGTCTTCGTTGCCGCACCAGTGAAGGTGATAGAATGGGTGATCCTTCTGCAGGACCTCCGGCCGTCCGCCGGCAACCAAGTCGTCGACGACCTTCTGGTGCTTCTGCGCCTCTTCGTAATCGTTGAATTCGCGCAGGAAGATCAGATAGAGGAAGCGTGCCGAATAATCCTTCGGGAAGCGCTTGAAGATATTGCGGGCGAGAAGCTCGTTGGAAGCGTCGCTGAGATCGTTGGAAACCAGCTTGGCAGCGGCGGCAAGGTGCTCGCGGTTGCTGCTCTCGGAAAGGACGTTCTTCAGCGGCTGGATCAGATCGCGCTGCTGGCGGCCGAGGAATACGGACACGAGAATGAATGCGAGGTCGGGGTCGCGCTGCGCCTTTTCGAAGTTGCGCATGCAGATCACCAGAGCCTCGTCCTCCTCGCCGCATTCGAAATGCAGCCGCGCGGCGAGCTTGTGATACTCGTAGGAGTTCGGGCCTTCGGATTTGGCCGCAAGAGAATAGGATTTCGCCGCGTCCGACTTGAAACCAAGCTGAAGCAGGTTCTTGGCCAGCAGCGCGTAGGTCTTCGCATCTTTCTGGACGTCGATCAGCTGGTTCAGGGTTGCGAGAGACTTTGTGTAGCGCCCCATCTGGTATTCACGGGATGCCACCGAAAACGAGACTTTGCTGTTCAAAACCGAACTCCGTTTGGAAATGCTCTGATCAAAACGCCGATGCAGCCGCGGCACAGAAGAACGTCACCTCGAAATGGAACGAGTTCACCTGCTTCCCGGCTTTGCCATATTCGCACGCGAAGCCTGCTCGAAGCTGGTGGCGCAGGCGCCGGACGGGCTCGGTGAGTGCAACCGAAAATATCTTGCGGAAGATTTAACTATACTTGGCATGGGTCCTGTCGGCCCCCGCACATTTAAGGAGTTGGCAAGCATTGGCTGCGAGATTGCCCTGGACATGACGGGTTTGGGGCCACACAGAAAAGGCGCCCAGTAGCATGAAGCGCATCCGCCATCGCCGGTAATCACAGTCCGGTATGTCCTCGTTTTTGTATCTAGTTTTCTAGGGGACAGACTTATGACAAGCATTAATACCAACACTTCCGCAATGGCAGCACTCCAGACGCTGCGTAACGTCAACCAGAACCTCGGCAAGACCCAGGATCACGTTTCGTCGGGTCTGCGCGTTGGCAAGGCTGCCGACAACGCAGCTTACTGGTCGATCGCAACGACGATGAAGTCGGACACGAAGGCCCTCGGCGCCGTATCTGACGCTCTCGGCATGGGCGCTGCCAAGGTTGACACGGCTTACACCGCTGTCGAAAGCTCCATCGACGTCGTTTCCGAAATCAAGTCGAAGCTCGTTGCTGCGACTGAAGACGGTGTCGACAAGTCGAAGGTTCAGGACGAAATCACCCAGCTCCAGGCGCAGCTGAA
>NZ_JBFTST010000019.1:0-62959 GCF_056400165.1 Rhizobium sp. 01L410
CAAGCCGAAGATCGTCGCCCTCGTCGCAACCATGCGAAAGCTCCTCACCATCCTCAACGCTATCATCCGGGACGCAAAACCATGGCAAAGCGCTTGACGCCAAAGACAGTCGCTCTCCCCTCGGGGAGAAGGGGAGGGGCGCGGCAGCCGGATGAGGGGCCACCGACGCCAACGTCGCGCAAGTTCGATAGCGCCCTACCAATTTGAAATCCCTGTCATATCACCCAATTGTTACTTCGCGGCCCAAAGAAACTTGCCATCATGCGGCCGCGAATAAGAGGCGCCGGGATTCTAAGCCCTCGGTATCCAAGAGGAGTCTGCAATATGAAATTCAAAGCGATAGCGGCGGCTGTCATGGTTGCCGGAATGACGGCCACGGCTGTCTTCGCTCAGGACGGCACGCATGAAGCGCGTGAAGCCATGATGAAGAAGATCGGCGGTTCCGTCGGCGCCATGTCGGCCATTGCCAAGGGCGAAAAGCCCTATGATGCCGAAGCCATCAAGGCGGCGCTGACCACCATTTCGGAAACCGCCAAGGCGTTTCCCGACCAGTTCAAGCCCGGCACCGAGCAGGGCGACAAGGAAGCCAGCCCGAAGATCTGGGAAAACATGGCGGACTTCAAGGCGCGCGCCGACAAGCTCAGCACCGACGCCGATACGATCCTCGCCCAGCTTCCGGCAGATTCCGCCGGTGTCGGTGGTGCGCTGAAGACCCTCGGCGCCAATTGCGGCGGCTGTCATCAGGCCTACCGCCTGAAAGAATAGCGGTAGGCCTTTCCCATCCTTGAAGCTTTCGGTCCGTTCCCGTCTTGCCGCGGGTGCGGGCCGGTTTATGTTTAGATGCAGTGATTGCGAAAAGGGGAGCGGCAGATGGTCCGCAGGTTCATCCGGTTCTTGCTCTGTCTGATCGGCGTCGCCGTTCTCGGTGGCGCCGCTTTCTATTTCATCACCGCCCCCAATCCGCTGCCCGAGAGCCACTGGGCCGGTCTTGGCGAAGCTGATCTCAAGAATGGCGAAATGGTCTTCTGGGCCGGCGGCTGCGTCAGCTGTCATGCAGCACCGGGCTCGCAGGGCGATGCCAAGCTGACGCTCGCGGGCGGTCTGGCACTGAAGAGCCCCTTCGGAACCTTCCACGTTCCCAATATCTCCCCGGATGAGAAGGCCGGGATCGGCGCCTGGACGCTGGCGCAATTCGGCAACGCCATGAAGCGCGGCGTCGGCCCGCAGGGTCAGCATCTCTATCCGTCCTTCCCTTACGGCTCCTATGCGCGCATCAGCGACAAGGATGTCGTCGACCTCTTCGGCTACATCAAGACCCTGCCGAAAAGCGAAAACGTCGCGCCGCCGCATGAACTGCCGTTCCCCTACAATATCCGCCTGGCGCTCGGCGGCTGGAAGTTCCTGTATTTCAACGATCAGCCCCGCGTCGTGCTCGCCAATGCCGACGACAAGCTGAGGCGTGGCCAGTATCTCGTCGAGGGCCCCGGCCATTGCGGCGAATGCCATACGCCCCGCGACGCGCTCGGCGGCTTCAAGCCCGACATGTGGCTGGCAGGCGCCCCGAATCCCGAAGGCGAGGGACGCATCCCCAACATCACCCCCGGCGGCCAGGATGTCGGCAACTGGAGCGAGGCCGACATCGCCAACTACCTCGAAACCGGCTTCACCCCCGACTTCGACTCCGCCGGCGGCTCGATGACCGAGGTCCAGCAGAACATCGCACACCTGCCGAAGAGCGACATCGAGGCGATCGCCGCCTATCTGAAGGCAGTGCCGAAGCGGTAATGCTTGCAAAAAATGCTAGCACCGCTTATCTTGCCACGAGATGAATGGGCGCCACAAACGGACATTGCAGTCAGTCTTTCGCGATCAGGTGTCCGGCTCGATCGTGTGGGATGACATCGAAAGCCTGTTGCTGGCTGCCGGTTGCGTCATTGTCGAAGGAAGCGGCTCGCGCGTGCGGTTCGAAAAGGACGGCAAACTGGCTTTCTTCCATCGCCCGCATCCGGAAAAGGAAGCCAAGCGCTACCAAGTGAGGGATGCCAGGCGCTTCCTGCAGTCATTGGGAGTTGAGCAATGAATGTGATGAGTTACAAGGGTTATGCTGCCCGCATCGAATTCGATGCCGAAGATGAAATCTTCTTCGGCAATATCGCCGGAATTTCCGATGTCATCGGCTTCCATGCCAACACCGTCGAAGACCTGAAAAGCGCCTTTCACGAGGCCGTCGACGACTATCTCGAGACCTGCCGCAAGATCGGCAAGGAGCCGCAGAAGAGTTTCTCCGGCAAGATGATGTTCCGCGTCGATCCGGATGTGCACGCCCGCGCCGCAAGGGCGGCCGAATTGGCAGGCAAGAGCCTGAACCAGTGGGCGGAAGAAGTGCTGGCGAGCGCAGCGGATAAGTCTGCGGCGTAATTTTGTTGTTGGACGTCAAGACGTGTCTCAACTTCCCTTGTTCTCGTGACGGGCACAGGAATTAGCGCAGTGAGATAGCACGCAGCCTACATCCCCAGCTGCCCCTCGATCGCCGCCTTGTCGATCACCGACCAGACTTCACGCACCTTTCCATCCTCGAGCCGGTAGAACACGTTCTCCGCAAAGGTGAGGCGCCGGCCGTTGACCGGCAATCCCATGAATATCCCAACGGGCGTGCAATCGAAGGTAAGGCGGGCGGCGATGTAAGGCGGATCGGCGGCGAGCAGTTCGATGCTGAAGCGAAGGTCGGGGATTTCGCGATAATCCTGCTCCAGCATGGCGCGATAGCCGGCCACGCCGAACGGCCGGCCATTGTGATGGGCGTCGGGATGGACGAAGGCGTCGAGCCGGGGCCAATCCCGTGCATTCAGGCAGGCGATGTATTGACGGTAAATCTCTTCCAGCTTGTCCTTTGTCACAGTGGTACCATTCCTTATCTGCCGCCAGCCCTCTCCGATCGAGTTAATCCGAAAGGAGTATAGAGGTTCCATATCTCCTCCGTGCGTGATGCTGCCCGGAAGAGGTTGCAGGTGAATATACAGTCGCGCCATGGTTATATTTAAGTTTAAAAAGTATTATTCCATCCAGCGAGAACAAATAAATGCCGCATTGCAGCACAATTGTTTCCGTGCTGCCCGATGCTTGCCGCCTTGGCGAGATCTCATCCGTGACTGACTGAAGAACGCTCTGGTCTTCCGTAAGAAAAGGATAGTTGAATGCACGGCATATCTGTCTCCCGGAATAATGATCTTGAAGCCGTCGCCCGCAAAGGCGGCAAGCTGCGCCGCATGGCGGTGCGCATCCCGACCTATCTTGCCGATGTCAGGGAGAACCCGGCCTGGCTGCCGATGTTCCTGCTGGCGCGCACCATTCCAGGCCGCCGCGCCCATTGGCTGACGGCAAGGCGCGTTAATGACGGGGAACAGGCGCTGCCGTCGATGTTCGAGGGAGCCGCAGTGGAAGATGTCGTCGCCAGCCTCAGGGGCGAGGGGCTGTTCTCGGGGCTCGTGCTGCCGGAGGGCATTCATCGGCAGATCGCGCGCTTTGCTGCGGAGACGCCGTGCTTCGGCAATTTCGATCGCCGCATGGAATTCCTGGCGCCTGAGCACCGCGATGCCGAGAAACGCTTCGGCCGCCCGCTGCTCAGCGGTCACCATTTCGAGCGGGCTCTGGATTGCGATGCCGTGCTTGCTGTCCAGCGCGATCCGCTACTGTCGGCGGTCGCGAGGCAATATCTTGGCGCCCAGGCGCAGCTCATCACCACCCGCATCTGGTGGAGCTTCCCGACCGAAGCCAGCGAAGCCGATCGCAGCCTCGCCTCGCTCGACAAATATCACTTTGATCTCGACGACTGGCGGATGCTGAAGTTCTTCTTCTATCTCGTCGATGTCGACGAGGGCACCGGCCCGCATGTCTATGTCAGGGGCAGCCATAGAAGGCGTAGCGTCAGGCATCAGCTGACCCTGCTGGTCGGTCACCCTGCCGACGAAATCCTGGATTACTATGGCAGCGATAGCGCCGTGACGCTGACCGGCAAGGCCGGGCAGGGCTTCGTCGAGGATCCCTTCGGCTTCCACATGGGCACGGTGCCTGTCACCGCGCCCCGGCTGATGATGGAGGTCGGCTTCGGCGTCTCCAAGCCATCCCGGCGCCGCTTCCACGGCGAGCCGGTGATCCGCTGAAACGCCTGAAGGCGCTCAGGCGAGCGCCTGCATATAGCGCATGCCGGTCACCGGGCGCGCTGTGAAATCCATGTACTGGTAGAAACGATGGGCCTGGATATTGCCGGTCGCGGCGCTGACCGAAAGGTAGTCGCAGCCGGCACCCTTTGCCGTCTCGCGGGCGCGGTTGACGAGATGCTGCCCGATACCGTGGCCGCGATGGCCGTCGCGCACGAAGAGATGGTGCAGATCCATGCCGCGCTTGCCTTCCTGGGCGCGATAGAGCGGGCAGAGGATCGCGTAGCCGATCAGGCCTTCATCGGTTTCCGCCACCAGCGCGGTGATCCATGGCACGGTGCCGAACAGGTCACGCTCCAGCTGTTCCATCGTCGATGCCGAGGCATCGCCATGGTGGATGGCAAGCAGGTTGATCATGTCGTTGAGTTCGGGCAGATCGCGCGGCTTGGCCGTGCGGATGGTCACCACCGGCGGGCGGATCAGCGAAATTTCACTGTCTTCGATTTCAATCATGGCCTTCGCGTCCTTGTGTGTTTCTGCCGTCAGGACGCTGCTGATACAACAAAGCCGCCTGACGGCGGCTTGTTGACAATATGATCTGTCGGGCCGCCCTCTAGAGGTACAGCCAAAAGTACGAGCGGTTGATGTGCGCGTTCTGGATCATGGGATGATAGATTCTCCAGAACGGAAACTTTGTCAATGGCACTTCGGGCAGCCTTTGGAGGTATGCCTAGAATTAGCAGAAGGCATAGATCAGCCCGGCGATTGCCGCGATGCAGATCACCGTCAGCGCCCCGCGCTCGATCCGCCCGCTCATCGCGGCCACCATGCGGCAAGCGATGAAAGGCTGAAGATCAAGACGACAAGCGCCATGATCGCGCACCAGCCAAGGATCCGGCGGACGGCCGGTGGAGCGCGCAGCAGATAGGTTTTCAATCCGGCTGGAGGCCGCGCCATGGGCTCAGCGGACGTCACATCCGGCCGTTCGTTTTCCGTATTCGCCATATGGGCGACCTCGCAATGCCGCTCAATGTCAGCCGTTGCATCCCCATGAAAGCGCGCCGGAATGGATGCTACACCGGCAACCCTATTCTGGCTTTTGCATTTGACATGTCAGCGAAGATAACCGCGCGCCAGAAACTTCGCGAACTGCAGGAGCGCGCGCGTGGATGGCCAAGGCAAGTTTGACAAAAGCTATGGATGCAAAGGTCCTCGCAACGATCCCGCGACGGATTCTCTCACCAAGTGGCCCTGATGAAAAACGAGAAGATTTTTGTTACCCGACCCAGCTTGCCGCCACTGGAAGAATTCATTCCATCGCTGGAGAAGATATGGGACAGCAAGATCCTGACGAATGGCGGGCCTTTCCACCAGGAGCTTGAAGAGCGTCTCGCGGAACATCTTGGCGTCGGTTATGTGAGCCTGTTTGCCAATGGCACGATGGCTCTGCTGACCGCGCTTCAGGCATTGCGCATCACCGGCGAGGTGATCACGACCCCGTATTCGTTCGTCGCCACCTCGCACTCGCTTCTGTGGAACGGCATCCAGCCTGTATTCGTGGATATCGACCCTGTCACGCTCAACATCGATCCGGCACGCATCGAAGGCGCCATCACCCAGCACACGACGGCGATCATGCCGGTTCATTGCTACGGCCATCCCTGCGATGTCGATGCGATCCAGCGCATCGCCGACAACTACAATCTCAAGGTTATTTATGATGCCGCCCATGCGTTCGGCGTCGAAGACCATCGCGGCAGCGTCCTGAATTACGGCGACCTTTCTGTCGTCAGCTTCCACGCGACCAAGGTCTTCAACACGTTCGAGGGCGGCGCCATCGTCTCTCCCGACGCCAAGACCAAGGCACGGATCGACAATCTGAAGAATTTCGGCCATGTGGGCGAAGTGACGGTCGTGGCACCCGGCACGAACGGAAAGATGAGCGAATTCAATGCAGCGCTCGGCGTTCTGCAGCTGAAATATGTCGATGTCGCAATCGAGGCACGTTCCCGGATCGATGCCGCCTATCGCGAGCAGCTTGCGGGCATCAAGGGCATCCATTGCCTTGGCGCATCAACGGAAACGGTCGCCAACTATTCCTATTTCCCGGTCCTCATCCGTCCGGATTTCCCGATGTCGCGCGATGATGTCTACGACCGGCTCAAGGATCTCGGCATTCATGCGCGGCGCTATTTCTACCCGCTGATCTCAAGCTATCCGATGTATCGTAGCCTGCCATCCGCCGGCACCGGCAATCTTCCGGTTGCGACGGAAGCTGCGTCCCAGGTGCTTTGCCTGCCGATCTACCCGGATCTGGAAATGGCGACGGTGGAGAAGATCACCGATTTCCTGCGCTCGGCGTAACCGCCCTTGCTTGATTAGCCTCTGTCCAGCATCGCCTTCTCATGGTCGAGAAAGGTGCGGCTGCGTGGCTTCAGGGGGCGGGCTGGATTGCCGGCATAGATCATGAAGGGTTCGAGGCTCTTGTTGATGAGTGTCATCGCGCCGGCAGCAGCGCCTTCGCCGATCGTCACGCCGGGAAGAACGACTGCGCCGGTGCCGATGATCGCATGGCGGCCGATCGTCACCCCTTTGGAAATGACGTTGGTGAAATCGGCAGGAACCGTCGGGTTGGTCAGCCATTCGCCGCTATAGTCGTCGCTTCGGGCATAGATCGAAACGCGTGCCGACAATCCACTGAAGCTCTCCATGGTGATCCGCGCGTCACCCTTGCCGCCATGCAGAGTGCAGTGGCTGGCGATGTGGATATAGTCCTGCAGCACGATCTCGCCGCTGAGAATGGTGAAGTCGTCGATCCGCACGTGATCTCCGAGGCTGATCGCCGGGGCGCCGTAGATGCGGGCAAATCTGCTGACCTTGCAGTTCTTGCCGAACGCTTTCAGGCCCAGCGCATGCAGCTCGTCATATGACAAAAAGCTATCGGTCATCGCAAATATCCCCATCCCGATCGTCAGATCCAACTTGCCATCATGTCTAACCGATTCGACGCGCGGCCGCGGCATACCCGTGGGAATTCACATTTTTGCATGACATTCGAATCGGCTAGTGTCGAAGCTGTAGGCCATGCAGCGCCGGGCTTTTGCGGTTCGCATGCAGGTTCAAAGTGAAATTCATCATGGCTGCCGAAATCCGGTTTCGGCCTTAATTTGAGAGCGAAGTCATTCATGAAATTTGTTGCGCTTATCGGACTGATAGACGAGGCCGACTGCATCGGCACTTGCATCGACTATCACCTTGCGATCGGCTTCGACCATATTGTCGTCACCGATATCGGATCGACTGACGGCAGTATCGAGATCGTCAAGGATCGCATCGCGGGCACCTCGCGCGTCTCCCTGCTGCACGCGGGCCTCGATCTCCGCAGCACCAACTGGCCCGGACGGATGCTGGAATTTGCCGTTACCGAGCTCAAGCCCGACTATGTGGCGCATATCGATCCCGATGAATTCTGGATCCCCTATGGCGGAACGCTGGCGTCGCTGCGCGATCCCGGCCAGGCCGATGTGATGAGTGTGCGGCGCTACAATGCCGTTCAGAATGTCGATGAGGTCGTCAACGGCCGCCAGCTCGATCCGGCGCGGTTCCGAGAACAGATCGTCTATATCGAACGCGCTCCCGTCGATGCCAACAGCCCGATCGGCACGCCGATCTATTCCGGCGCTATCGGTCCCAAGGTGATGCACCGGGGTGTCGGCGCGCAACTTTCACTCGGCCATCACTCCGTTGCCAGCCCGCAGCTGAAGACGCAGGTTGTTCCGGAAGATCTTCTGATCCTTCATTTTCCGATCTCGAGCTATGCCAAGTTCGAGCAGAAATACCGGAATGCGGCCGCGACGCTTGCGGCAAATCCGCAAATGCACCCGACCGCCGCCTGGCATTGGCGCCGCCTGGCCAAGGCGATCGAGCAAGGCACGCTCGACGAAGAATATCGCCACCAGCTCTTCAGCACGGAGCAGATCGAACGCCTTTCGACATTGGGCCGGGTCGGTCCTCTGGAAGGCGTGTTCGCCCGTCGCGCATAGCTGACGCTCTGCACTGCCGGCGGCCTGTCATCCGGGCCGCCGGTCGTGATCATTACAGCTCAGGTAGTGCACAACGCCCGCCCGCACAGCCATCGGCGTCCACGTCCGCCTCCGTAGGTGCCGGAATGGGTGCCGCCAGCGCCATGGCGATCCGGGCGCCGACGGCCATGTCGTCTTCGACACCGAAGGCGTGATGCAGGATGGTGCCGTCGCGGCCGATGAGCACCGAGGAGGGCGTGCCGCGCAATCCGTAGCGGCGCATCGTCACCGGAATGTCCGACTGGCCATCCGCCAGGTCGACGCCGATCGGCGAGGCCAGCCGGTATTCGTGGATAAACGCCTTCAGCGTCACCGGCGTCATCGCCTCGTGATACTCGAAGACGGTATGCAGGCCGATGACCTGCAGGTCGGTGTGGCCGAAGAGCCGTTCGATACGGCGCACCTGTGGCAGGCTTTCGGCAACGCAGCCCGGGCAGAGCAGCTGGAAGCTGTGGAGATAGATCACCCTGCCGCGCAGGCTCTCGAGGGTGAGCGGCGTTTCGGTATTGAACCATTGGCTGACGGCGAGTTCCGGCGCGTTGATGGCCGTTTCGTTCGGCATTGCTTTGATCCTTTCGTGAGCCGGCCCACCCCGGCGCGGTTGCAAACGGCGCATCGGGGGTAGTAAGGCTGGGCGGCTTTCTCTTTTCCATTTGCCTGGAGAGAGGAACATGCCGGTCCGCCGATGGCAGTTGGCGGACCGGCGCCCCCGTTTACTTGGCGGGCATCACCTTGCCGGGAAGGCTGAGATTGCCCGAGGCGACCTTGAAGACATTGTCGACGCAGAGCAGCGGCGAATGCAGGTTGCCGTTGATTTTCAACCCGGCCGTGACGCCGTCATAGGACGCGCCCTTGATGCCGCCGATCAGCGACAGCGGGATGGTGACATCGACGGTATCGCCCTTGAGCGCAGTCGGATAGTCCGGGCTGTCGATCAAAAGCGGCACGCCGGGCCAGGTGGCCGGCAGCTTCGGCTTGCTGCCTTCAGGAATGTCGCTGACCTTCAGCCCGCCGGCGCAGGCCTTGTCCTCGTTCAGCACCACCCAATGCGGATGCCAGACGGAGCGGTTCTGTTTGCCATAGGCGGCATCGTCGAAATCCGGATGAAAGGTGACGGCGAGCGCCACGATGCCCTTGTTCTTGTCGAAGCCGATATCGCCGCTGTTCAGCGATGTCGGCCAGACATAGGCATAGACGCCGGATCCTTCGAACTTGCCCGTTGCGGCGGGCTTTTCGCTGCCTGCCTCGCCGCGCACCCGGGTCGAGAACACGGCGCTATCGTTGGTGGTGGTGATCCGCGTCTCGATGATGTCGAACGCGGCCTTCACCTTGCCGTCGAGTTTTGCATCGACTGAGTGGGCGGTGGCGAAATTCGGCGCAAGCGCCAGCGTTCCGGCGATCAGCGCGCCGGTCAATAGAGGCCTTAACATGGTCGTTTCCTTTTCTGTTCCTGTTTGCCTGGAGAGGTCTGCCTATCCCTTTTGAAAGGCGTCCCAGGTGGCAGCCCGGGTTGCCGGATCGGCAGTTTCATGCTCGCGGCAATCGACGCGGAAATCGCGCTGACCGAAGGCCGCATTCACGAAGTCGCAATGATGCGGCTTGGCCGCGTCATCGTGCTGGTAGGGCCGGAAATAGCGGCAGGTGGCGCACATGCGCTGCACCGGTATCGCCTCGGCCTTCTGGAGATGCCGGATCATCTTGACGATCGACATCAGCAAATCTTCCTGTTCGTCAGCGGGGAGGGCGCGTGCCGCCGCCGCAGCCGATCCTTCGGCCGCGCTCGCCTCGGCAAGGATCGCGCGTCCCGCGGCTGTCACCGCCACTGCCGCCGCGCGCTTGTCTCCGGCCGCCGTCGCCTTTTCCGCATAGCCCTTGCGCTCCAGTGCCGCGATCGAATCCGTCGCCGTCGGCTGCGAGACGCCGAGATGGACGGCAATCTCCTTGACCCGCACCGGCTGGTCGCGCCCGGCTAGGTAATCGAGGATCGCCAGCTGCGTCGGCTTCAGGCCGGTCGCTTCGGCGCGCGTCCAGTCGTCGCTGCGCATCGCCACGGCCAGGCGCGCAAGGCCTTCGCTGATGCGATGTGAGATCGGGGTCGGGTCCAGAGGCGTTTCCATAGTGCTTATATATAGGAGTCCTATATAAATTCAAGATGCGCCTGCGCCAGCTTGGCTCTTTCGTGAAAGCTCACGCAATGATAGGGTACCCCCCTATATTAAATCGAGAGCAGAGATGTCCCACACCCAGCACCACAAGAAAAAGCTGATCGCGCGTATCGGCCGCCTGAAGGGCCAGCTCGATGCCGTCGAGCGGGCGCTGGAGGCCGAGCGGCCCTGCGGCGATATCCTGCAACTGCTGGCCTCTATCCGCGGCGCGCTGAACGGTCTGACCGGCGAGGTGCTGGACGATCACCTGCATGAGCACGTCCTGCACGCCGCCGATGAAAAGGCGCGGGCGGAAGCTGTCGAAGAGATTTCGGAAGTGCTGCGGACCTATATCCGCTAGAGACCTGAGGACTGCGCAATGACTGCGAACACGCTTGAACATGATCACGTCTTTCTGGGCGCCGATCACGACCGCAACGAACGCCGCATCTGGCTGGTGATCGCTCTCACGGCTGTCATGATGGCCGTCGAGATCGGGGCGGGGACCTATTACGGCTCCATGGCGCTGGTCGCCGATGGCTGGCACATGTCGACCCATGCAAGCGCGCTGCTGATCTCGGCCTGCGCCTATCTCTATGCCCGCAGGCAGGCGCATAATCCGCGCTTCACCTTCGGCACCGGCAAGCTCGGCGATCTCGCCGGTTTCGCCAGCGCCATCATCCTCGCCATCATCGCCCTGCTGATGGCCTGGGAGAGCTTTCTGCGCATCGCCCATCCGGTGCCGATCAGCTTCTCGCAGGCGATTGGCGTCGCCGTTGCCGGTCTCGGCGTCAATCTGGTCAGCGCCTGGCTGCTGAGGGGCGAGGGCCATCATCACGGCCATGATCACGGTCACCATCACCACGGCGATTACGCCCATCATGGCCACGGTAACCGCGGCGCCGACAACAACATGCGCGCCGCCTATATCCACGTCATCGCCGATGCGCTGACCTCGGTGCTTGCCATTGCCGCACTCGCGCTTGGCAGCGTCTATGGCTGGCTGTGGCTCGATCCGCTGATGGGCATCGTCGGCGGCGTGATCATCGCGCAATGGTCCTTCGGCCTGATGAAATCCTCCGGCCGCGTGCTGCTCGATGCGATGGAGGAGAACGAGGATCTGCCCGGCGGCATTCGCAAGCTGATCGAAACCGGCAGCGACCGCATCACCGACCTGCATGTCTGGCAGGTCGGCCCCGGCCACCATGCGGCGATCGTCGCCCTCGTCAGCCCCGATCCGCAGCCGCCGGAAACCTACAAGACGAAACTTCAGGCGCTCGGCGAATTGTCGCATGTGACCGTCGAGGTCAGCCGAGCAAGGGCTGCCGCCTGATAACTTTATCGAGGCGGCGGGATCGCGCCACAATCGCTCCTTAATTCTGTCCTCCGGTGATTCTGCCGGAGGATTTCATGCCCATTGCCCTGTCCCGCCGGAGCCTGCTCGTCAGCTCTGCGCTTCTCTATCCCTCGCTGATGCTGGCGCCATCTGCGCGTGCCGATGACGACGATGTCGATCAGCAGCTGGCGGCATTGGAAAAGCGCACGGGCGGCCGTCTCGGCGTCTCGGTCATGGACACCGGCACCAATGTCAGCTTCACCAACCGGGAGACCGAACGGTTCCCGTTGCTCAGCACCTTCAAGGTTCTGGCCGCGGGCATGGTGCTGGCCCGGGTTGACGGCGGCGACGAAAACCTGGAGCGCCGCGTCACCTACGATCAGGACAAGCTCGTCACCTATTCGCCCGAGACGGAAAAGCATGTCGGCGCCGAAGGCATGACCGTCGGTGAACTCTGCAAGGCGGCGATCACACTCAGCGACAACACCGCCGGCAACCTGCTGCTCGACAGTCTCGGCGGTCCGGCGGCGCTCACCAAATGGCTGCGCTCGATCGGCGACACGTCGAGCCGTCTCGACCGCACCGAGACCGAGCTCAACGAAGCCAGGAAGGATGATCCGCGCGACACGACGACGCCGGATGCGATGCTCGATACGCTGGGCAACCTGGCGCTCGGCACGGTTCTGTCGGAGCCCTCGCGCCAACAGCTGATCGACTGGATGATCGCCAACACCACGGGCGCTGCGCGCCTGCGGGCCGGCCTGCCGGAAGAGTGGAAAGTGGGCGACAAGACCGGCACAGGCAGCAACGGCTCCGCCGCCGATATCGCCATCATCTGGCCTGAGGAAAGCGCCTCGCCAATCCTCGTCGCTGTCTATGTCGCCGAGGCGACGGCTCCGGTGTCCGAACTCAACGATGTCTTTGCCGAAGTCGCCAAGCTCGCCGCCGGCATGCTGCAATAATAAAATAATCAAACGCCATCAAAGAGATCGGGCGGAGATGTGAATCTCCGCCCGATCTCTTTGAATCAGAATCTGAAGTCTGAAAGCGGCGCCTACTTGGTCTCGGAACCGCTCTCGGAGGCGCCCTGCGGCACGTCGGCCGCTGCCGTCTTGCCATCGTCGTCGATGCCCGTCAGCTGCTGCTTGATCGCATCGGCGATCTGCTTTTCGATCGCCGCCCGCGCATCCGGATCCATCCCCTTGAGGCTGTCCTCGCTGAGGCCCATCTGGTCGAGAATGCTCTTGCGGATCTTCTCCGCCGGCGTCATGTCGGCGTAATCGTGAAATTCCTTAAGCAGCGCATCGTGTTTCTGCTTGGCCTCGATATCGGCCTGGCTCTCTTCCTTGATCGTCGTATCCGGCGCGCTTTGCATCGACCACATGACGCTGGAGATCGACGGCGCCGTATAACTCGGCGCCATCCCGCCACCGGTCTCCCGCCCGCTGCTTTCCACCTGCAGCGGCGCACCCTGCTGCTGCTGCTTGGCGCGCTGGTCGCTGGAAAGATTATAGGGATTGAAAAGGCTTAGAACACTGCCACCGATTTCCATGAAAAGGACTCCCTTGAATATTGCGGGAACCATCGGTGCCGAAGCCTGCGCGAAGCTGGATCTGCTTATTTAAGGTTGTGCTGAAGGAGCGACTGAACAGGTCCGCTGACAAAGCGGGAGATGCATGGTATATCCCTGTAAGTGAAAGGGATATCCCATGGCGCTCTATGTGAAGGACGAAGAAGTCGGCCAGCTTGCCGAACGCTTGGCGGCGCTGAAGCGCAAGACAAAGACCGAGGCCGTCAGGCAGGCCCTGCTCAACGAGTTGGAGCGCGAGGGCGCAGTGCCATCACTGGTGGAGCAAGGGATGGAGTTTGCGCGAAAGCTCAAGGCGCGCGGCAATCCGCAGAAGGCGCTGCCTGCGGACAAGGCCTTCATCGACAGTCTCTACGAGGAATGACATGTTCGTCGATGCCTCGGCGTTGACCGCCATTCTGACCTCTGAAAACGATGCGGCCGAATTGCTCGCCCGCCTGCAATCTCATCGCCATCGGGTCACATCACCACTCGCCGTCTGGGAGACGACGATCGCGGTGGCGCGCGTCCTCGGCCTCGATGTCGAGGAGGCGCATGGGGCGGTCGAGGAATTTATGGACCTTGCCTCGATCGAGGTCATCGCCGTCGCGGCAGAAGCCCGCAATGCGGCGATCACTGCCTACGCGCGCTACGGCAAGTCACGTCATCCCGCAGCACTCAATTTCGGCGATTGCTTCGCCTACGCCTGCGCACGCCAGGAGCGGCTGCCATTGCTCTACAAGGGCGATGATTTCGCGCAGACGGATATTGAAGCTGTGCCCTGACCACTAGTTGATCTGAGTGCCCGCGGCCCCCTCATCCGACCCTTCGGGCCACCTTCTCCCCAAGGGGAGAAGGGATGCCAGAGCCGCGACGGTCAATTCCCCTCTCCCCAGCGGGGAGAGGGTAGGGTGAGGGGCTTCGGGCGCGACGGTTGCTTCAAGAGGCCGGGGCAAACCTACGGCAACGTATACCCGATCACATAATCCCCGGGCTTCGTGCCCACCGAGCCATGCCCGCCGGCGACCATAACCACATACTGCTTGTTCTCTGATGTCGTGTAGGTCATCGGCGTTGCTTGGCCACCCGCGGGCAGACGGGCCTGCCAGAGCTGTGCGCCGCTGGTGACGTCATAGGCGCGGAGATAGTTATCGACGGCGGCCCCCAGGAACGCCACGCCGCCCTTGGTCATCATCGGCCCGCCGATGCCGGGAACGCCGAGCTTGAAGGGCAGCGGCAGCGGCGTCATGTCGTGGACGGTGCCGTTCTTGTGCATGTAGGCGATCTTGCCGGTGCGCAGGTCGACACCCGCGACATAGCCCCATGGCGGCGCCTGGCAGGGGATGCCCAGCGGCCCGAGGAACGGGCCCATGAACACGCCGTAGGGCGCGCCGTCATTGCGGTTCAGGCCCTGCTCGCTGCCCTTTTCGTCCTGCCCCTTCGGCGGGATGTCGGCAGCCGGAACGAGCCTTGAGGTAAAGGCCAGATAGGTCGGCATGCCGAACAGGATCTGCCGTTCCGGATCGACCGCGACCGAGCCCCAGTTGAACGTGCCGAAATTGCCGGGATAGACGATCGTGCCTTCAAGTGACGGCGGCGTGTAGCGGCCTTCAT
Source organism: Rhizobium sp. 01L410 (assembly GCF_056400165.1). Classification (NCBI taxonomy): domain Bacteria; kingdom Pseudomonadati; phylum Pseudomonadota; class Alphaproteobacteria; order Hyphomicrobiales; family Rhizobiaceae; genus Rhizobium; species Rhizobium sp. 01L410. The sequence continues at coordinate 14,901 of NZ_JBFTST010000019.1, forward strand.
ACTTGTAGCGGTGGAACTCGATGCGGCAGGCCAGCTGATCGAACAGCGAGACGCCCCACATGTTCTTTTCCTGCAGCGGATCGGGCGAAAAGGTCAGGTCCGAGATCGGCTGCGTCGGCGCCGTCTTGTCCTCCGGGACCGCGCCGCCCGGTGCCGGAATCTCCTTGAAGGGGATGATCGCCTCGCCGGTGCGCCGGTCGAGCACGTAGAGATCGCCCTGCTTGGTCGGCGCCACCAGCGCCGGCACGAGGGAGCCATCAGGCTTGGTCATGTCGAACAGCACCGGCTGGGCCGGGACGTCCATGTCCCAGAGGTCGTGATGGACGAACTGCTGCACCCATTTCAGCTGCCCGCTATTGATGTCGAGCGCCACCACCGAGGAGGAGAATTTCTCGACATTGGCACTTCTGCCCATACCGAGCTGGTCGGGCACCTGGTTGCCGAGCGGGATGTAGACCATGCCGAGGCCCTCATCGACCGAGAGCACCGACCAGCTGTTCGGCGAATTCGTCGTATAGGTCTGCCCCTCGGGCAGCGGCGTGGTGACGTCAGGATTGCCGGAATCCCAGTTCCAGAGCAGGGCGCCGGTATTGATGTCGAAGGCGCGGATGACGCCCGACTGTTCCTGCGTCGAATAATTATCGTTCACCGCCCCGCCGATGATCAGCTTGTTGCCGACGGCAACGGGCGGCGACGTCGAATAGTAATAGCCGGCCGGATTGTATTTCATGCCGGTCTGCAGATGCAGCGTGCCCTTGTCGGCAAAACTCTCGCAGACTTTGCCGTTGGCGGCATCGAGCGCGATCAGCCGGGCATCGGAGGTCGGCAGATAGACGCGGTCGGCGCAGGGCTGGCCGGCGGCCGTGGCGGTGTCGTGATAGTAGGTCACACCGCGGCAGGTCTGGTGCTGGCGGTCGGGGTTCATGCCGGAATTGGCGTCGAACTTCCATTTCTCCTTGCCGGTCTTGGCATCGAGCGCGATCGCCCAGTTATGCGGCGTGCAGAGATAGAGCGTGTCGCCCACTTTCAGCGGCGTCACCTGATAGGTGGTCTCGCCGACATCGTCAGGCCGTTTCACGTCGCCGGTCTGGTATCGCCAGACCTCCTTCAGGTCCTTGACGTTGGTGGCATTGATCTGGTCGAGCGGCGAATAGCGCTGGCCGAAAGGCGTGCGGCCATATTGATGCCATTCGCCGTCAGGCACATCGCCGCCGAAGGGCGGAGCGGCCGCCACGACATCCTTCGGCAGGTCGCCCGTGAGATCGTGCGGATCGGTGGTCATCGAGTAACCGGCCACCAGGATGGCGATGATGACGGGGACGCCGAGCGGCCAGGGATTCGTGCTGTAGACGGCGCCGGTCGGGCTCTTGAAGCCGAGCGGACGGCGGATCCACGGCGTCAGCAGCCAGAGACCGAGCAGGATGATCAGCCCGCCGCGTGGCCCGAGCTGCCACCAGTCGAAGCCGACCTCCCAGACGGCCCAGATCAGCGCCGCAACGACGAGCGCCGCATAGACCCAGAGCGCCACCGGTTTGCGCATGAGGAGCAGCACGGCGGTGATGATGAACATCAACCCCGCGAACAGATAGAAGATGCTGCCGCCGAGGATGACGAGCCAGAGCCCGCCGCCGCCAAGCGCGAGGCCAATGAGAAGGAAGAGGATGGAGGTTATGGCAATCGCCATGAAGTGGTCTCCCGCTGAAAGCCGCGTCCGGGGGGCGGAGCGCGGGCAGGTTCCCGAGGGGGCTCGGGTCGAATGAGAAAGCGCTTACGGCCCGCTCCCAAGGGCGCCGCCACAAGCATTCTCAACCACATAGAGCGAGACCCCTGCCTTTCAACTGCCACAATTGCCGCAGTCTGCGCAGGGCAGCCATGCGCTGGGCGGGCTTCAACAGGCGACAATGTCGCATTGCGATTTCCAGATCGTGCCGCTATCAGAACCGGGCCCGAGGGCAGGGTCACATGAAGTATATCGGCAGCAGATTCGAGCAATGGGCGGTGCGCATTCTATGCGCCATCGCGCTCGTGTCCGTCGGCTTTGCCCATCAGGTGCCCGCCGCCGCGCCTTCCGGCCCCACCGACTATTCCGCCTATACACTGCCGGATGGAACGCTGCCGACGCTCTGCGTCACGGTTATCGATGAGACCGGCAAGAGCCAGCATGGCGCCGATCACAATCACGGCTGCGAAGCCTGCCGCATCAGTGCCACGGCGATGCTGCCGTCTCCGGCCGATCTGTCGGGTGCGCCGTTCGGCTATGCCGTTGCCGAAGCCACGCCGCTGCGCGCCGCCGTCTTCCACCGCGATCCGTTCCCGCCGAATACCGGGCCGAGAGCCCCGCCCGCAGATCCAGCGACTGCCTGAACCCGCGCCCGGTCACCCGGCCAGGCGTGCTTCGCTTTCGGCGGCGCCATTGACGCCAGCCTTGGATCTGGAACTGTCTCATGTCTTCAATCACCTCCACTGAAACTGTGGAGAGCGCCGAATCAGGCGTCTCGCTCTACCGCGCCATCTGGCGCTGGCACTTCTTCGCCGGCCTGCTCGCCGTTCCCTTCATGCTCAATCTGGCGATCACCGGTTCGCTCTATCTGTTCAAGGACGAGATCAACGATACGGTTTTCGCCTATCGCTATGACGTGACGCCTGCGGGTCAGCCGCTTGCGCCGCAGGCGCTGAGCGATATCGCCGCATCGGCCGTGCCCGGTTCGGTGGCAACCACCTATCGCGACCCGGCCACGCCCGAGCGCTCGGCCGTCGTCACCGTCGCCTCGGGCGATCAGTCGACACTGGTCTTCGTCGATCCCTATGACGGCAAGGTGCTGGACAAGGTCGACACGACGGAAGAGTTCAACACCGTCGTCAAGCACATCCACAGCCTGGCCTATTTCGGCGGCGCCGCCAACCGGCTGGTCGAGATCGCCGGCGGCTTTGCCATGGTGCTCGTGCTGACCGGCATCTATCTCTGGTGGCCGCGCCGCCAGACGGGCGGGGTGGTCAGCGTCCGCGGCACGCCTTCGCGCCGGGTCTTCTGGCGCGACCTGCATGCCGTCACCGGCGCCTTCGCCGGGCTGCTGATCTTCTTCCTGGCGGCAACGGGCATGCCCTGGTCCGGCTATTGGGGCGCCAACGTCCAGTCTTTCCTCGGCAGCCACGGCATGGGCTATCCGGTCCAGCTCTGGGACGACGTGCCAAAATCGGCGAAAGTGACCGAGGATATCCTGCCGAAGGTCGGCTGGACCGTCGAAAAGGCACCGGTGCCGCTGTCGGATATCGCTGCCGCGCAGTCAAAGCCGCCGATCGGCCTCGACCGCGCCGTCGAGATCGCCAAGGCGGCGGGTATGACGCCGGGCTTCGACATGGCGATCCCGTCGAGCGAGGCGGGCGTCTATACCGCCGCCATCTTCCCCGACGATCTCTCCCGCGAGCGCACCCTCCATATCGACCAATATTCCGGCAAGCCGCTGGTCGATATCAGCTATGGCGCCTATCCCTTCCTCGGCAAGGCGATCGAATGGGGCATCAATGTCCATCAGGGGCAGGAGTGGGGCCGCGTCAACCAGTTGCTGATGCTCGCCACGTGTCTCGCGATCATCCTTTCCTGCGTTACATCAGTCATCATGTGGTGGAAGCGCCGCCCGGCCGGCCGCGTCGGCGTGCCGCCGCTGCCGCCGCAGCGCTCTGTTTATATCGGCCTCTGGGTGATCGCCGTGATCTTCGGCATCGCCTTCCCGCTGACCGGCCTCGCGATGCTTTCGATGATCGCCTTCGACCAGCTCGTCATCCGCTTCGTGCCGCCGCTCCGGCGCGCCTTTTCGTGAAGGAGATCATCATGAAGCCAGTCTTGATCCTGATCACCGCCGCTCTTTCCCTGTCCGCGCCTATGGCGTCTCACGCTGCGATGATGCAGATGCCCGATGGCACGACGATGGACATGCCGATGGATCAACCGCCATCCGGCGATCCGCAGCAGTTGATCCCCGATGTGCTCAAAACCATGTTCGAAACCCCGGACAAGCCGCTCGCCATCGGCCCGCTCGCCGTCCACGGCCTCTGGGCGATCGCCGGCTGGCAACAGGACGGCCGCGGCGGCCGCATCCTCCTGCAGAACGGGGAACATGGCTGGCGTCCACTGCTGTGCAGCGGCGATGCGATCAAGGAGGCGGACGCGCTTGCGAGGGCCGGTGTTCCCGCCGATGTGGCAACGGCACTGGCAGCTGCGCTCAAGGATGCCGAAGCGCAATCAGACCCGAAAGCCCTGCAGGCCTTCGCCAGCTTCGAGGGAACGGTCACGCTTGGCGCGGCCGCAGCCTCGGTCGCACATGCAGGTCACGAGGGCCACGGCAAATAGGGTAGGTCAGAGCGCTTGTTGTCCCTTCTCCCACGGGGGTCCGAAGGACGGGTCGAGACCAGTGTCTCGACCCCGGTCAGGTGCCCGAAGGGCGGATGAGGGGGCTGCAAGCCGCAGCCTTACCGGAAGACTACGTCCCGCAAAACGTCTGCAGCACCCGCTCTTCCAGCTTCGGCGGCTCCATATAGGCCGCAAACCCCGGCTGATCCTCATACGGCTTGGCCAGCACTTGAAGCAGCGCCTCAAACAGCGAGAAATCCCCGTCGTCCATCGCGGCATTGATCGCCTGCTCGATCCGGTGATTGCGCGGAATGAAGGCTGGGTTGACCGAAAGCATCGCAGCACGCCGGGCCTCCGCCGTCTGCGGATCGCGGCTGAGCCTTTCGCGCCAGCTGACGAGCCAGCCCATCGCCTCGCCGATCCCGTCGAATGTCGAGAGAAACTCGCCTTCTTCAACATCGTCACCGGCAAGCGCCGAGAGGCGCCGGAAAGCCAGCGTGAAATCCGCCTGTCCGGCCTGCATCGCCGAAAGCAGCGCCTGGACCAGCGTCAGATCGCCGTCCTCTTCGGACACAAGCCCGATCTTCTTGCGCATGCCATCGAGCCAATGCGCCTGGAACCGCGCGCCATAACCCTTGATCACGGTATTGGCGAGATTCACCGCCTTGTCCTGATCCTCGTCGAAAAGCGGGATCAACGTCTCGCCGAGCCGCGCCAGGTTCCACTGGCCGATGCCCGGCTGGTTGGCATAGGCATAGCGGCCCTGCTGGTCGATCGAGGAGAATACCGTGCCGGGATCATAGGCATCCATGAAGGCGCAGGGCCCGAAATCGATCGTCTCGCCCGAAACCGTCATGTTGTCGGTATTCATCACCCCATGAATGAAGCCGACATGCAGCCAGCGGGCAATCAGCCCTGCCTGCCGCTCGGCAATCGCTTCGAAGAGTGCCAGATAGCGATTGTCCGCGCCGGCCACCTCCGGATAGTGCCGCTCGATCACATGGTCGGAAAGCGCCCTGACGCCATCGGTATCGCCGCGGGCGGCGAAGAACTGGAAGGTGCCGACGCGGATATGGCTCGCCGCTACCCGGGTAAACACCGCACCCGGCAGTACCCGCTCCCGATAGACGGGCTCGCCGGTCGAGACCGCGGCCAGCGCCCGCGTCGCCGGAATGCCGAGCGCATACATCGCCTCGCTGACGATATATTCGCGCAGCACCGGGCCGATCGCCGCGCGCCCATCGCCGCGGCGCGAAAACGGCGTCTGCCCCGCGCCCTTCAGCTGGATGTCGCGGCGCTTGCCGTTGCGGTCGACCACCTCGCCAAGCAGGATCGCCCGCCCGTCGCCGAGCTGCGGGTTGAACTGGCCGAACTGATGCCCGGAATAGGCCATCGCCAGCGGATCGGCGCCTTCAGGCACCAGATTGCCCGAAAAGATCGCCGCGCCATCCCGTTTCAGCACCTCGACATCGAGCCCGAGTTCCGCCGCCAGGGGCTCGTTGAGCTTGATCAGCCAGGGCTCGGCGGCCTGCGATGGCATCTGCCGCGCAAAGAAATGCGAAGGCAGCCGGGCATAGCTGTTGTCGAACGGAAATGCGGCGCCATCAGGCGCGGTCTTTGAAGGTGCGGAGCTCATGCTCAATAGGTAGGGCCGGGCCGGGGGAGGCGCAAGCTGCTTCTATTGTTGACGCTAGGCCGGAACATAGGTGAGCCGCACCACATCGCCAGCCATCCGCTCGTGGGCCACAAGCCTCAGCGGCGGCCGCGCCCCGGTAAAGAACGGCCGCCCATGCCCGAGCACGACCGGATGCACGTAGAGCCGGTATTCATCGATCAGCCCGCTTGCCGCAAGATTACCCGCCAGCATCGGCCCGGCGATCGTCATCTCCCCCTCACGCTCCGCCTTCAGCCCGGCGATCGTCGCCTCGACATTGCCGCTGACCAAAGTGGCATTCGGCCCGGCCTCCGTTAGCGACCGCGACACCACCCATTTCGGCAGCTTGCGCCATGCTGCCGCAAACGCCCGGTGCGCATCGTCCCAGCCTTCCTGATCCTCGTCCCAGTAGCGCATCAGCCCATACATCGTCCGCCCATAGACAGTGGCGCTCAGCCCCTCGGTCCGCTTCACCCAATGCTGAAACAACGGCTCCGGCGACATCCTGTCATGATCGACATAGCCGTCAATCGACTGGTTCATTTCAAAGACAAGCTTCGCCATGCTGAAAACCTCCACCTTGGGTGGAGTGTAGCGGGAAAGGGCGGTGGGTGGAATGCTGGGGCGAGGCGGCGGGCGGCTTGCAGCTTCTTATGCTATATTCTAGCCTACTGAGAGCAATCTTGAGGATAGGTGATGGAAACGCTAAGCGTGACTTTGCCCGACGAAGTGGTCGATGCGATCAAAGCACGCGTCGATGCGGGGACTTACGCTTCGACGAGCGAAGTCGTCGAGGAGGCAATGCGGGTTCTGCTTCGCGAGGAGGCCGAACACGAGGAGGCCATGGAATCCATCCGCGCCCGCGTTAAGGCATCATTGGATGATCCTCGCCCGGCCCTAAGCAGCGCCGAAATGCGGAAAGAACTCGATAGTCTTTTCGCAAAGTATCGCTGAGGCATGGAGCGCTATCCGGTCGTCTATCTCCAGACCGCGCTCGACGATATCGGATCGATTTTTCTCTACGTGATGGGAGAATCTGCCAGCTTTGCGGTTGCGGAGCGATATACGGAGCGGATTTACGCGCGCTGCGAGAAGATCGGCGATGCGCCGCACAGCGGCGTCCAGCGAAGCGACATCCGTGAAGGCTTTCGCATGACCGTGTTCGAGCGCCGGCTTATCATCATCTATCAGGTTGTGGACGGCGAGGTTCGCATCACCAACATCCTCTCCGGCACCCGCGACTACGCCGCCCTCATGCACCCTCCCAAGTAGCCATTCGGTTACTTCATGCCAGCATTGTCTAAAATGCATGCCTTTGCCACATTTGCGGGCGTATACACGGTGTTATCTCCCTTGTGGCATCATGCCATTTCACATCTGCGGCCCTGTCGTCCTTCCATGGCTTCGCCGCGCCATCGCGAGTGATCCCTGCTGATGCCGGATCAGATATTCCACCCCGTTCGCACCGAGCGGGCTGCCCCGAATTTTCGCACGATCGCGCTGATCGTCGCGAGTGCCATGCTGATGGAAAACGTCGATGCCACGGTGCTGGCAACGGCGCTGCCGACCATGGCGCGCGATTTCGGCGTCGATGCGCCGTCGATGAGCATCGCGCTCACCTCCTATCTGCTCAGCCTCGCCATCTTTATCCCCGCCAGCGGCCGCATGGCCGATCGCTTCGGCTCGCGCACCGTCTTCCGCTCGGCGATCGCCGTCTTCGTTGCCGGGTCGATCGCCTGCGCGCTGGCGCCGACGCTTTTCCTGCTGGTCGTTGCCCGCCTCATTCAGGGTGCCGGCGGCGCCATGATGATGCCGGTCGGCCGTCTCGTGCTGATGCGCAGCGTTGCCCGCAAGGACATGGTCAATGCCATGTCGTGGCTATTGATCCCGGCGCTGATCGGCCCGATCATCGGTCCGCCGCTCGGCGGCTTCATCGTAACCTATCTCGACTGGCGCTGGATCTTCTACATCAATGTGCCGATCGGCATCGTCGGCTTCATCCTCGTGTCGATCTTCATCGACGAGGTGAAGGGCAAGGCGATCGGCCCGTTCGATACGATCGGCTTCATCCTGTCAGGCATCTCGCTCGGCTCGCTGCTCTTCGGCTTCGAAATGTCGAGCCGTGAAGGCGAGGCCTCGATGGCGGTATTCCTGATTGCCATCGGCCTGCTGTTCGGCATCGGCTATCTCCGCCATGCCCGCAAGCACCCGTCGCCGATCATGGATTTCTCGCTGATGAAGGTCCCGACCTTCGGCACCTCGGTCATCGCAGGGTCGCTGACGCGCATCACGCAAGGGGCGCAGCCCTTCCTGCTGCCGCTGCTCTTCCAGGTCGGTTTCGGCATGTCGGCGGCCACAGCCGGCCAGATCGTCATCGCCACAGCGATCGGTTCGATGGCGATGAAGCCGCTGTCGGGTCCGGTCTTCCGCCGCCTCGGCTTCCGCAATAGCCTGATCATCAACGGCCTGCTCGGCACGCTGGGCTACGGCCTCTGTGCCGCCTTCAGCCCGGCATGGCCCGTCGGCGTCATGTTCGCGGTGCTGACGCTCAGCGCCTTCTTCCTGTCGTTCCAGTTCATGGCCTACAATACGATCGCCTATGACGAGATCAGCCACGAGCGCATGAGCTCGGCCACCAGCTTCTACACCACCTTCCAGCAGCTGATGCTGTCGCTCGGCATCTGCATTGGCGCCCTGGCGCTGCATGCCTCGATGACCGCGACAGGCAGCGAGCAACCGAAGCTGCACGATTTCTCCGCCGCCTTCATCGTCGTCACCATCATCTCGCTCGCCGCCACCGTCTGGAACCTGCGCTTCACGCCGAATGCCGGTTCGGAGATCAGCGGCCACCGGCGCAAGGATGCGGTGGCGAGCGCCGAGCACTAGGCAATTCCGGGTGCCATCCGCACCCGGAGTCTCGTTCCTCTATTCGCAGCCCGAGCGCCGCCCATGCGGGCCGATGCCGATATCGCGGAGCAGGTGGCTGTCGAGGGCCTCGAAAGGCGTCAGCCCGGCATCGGCGAATTGCCGTGCCTTGCTCCTGGTCTTCGGCCAGACGGGGTGGTGCAGGATCATCCGCAGCAGCCGCTTCGGCCGCAGCTTCTTGCGCAGCGTCGTCATCGCGTTACCCTCCTTACGCACTCATTGCCTGCGGCAGGCAGGCCTCGCAGATCGCCGCCACATGCCGGTGGTCGGTGCCGCAACAGCCACCGAGCACCTTCAGCTGCGGCATGGCAGACAGGAGCAGCCGGTAGCGCCGTCCGAGATCGGCGGGATCGCCGGCATCCAGCGTCTCGCTGCCATCGAGTTCCGCGTGGCTCATGGTGGAGGCATTGGCGCGGATGCAGCCGATCCGCTTTGCCCAGGCGCTGCCGGGATCGAGCGCCGCCTCGAAATGCAGGGGATGGGCGCAGTTGATCATGTAATAGGCCGGCGCCCCATCGGTTGCCGCATCGGCCGTTTCGATCGCCTCCTGAATGCTCTTTCCTGTCACCAGCCGCCCGTCGGTCTCGACGGTGAAGGAGATCGCCGACGGCATCCCGTGTGCCTTGGCGGCCCGGATGATGCCGATCGCCTCGTCGATATTGGTCAGCGTGAACGCGCTCACCATGTCGGCCTCGGTTCCGGCGAAGGCCGAGATCTGCTCGCTGTGATAATCCTCCGCTTCGGCGGCGCTCATTGCGCCGGCCTTGTAGCCGTCGCCGCGCGGGCCGATCGAGCCGCTGAGCACGACAGGCAGGTTCGGCCGCTGGTAATCCTTGCGCAATGCAACGACCAGCGCCATCGCCGCCTCGTTGGCAGCTTTCAGCCCGGCGCTGGAATAGCCGAGCTTCCCGCCCCAGTCGCGATTGGCCCGCCATGTCGCGCTGTCGAGCACGAAGCCGGTGCCGTGGCGCCGGGCAAGATCGAGATAGCGCCGGTAGTAATGGCGCAGCTTGCTGCGGCCGGCCTCGGTCGCCAGGAGCACGAAGGCTGCGAAATGCGGCAGCTCCACGCCCTCGTGGAAGATCAGCGTCGTCTCCAGCCCGCCATCGGTAATGTAGGCACCGCCGCCAAGCTGCGGCAGTTTCCGTCTGTATTGTGCCATTGAAAAACCACCCCTGCACAGGCCGGCGCCACCTTATCGGGTGTCCGGCAGATAGATTTCTCGCGCTTAATCGCATGCGAAACTAGACGACTTGCGGTATACTTCCCGCGGGCCGGGAATATTGCCTATTGAAATCATGATCTTGCTTGCGCTTTTGAAGGCGTGGCCGCAGCCGCGAGATGGCTTCGGCAACTGAAAACTGTACCGGCGGTACAGGAGGGAGCATGAAAAAGGGCGCCGAAACACGCACGCGCATTCTCGATGTCGCTGAAGCCGCCGTGCTGCAGAAGGGTTTCGGCGGCACCTCGATCGAGGAGCTGATCGCCGAGACCGGCATCACCAAGAGCGGTTTCTTCTACCATTTCCGCGACAAGAACGAGCTCGCGAAGGCGCTGCTCAACCGCTACATCGAAAACGACGAGCGCATCTATGACGAGATCTTCAGCCGCGCCCGTGACCTCACCGACGATCCGCTGCAGTCATTCCTGCTCGGCCTGAAGCTGCTCTCCGAACTGCTGGCCGATCTGCCAAACGGTCATCCCGGCTGCCTCGTCGCCACTGTCTGCTATTACGAGCGCATCTTCGACCGCGAGATACAGGAGACCAACCGCAACGCCGTGCTCGCCTGGCGCCGCCGCTTCGGCCGGATGTTTGCGGAGATCATGGCGGTCTATACGCCCCGTGAACCGCTGGAGGTCGATCAGCTGGCCGACATGGTTTCCACCGTGCTGGAAGGCGGCATCGTGCTGTCCAAGGCGCTGAAGGAGCCGAACAGCCTCGCCGAACAGATCCTCGTGCTGCGCTCCTTCGTCAAGTTGCTGTTCCAGCCCCAACCGGGCGCTACCTACCGGCAGTGATGCTGCGGGCAAGCGGTCTCCCGGTCCATTGACAGCGCACCGGTCGCACGCCAAGGATGAGCTCTCTCCCGGAGCTATTGATGCTGATTTCCGAAGCCCTTGCCCTTGGTTCCGCGACGTGTATCGCGCTGAGCTCGATGTTCATCAACGAGCTGAACGGCCGGGTGCCGCTGATGCAGCTCGCCCGCTGGCAGCTGACCGCAGCGTTCCTGATGACGGCAACAGCAGCCACGGTCGCCGGTGGCTGGGCGACGCTGGGCGGCTGGCAGTTTATGGCGCTTACCGCATCCGGCGTTTTCGGCATCGCGATTGCCAGCACCACCTATTTCGCGGCCATCTATACCGCCGGTCCACGGGTGACGGCGCTGCTGTTTTCGCTGACCTCGCCCTTTGCGCTCGCCATGGGATATGTCGCGCTCGGCGAAACGATCAGCCTGCTGCAGGCAACTGGCGTCGTGCTGATCCTGACCGGCATCTTGATCGCCATCGCCGCGCGCCGCCGGCGGCCGCCGCCGATGATTCCGCTGGCCGATGGTGAGCCGATCGAGGCACCAGCACCGCAGGAGCGCACGTCACTGACAGGCATCGTGCTTGGTGTCATCACTGCCTTCGGCCAGGCGCTCGGCAGCCTTTTCGCTCGTCCGGCCATGGCAGCCGGCGTCGAGCCCTTTGCGGCAATGGCCGTGCGCGCAGGCATCGCCGTCATCTTCTTCTGGGCGTTGCTCGCCCTGCCGGTCATCCGCCGCCAGTCCGGCGCGCTGCGCAGGAAGGATGTGTCCCTTGCTGTTGTTTCCGCCTTCTTCGGTACCGCGCTCGGCATGTCGCTGCTGCTTGCAGCCCTGAAGACCGGCAGCGTCGGTATCGTCTCGACGCTGTCGTCGATGACGCCGATCGTCATCCTGCCGATGGTGTGGCTCCGAAGCGGAAAGATGCCGCATGCCTATGCCTGGGCGGGGGCCGCCATGGCGATCGCCGGGACGGCGCTCGTCAGCCTCGGATAGTCACGAATCCGGTATCAGCGGATCCTCCACCAGATAGAATTCCGCCACCGGCGTCACGTCGGTGACAAAGAAGCCGAAGCCGGTCGCAACGCCGGGGTCGGAATGGCCGTCATCGAAGCGCAGCCGGTCGAAGCTTTCGAACTGGTTCTGGAAACGCGCGTAGCGGTCGGAGGAGAAGAAATCCGGATTGGGATTGGTCTGGCCGAAGGACAGGCCGTCGTAGAAATCGCTCGGCTTGCCGCGGATCTCCTCGAGTTCGAATTCGAAGCCGATCCAGGCAAGCTTGCTCTGGTTCACCGCCGAGATCTTCATGTGGAACGAGTTCTGCCGCAGCGTATCGAGACTGGCGGCATTGGCGGCGCGGATCACCAGCGTCACCGGCTCGGTCGAAATGAGCGCCTCGGTGATCTCGATCGGATCGGCGCGTGTGCCCTTTCCCTTGATCGACAGGATCCGGAAGCCGCCGAGCTCGTCTGAAAAGGAGAAGTCGCCGGCATACCAGCGGCCGTCGTCGGCCGGACCGGCGCTGACGAGCGCCAGTGAAAGCAGCGCAGCCAGGATCCGCCAGTGACGCCCCATCGCTCTCTCCTGAGGCGATTATCGCATTGACGCGGCAAATCTCAAAATCATCGTCGGGGCGAACCGCCGGGCGTCAAGGACGGCTTGGCGCCGGAGCCGGAGGCGGCTAGCAAGGGCAGGGGGATGGGGAGCCGCCGATGAGCCTGGAAATCGCAATTCTGTTGTTTGCCGCGGGCATTGCCGGTGGTGTCATCAATGCGCTGGCGGGTGGCGCCACGCTCTTGACCTTTCCGGCAATGCTGGCCTCGGGCCTGCCGCCGGTCACCGCCAACGCCTCCAATGCCGTCGCCATCGTCCCAGGCCATCTGCTTGCGGTGCTTGCCGATCACAAGAAACTGCGGCCGATCGATCTCAAGCTCGGCCTCTCGGTCCTGGTCTGCCTCATCGGCGGCATTCTTGGCGCGCTGCTGCTGCTCGCGCTCCCGGAGCGGCTCTTCGTGCTGCCGGTGCCGGCGCTGATCTGCGCCGCCACGCTGCTTTTCCTGTTTTCACCGCGCATCGCGGCCTGGGCCGAAAGGCGCCGCGGCGGCAGCGAGCCGTCACAGCTCGCCGGCTCCACGGTGCTGGCATTCGCGTCGATCTATGGCGGCTTCTTCGGCGCCGGTCTCGGCGTCATCCTGACGGCAGTGCTGGCGATCGGCGACCCCGATGACATCCGCCGCGTCAAGGCGCTGAAGAACCTGCTCGCCACCGCCGTCAGCATCGCCGCCGTGACGATCTTCATCCTGCAGGGCGCCGTCCGCTGGCCGCAGACACTGACGATGCTCTTTGGCGCGTTGTTCGGCGGCTATCTCGGCGGCTACCTGGTCCGCATCTTGCCGGGATCCGTTGTCCGGTGGTTTGTGATCGTCACGGGCGCCCTCATGACGGTGGTCTATGCCGTGAAATACTGGATGTAAGCGGCTGGCTCATCGCCGTAAATACCGCTCCATTTACGCCCGTGTTACTGTAACGTACTTACCGCCGCACCGGCTTTGCGGAAGGGTGCATTTCCACCATTCAGGAGATGCGCGATGCCTGGACAAACCTTCCTGCAATTGAGACCGTTTGTGTCTGCCGCCGCCGTGGCACTGGCCGTCGTCGCCGTGCCGCATCCGGCCTTTGCCGCCGAAGCCGTCACGGTGGACAATTTCGTCAGGGCCGAAAGCGACCTCTATTTCAACAACATCGTCAAGGATGGCGGTTTCGGCAAGCTGATCCACCGCCGCGAACCGGCCGATATCGACAAGCAGACAGTGATCCGTCTGAACCGCGATACGCTCTATACCTCGGCGGTCTTCGATCTCGACGCCGGGCCGGTGACCATCACCCTGCCGGATGCCGGCGGGCGCTTCATGTCGCTCTTTGCCGTCAGCGAGGACCACTATATTCCGGTCGTCTCCTACCAGGGCGCCAGCACCTTCACCAAGGAGCAGGTCGGCACCCGCTATGTGATCGCCGGCATCCGGACCTTCGTCAATCCGGCCGACCCCAAGGATGTCGAAGCTGTCCACGCGCTGCAGGATGCGATCAAGGCCGAGCAGCCGGGCGGCCCCGGCAAGTTCTCGATCCCGCAATGGGATCCGGTGAGCCAGAAGAAGGTGCGCGACGCGCTGCTGGTGCTGGCATCGACAATGCCCAATTTCAACAAGGCGTTCGGTGCCAAGGACGCGGTCGATCCCATCCGCCATCTGGTGGCCAGCGCCGCTGCCTGGGGCGGCAATCCCGACAAGGACGCCACCTATCTCAACATCACGCCGCCGAAGAATGACGGCAAGACTGTCTATAAACTCACCGTCAAGGACGTTCCCGTCGACGGCTTCTGGTCGGTCAGCCTCTATGACGCCAAGGGCTACTACAAGAAGAACAAATACGGCGCCTATGCGCTGAACGACGTAACCGCGAAGAAGAGTGCCGATGGTTCGATCGCCATCCAGTTCGGCGGCTGCGACGGCAAGATCGAAAACTGCCTGCCGACGACGCCAGGCTGGAACTACACCGTCCGGCTCTACCGCCCGCAACAGGCGATCCTTGACGGATCATGGACATTTCCCGAGCCGCAGCCGGTGAAGTGACTGTTCCGCAAAAAAAAGGGGGAGGGTGTCATGCATCTGACAAAACGTGAATTCACCAAGGGCATGGTTGCGGCCGCAGGGCTCGCGGGTCTCGGACCGGCCACTGCATTGGCCGCCGAAGTCAGCGCCGCTGAAGCCCGCGCCATCGCCAAGGAGGCCTATATCTACGGCTTCCCGATGGTCGACAGCTACCGCATCCAACATGCCTATTTCGTCGATACCAAAAATCCGGAATACAAGGGGCCGTGGAACCAGCTGGTCAATATTCCGCGGGTCTACACCCCTGCCGACACCGCGGTGCAGACGCCGAATTCCGATACGCCCTATTCGATGCTTGGCCTGGACCTTCGCGCCGAGCCGATGGTGCTGACCGTGCCGCCGATCGAAAAGGACCGCTATTTCAGCATCCAGCTGATCGATGCCTATACCTTCAATTTCGACTATATCGGCAGCCGCGCCACCGGAAATGGCGGCGGCAGCTTCCTGATCGCCGGGCCGGACTGGAAGGGCGAGACGCCGAAGGGCATCGATAAGGTGATGCGCTCGGAAACCCAGCTGCTGCTGGCCGTCTACCGCACGCAGCTTTTCAATCCCGGCGATCTCGACAACGTCAAGAAGATCCAGGCGGCCTACAAGGCGGAGCCGCTGTCGAAATTCCTCGGCAAACCGGCACCCGCCGCAGCACCGGCCATCGACTTTGCCAAGCCGCTCACCCCCGATGGCGAGAAGACCTCGCTCACGTTCTTCACCATCCTCAATTTCATCCTGCAGTTCTGCCCCGCCGATCCGTCCGAAACGGCGCTGATGCAGCGCTTTGCAAGCATCGGCATCGGTGGCGGCAAGCCGTTCGACCCGGCGAAGCTGACGCCGGACATGAAAACGGCCTTCGAGCAGGGCAGGGCCGACGCCTGGGCGGATATCGAGGGCTTGCGCAGACGCTTCGATACCGGCGAAGTCACCTCGGGCGACGTGTTCGGCACCCGCGCCTACCTGAAGAACAACTATCTCTACCGGATGACGGCAGCTGTTCTCGGCATCTACGGCAACTCCAAACAGGAAGCCATCTACCCGGCCTACGCCGTCGATGCCGAAGGCAACAAGCTCGACGGCGCCAACAAATACACCGTGCGTTTCGCCAAAGGCGAACTGCCGCCGGTCAACGCCTTCTGGTCGCTGACCATGTACAAGCTGCCCGAAAGCCTGCTCGTCGCCAATCCGATCGACCGCTACCTGTTGAATTCGCCGATGATGCCGGATTTCGTCAAGGATGCCGATGGCGGGCTGACCTTCTACGTCCAGAATGAATCCCCCGGCAAGGACAAGGAACCGAACTGGCTGCCGGCACCCAAGGGTCCCTTCGTGATCGCGACGCGGCTCTACTGGCCGAAGCCGGAGGCGCTGGACGGAAAGTGGAAACAGCCGCCGATGACCAAGGTGACCTAAGCGCGGGTGGCGGTTCAGGCATTCGAGCTTAGCCCCGATCGTTCATCTCAGCCGCCATCTCCACGAGCTTGCGCACCGTGTTGATATTGCGCGAGGTTCCGGCCTTCAGTGCCGGAAGCTTGAGCTTCGATTTCCCTGATCCGATAGGGTAGTGCACATAGATCTCGTGGCCGGAGATCACCGCCTCTTCACCGTCAGGCGCCACCATGCTTTCGAGCGCGTCCCGGGGCGCGGCTTCGGCAAGGAAATGCACCACCACGAAGCTCGGCTTGGCATCCGGGAAGGGCGCGTTCTCCGCGATCGCTGCCATTTCCTTGCGGCTGCGGATCATTACGCCGGGTTTCTTGCCGAGCCGCTTGCCCAGTGCCTCGTCGAGTTTCTCGCCCGCGGCCTTTTCGCTGTCAGCGGAGCGGAAGACGACATTGCCGCTCTGGATATAGGTTTTCACATCCTCGAAACCCAGCCCCTCGCAGATCGCCTTCAGCTCCGCCATCGGCAAGGCGCCGGTGCCCCCGACATTGATGGCGCGGAGGAGGGCGATGTAGACGGGCATGGGTTTTCTCCCTCGTGAATGCTGCGGCCCGGCCAGCCCCCCTCTGCCCTGCCGGGCATCTCCCCCACAGGTGGGGAGATTGGCTGGGGGCGGCCGCTCGTTCCAACTTCTATTGTTTGGGGAGATGCCAGCCACGGGTCGATCTCCCCCCTTGTGGGGGAGATGCCCGGCAGGGCAGAGGGAGGTAACCCACCCTCCGACGCCTACATCTTCCGCGCAACCTTGATCGCAAACGCATACTCGAACGCGATCTCCTCCAGCCGCTGGAACCGCCCGGACGCCCCGCCATGCCCGGCATCCATATTGGTCTTCATCAGGATCGGCGCGTCGCCCGTCGTCTTCTCACGCAGCTTCGCCACCCATTTCGCCGGTTCCCAATAGGTCACCCGCGGGTCCGTCAACCCGCCGAGTGCCAGCAGCGGCGGGTAGGCTTTCTCGCCGACATTGTCGTAGGGCGAATAGGCGGCGATCTGCTCGTATTCTTCCTGGCTGTCGATCGGGTTGCCCCATTCCGGCCATTCCGGCGGCGTCAGCGGCAGCGTGTCGTCGAGCATGGTGTTCAGCACATCGACAAAGGGAACGGCGGCGATGATGCCGGCGAATTTTTCCGGCGCCATGTTGGCGATCGCCCCCATCAACATGCCGCCCGCAGAGCCGCCCTCGGCGATGATGTTCGTGTAGGACGTGAACTTCTGTTGATTCAAATAGTCGGCGGCGGCGATGAAGTCCTTGAACGTATTGGTCTTCTTTTCCATCTTGCCGTCTTCGTACCAGGCAAAGCCCTTGTCCTTGCCGCCGCGGATATGGGCGATGGCATAGACGAAGCCTCGGTCGGCGAGCGACAGGCAATTGGTGTTGAACCCCGCCGGAATGGTGATGCCATAGGCGCCGTAGCCATAGAGCAGGCAGGGTGCCGAGCCGTCGAGCGCGGTGTCCCTGCGGTAGAGCAGTGTCACCGGCACCGTCTCGCCATCCCAGGCGGGTGCGAAGACACGGCGGGTGACGTAATCATCAGGGTTATGGCCCGACGGCACTTCCTGGGTTTTGAGCAGCGTGCGCTCGCGCGTCACCATATTGTAGTCGTAGAGCTGGCTCGGCGTCGTCATCGACGAATAGGAGAAGCGGATGACATCGGTGTCATATTCGGCAGCGCCCGACAGACCCAGCGAATAGGCTTCCTCGGCAAAGGCGATCGCATGTTCCTCGCCGGTCTTGCGGTCGCGGATCATGATCTGCGGCAGGCCATCCTTGCGCTCCAGCCAGAGCAGATGGCGGGCATAGGCCATGTGGTTGATGATGAGCGTGCCCGGCTTGTGCGGCACCACTTCGCGCCAGTTGTCCTTGCCGGGCGCATTCACAGGCGCCTCGACGATCTTGAAATCCTTGGCATCGCCGTCATTGGTCAGGATGTAGAAGACGTCGCCGCCCTCGGTCAGCGTATATTCGATGCCTTCCTCGCGCTCGGCTACGATGACAGGCTCCGCCGTCAGGTCCTTGGTGGATAGCAACCGGTATTCGGATGTCTCGTGGTCGTGGATGTCGATATAGATGAAGTCGTCGAGCAGCGAGCCGCCGACGCCCATGAAGAAGCCAGCATCCGGCTCCTCATAGACCAGCCGGTCGTTGCTCTGCGGCGTGCCGATGATATGGTGATAGACCTTCGAGGGGCGATGGTTTTCGTCCAGCGCCGAATAGAAGAAGCTCTTGCCATCGGGCGCCCAGACGCCGCCGCCGCCGGTATTCTCGATCACATCGGAGAGGTCTTCGCCGGTCGAGAGATCGCGCACCTTCAGCGTGAAGAATTCCGAACCCTTGTCGTCATAGCCCCAGATGCCGCGATTGTGATCGGTGGAGTGATCGAGGCCGCCGAGGCGGAAATAGCTCTTGCCGGCCGCTTCCTTGTCGCCGTCGAGCAGCACGGTGCGGATCGTCTCGTCCTTGGTGTCGCTGTCGCGCGGAATGCGGAAATAGCGCGGCTGTTCGCCGCCGGTGACGAAGAAGGTGCCATAGGCATAGGCGCCATCCTTCATCGGCACCGAGCTGTCGTCTTCCTTGATGCGGCCGCGCATCTCGGCAAACAGGGTCTTCTGCAACGGCTTGGTATCTTCCATTGCCGCGTTCATATAGGCGTTCTCGGCCTCAAGATGCGAACGGATCTCGGGGTCGAGGATCGAGGGATCCTTGAACATCGCCTGCCAGTTGTCGGCGCGCAGCCAGGCGTAATCGTCTGTCCTGGTGATGCCGTGGCGCGTATCGGAAAGCGGCTTCTTGGCAGCAGCGGGCGGGGTCGGCAGGTTCTTGAAAACGGACAAATGAAAAGCTCCGGATCGGTATTGCGGTGGGGAAGAGATAGAGGTGCTGCGGGACGCAATCAAGCGCCGCGCAAGCCGTCGTGGATAAGCTGCGGCTAAATCGAAGTGTTCCTCACGTTGCCTTGATGTCACCACATTGTTTAAGAAAGTCCGGGAGAGCCTTTCCGGGTTCTATTGCATCATTCTGTTGGCTCAAACGGAGTCGGATGGTCGGTCGGCTGGCGCGCGTCGTAGCCCAGTCCTACGGCCAAGCCAGCCGGCCGATCAGGCGGCCCGTTTCAGCCGACCCGGAGGGCCGGGCATCCTTCCGCCAGGATCAAAGGCGATCGGCTCGGACTTACCTAGGGGTATGCCCTTCGCCAATCGCCTTTGCCCTGTCGAAAACCTGCTCCGGCAGAATGATGCAATAGAACCCGGAAAGGCTCTTACATCGCGCGGAACCTGCGCCTTGCCAGATGGAGATGACGGGGGCGTCTGGCTGAGGCTTGTTCCGGATTGAGCAGATAGAGGGATTATTCCTACATGCCGAAATGCCTGGTCCTGTCCGTATCGCTTCTCAGCCTTGCCTCCTCCGCCTATGCCGTCGATCCTGCCATCAAGAAGCAGCTTGAAAAGCTCGATCCGGCCACCCGCCTCGAACAGAGCTGCGATACCGAGGCGATGAGCCGCATCAACAAGGACAAGACCGGCTTCAACCCCGACAAGGTGATCGCCTACACCTTCAAGGATCCGGTTCCGAGCGACGACCGCCTGGTGGCGCCCGGCGCCGTTTTCCGCAGCAAGGGCGTCTGGTACCATCTCTCCTACACCTGCATCACCGGCCCGCAGCACATCAATGTCCGCGAACTTCAGTACGAGATCGGCGACAAGGTGCCGAAGGAGAGCTGGACGAAGTATTACCTCTACGATTGAGGCCTTTCGGCTTGATCGGTTGATCAGGCGAGCTTCGGCGGCACCTTGCCTTGGTCGATGATCGCCATATCGGCGATCTGCCGCAGCGTCGTCGCTGCATATCTCTCCAGAAGCTCTTTCTCGGCCGCCGCATGCGCCATCTGTAGCACGGAATTGGAGGCTCGCTCGACAGGGCAGGAGGGGTGATCGCGCGAGAGCGGCGCGGGCAGGATCGCGCCCTCGTTCAGCGCCCGCTGGATATCCAGCACCGTCACCTCGTCGAGTGACCTGACCAGCTTCCAGCCGCCGCCACGCCCGCCTTCCGATTCCACGATCCCATGGTCGCGCAGCGCCCCCAGCGTCCGGCGCACGACGACCGGATTGGTGTTCAGCATCTGGCTGATCCGTTCCGACGTCTCCCGGCCGCCAAGCAGGCCCATATGCACCAGCACATGCAGCATCCGGGCAAGCCGGCCATCGGTCTTCATCGCGAACCTTTCCGCAACAATTATTGTTACGCTATCTTGACGGTGTCGGTTATCTGTAACAGATATTGCTACGGATAAAAGGAGCACGCATGCTGCGCCGCCAGTTTCTACTCGCCGCACCGGCTCTGGTTATCTCAGTTTCCGGCGCCAAGGCAACAAATCAGGAGCCCATCATGAATGACACACTCATCGACACCAGGACGATCAGCATGGGTATCCTCGAAGCGGGCTCCGGGCCGCTCGTGCTGCTGTGCCACGGATTTCCGGAAACCAAGCATGCCTGGCGCCATCAGGTCGCAGATCTGGCAAAGGCCGGATATCGCGCCGTGGCACCGGATATGCGCGGCTATGGCAAGACCGCGGCACCTGGCCACGCCGATCAATACACCGTCTTCCACGCGGTCGGCGATCTGATCGCGCTGATGGATGCGCTCGGCGAAGAGAAGGCGGTGATCGCCGGTCACGATTGGGGTGCGACGATCGCCTGGCAGGCGGCCCTGCTGCGCCCCGACAGGTTCAGGGCGGTCGTCGCCCTCAGCGTGCCGATGATGGGCCTGCCGCCGGTGCCGCCGTCGAAGATCTTTCCGGAGAATGACGAGGCGTTGTTCTACGCGCTCTATTTCCAGCAGCCGGGTGCGGCTGATGCCGAATTCGGCCGCGACCCCGCGCTGACGCTGCGCAAGATCATCCACGCGGCAAGCGGCGAGGCGGGTCCCAGAAAGCCCGGCGACGGCACGCCCAATCCCTTTTGGATGGTCAGCCGCAGCACCGGCCTGCTCGCTGCTCTGCCCGACCCCGCGGAGCTTCCCGCCTGGCTGCCGCCGACAGATTTCGAAAGACTGATCGCCGACTTCAAACTGTCAGGCTTCACCGGCGGCCTGAACTATTACCGCAATCTCGACCGCAACTGGGAACTCCAGCAAGCCAATGCCGGCCAGACCGTCACCATCCCCGCACTGTTCATGACCGGCGAACGCGACCCCGGCCTTGCCATTCCCGGCATGGACAAGATCATATCCGCCATGCCGGCGCTGGTGCCGCAGCTGCGCGGCTCGCATATTATTCCCGGCGCGGGTCATTGGCTTCAGCAGGAGCGCCCGGCCGAGGTCTCGGAACGGATGATCGCCTTCCTGCAGCAGCTCCAACGCTCCTAGCGATCCACCAGCACCGAGCACTTCGCATGCCGCACCACCCGGTCTGCCGTCGCGCCGATGAAATAGTTGGAGAAATCGGGGATGTGCGAGGCGACGATGATCAGGTCGGCGCTGTGGGTTTCGGCGGCGGCGAGGATGCCGTTGGCGGGCGGCCCGCGGCCGATCTCGACGCTGGCCGGAATGCCGGTCTTCAGCCGCAGCGCTTCCAGCCGCGTCTTGCCGTCCTTGATGGCGTTCTCGACCAGCTCGACCGGCAGATCGATCGCCACATAGGTCGGGATGTCCTCGACGACATTGAGCAGGATGATCTCGCCGCCTTCGTCGAGCAGCGTGGCAGCCTTGCGAAACGACTTCTCGCCGCGGTCGATGGCACCGATTTCGATGGGAACCAGGATTTTCTTGTACATGTCTTTCGTCCTTATGAGATGCATCCAACCTATTGGAAGAAACATAAGGCGCTTTGACGCGGATCAAGCACCGCATCTCTAGCGTCAACAGATGCTGAACGATTTATCCGCAAGAACGCATCTTCTGCGAACAATCGGAATGCGCCATATAGAATGCAAGTACGGTGGCCGAGGGGACCATGAGATCATGAACCGGCGAACATTCCTCGAGCTTGCCACAGGCGGCGCCTTCGCCGCCACCGCCGGTGCAGCTTCGCAACTGATGGCAGGAGACAGATCGATGACAACAGAGACTTCCTACGCGCTGACGCGCCCTGCCCATGTCGGCCATTCGCATCTGGTCGTGAAAGACCTGGCCGCCGTTTCCGGCTTCTACCAGTCGATGCTCGGCCTCAAGGTCATCGAGAAGACCGCGAGCGGCGAAGTGCTCGGCGTATCGGGCCTGCCGCTGCTCACGCTGACGACGGACGGCAACGCGCAAACCGCGCCCCGTAACGCCGCCGGCCTGTTCCACACCGCCTTCCTGATGCCCGACCGCACCGAGCTTGCCCGCTGGCTGCGCCACGCCGCGCATAACAATGTCGTGCTCGAAGGCGCGTCCGATCACCTCGTCAGCGAGGCGATCTATCTTTCCGACCCCGAAGGCAACGGCATCGAGATTTATGCCGACCGCCCGCATGACGTCTGGAAATTCCACCAAGACGGCCAGGTGGAAATGGCGACCAACCGCCTCGACCTCCAGGCGCTCTATGACAGCGCCCCTCAGAACACCTGGAACGGCATGGCAGACGGCACCGCGATCGGCCACATCCATCTGCAGGTCGGCAATATCCCCGAAGCCGACACGTTCTACCGCGATGTTCTCGGCCTGAAGATCATGGCCCGCTATCCCGGCGCCAGCTTCTTCGCCACCGGCGGCTACCATCACCACGTCGCCGCCAACATCTGGAACAGCCGCGGCGCCGGCACCCGCAGCCAGAACATGACCGGCCTCTCCGACTACTCGCTGCATTTCAACGACAAGGCGGCATTGGAAACAGCCAAGACCGCGCTGGAAAAGCTAGAGATCAAGACCGAAGCCCGCGACGGCGGCGTCTTCCTCAGGGATCCCTGGGGGATTGGTCTGACGCTGACGGCGTAAAGGCAGCACCTTCCAGTTTTAGAACTGAATGGCCTGACGCAGCATCGAAATCGATTCCGCAACAGACGGACCGCTGACGGGTGGCGGATCGGGCCGCTCGCAAAATTCCCGCCAGACAAAGAGCGTCAACTCTGCGCCGTCGGTTGGTGTCTCTCCCGGTCCATGGGCAAACCGCTCGAGCATGCGGTAGCGATCGTCCTTCCAGAACAGCTCCTCGACCCAGCTATAGATCGGGATTGCATGAAAATGGATCGGATAGCCGGGCGAATGCCCATAGCGGCCGATATAGACCCGCTCTGCGCCGAGAACATCGCTCAGAGCGTGCTGGACTTTCGCGAACACTGTGCCCATCGAAGCGAGTGCTTCGGCTGGTAAATCGGCCAGGCTGTTGGTGTCGGCGATCGAACTGATTATGACATAACCAGGCAGTGCCGAATTGATCCGATGGTTTACACGCCAGTCCGGCATCTGGCCGATGAGATACTGCGGAGGTATGGAATGCTCGCTCGTCATGCCTCAGTTTAGCAGTCGGTTTGACCACACCGAAAGCCCCCAAGCTGTCACGGTCGGGTGCCTGTTGCAATTGGCGCCCATGCGACTAGCTTTCCCAAAGCGCACGCCTCTTTTCGAGGAGGCCAGCCAGAAAGGAAAGCCAGCCATGTGCCGCAACATCAAGCCCCTGTTCAACTTCGACCCGCCGGCAACGGAGGCGGAAATCCATGATGCGGCGCTGCAGTTCGTGCGCAAGCTGAGCGGCACCAACAAGCCCTCGAAGCGCAACGAGGCCGCCTTCGATCACGCGGTCCTGGCGATCGCCAAATGTGCGGCGGACCTCGCAACCGCCCCGCGACCGCGAGGAAGAGGCGGCCAAGGCAAAGGCGCGTTCGGCGCTCAGGTTTGCCTGAGGAACTGCCGCTCTGGAAAGATCGTTCCAGGCGCTGCCTTGCTGCAGCATAACGATGCTTGAACACCTGCTAACGCAGCGCTAGGGATCGGTTGACATCCCTCATGCAGCAAGACCCTCCCTCATGTTTCCCTTTTCAGAAGCCGACCCGATCCGTCACTCCAGCCCCGTGCCTGAAAGCTCGGAGGTGGTGATCGTCGGCGGCGGGGTGATCGGCGTTTCGACGGCGCTTTTCCTCACCGCGCGCAATATCCAGGTGACGCTTCTGGAAAAGGGGCGCATCGCCGGAGAGCAGTCGTCGCGCAACTGGGGCTGGATCCGCAAGCAGGGGCGCGATGCCGACGAGCTTCCAATCGTCATGGAAGCCTGCCGTCTCTGGCAGCAGCTGGCGGAAGAATGCGGCGAGGATATCGGCCTTCGCCAGACCGGCGTCACCTATCTGGCCCGCACCGACAAGGACATGGCGAAATTTGCGCGGTTCATGCAGCTCGCCGCCGCCCATGATCTCGATACCCGCCTTCTCGATGGCGCAGAGGTCGCGGCCAGGATCGGCGGCATGGCGCGCAGGTATGCCGGCGCGATGACAACGCCGTCGGATCTGCGCGCCGAGCCCTGGCTTGCGGTGCCTGCGCTGGCGCGGTTGGCCGCCCGCAAGGGTGTCCGGATCATCGAGAATTGCGCGGTTCGCGCGCTCGATATCACTGCCGGCCGGGTTGCGGGCGTCTGGACCGAAGGCGGCAAGATCGCGACCACCAATGTGTTGGTGGCGGGCGGCGCCTGGTCGTCGCTGTTCCTCAGAAAACATGGCATCTCGATCCCGCAGCTCAGCGTCCGCGCCACGGTTGCCGCAACCGAGCCCTTGCCGGAATTCCACGCGGGTGCAGCGATCGAGAATGACATCGCCTTCCGCCGTAGGCAGGATGGCGGCTATACGCTGGCGCCGGGCGGCAGCAATCTGCTCTTTGTCGGCCCCGACGCCTTCCGCAACGCCACCAAATATCTTCCGGCGCTGATCGATCATCCCCTCGGCACCCGCTACCTCCCGGCAGCACCTTCCGGTTTCCCCGACAGCTGGTCGACGCCGCGCGACTGGACGCCCGAGACGACAAGCCCGTTCGAGCGCATGCGCGTCCTCAACCCGGCGCCCGGCCAATCCGATCTGGCCTCGATCAGGCGTGGCTTCGAAAACCTCTTCCCGCAGCTTGGAGAATTGCGCCTCAAGGCCACATGGGCCGGCATGATCGACGCCATGCCCGACGTCGTCCCGATCGTGGACCGCGTCAGCGCCATCGCGGGCCTCTTCGTCGCCACCGGCATGAGCGGCCACGGCTTCGGCATCGGCCCGGGCATCGGCCGCGTCATGTCGGATCTGATCCAGGGCAACGCGACGGGTCACAACCTGAATCGCTTCCGCCTGTCACGCTTCTCCGACGGCAGCCCGATCCGGCTGGGACCGGCAATCTGAGGCGGCTCCTTGTGACCTATTCCGCCGCCACCGCCATCGCCCGCGTGTCGTTGCGATAGAATTTCGGCGCCCGGCCGGTCACGCGCTTGAAGGCGTTGGAGAAGGCGCTTTCGGAGGTGTAGCCGAGCGAGCGGGCAAGCGTCGCCACCTGCACGTCGTCTTCCCGAAGCGACCGTTCGGCAAGCCGCATGCGCCATTCGGTGAGATAGGCGAGCGGGGCGATGCCGGCCACCTGCTTGAAATAGACGGCGAAGGTGGTGCGCGACATGGCGGCTGCTGCGGCAAGCTCTTCCAGCTGCCAGGCACGGCCGGGCTCGGCATGCATCAGCCGCACGGCCGGGGCGATGCGGCGGTCGCTGACGGCGCGCAAAAGGCCTGAGGCCAGCGGGCCGCCGTCATCCAGATGGGCGCGGAGCAGCTGCACGAACATCAGCTGTGCCAGCTGTGCGGAAGCGACCGAGCCGCCCGGCAGATCGGCGGTCTGCTCCGAGACGATTTGCGCCACCACCCATTGCAGCACGGCTGCCTGCGGCGATCCGGCTTTCGCATGGATGAAGGGCGGCATGACATCGGTCAGAAGCGCGCCGCGTTCCGGATCGAGACCGGCATGGCCGCCGACGATCTCCACTTCCTTGACGTCGCCGATATGCTTGACCCGCCCGATATAGGTGGCAAACAGCGGCTTTGCCTCGACCGCGGTCAGCGACAGATCGGTGCAGAGCACGAAGTCGCGGGTGGTGACCAGAAATGTGTCGCCCGCTTCCAGCCGCACCGGCCCGGCGCCACCCTCGACATCCAGCCAGCAGCTGCCTTTCAGCACCGCATAGAACTTGATCTGCTGCGGCCGGAACTGCAGCGACCACTCGCCGCCGATGGTGAAGCCGCCGGAGATCACGGACTGGGCATTGGTGAGGGTGAGGAGGTCGGAAAAGGGATCGTGCGACATTTCCGAATTTTGGCGCATGTAATCGGAATTTACAAGTATTTGAAATTCGGCGCGCCGGGCGCAGTCTCCGGAGGCAATCACGAATGGAGAATGCATCATGAGCCTCAAGACACGTAAACTCGGCACTCAGGGCCTCGAAGTCTCGGCGATCGGCCTCGGCTGCATGCCGATGAGTCAGTCCTATGGACCGGCCGATCAGGACGAGGCGATCCGCACGCTACACCGCTCGATCGATCTCGGCTGCACCTTTTTCGATACCGCCGAAGTCTATGGTCCGCACACCAATGAAGACCTGCTCGGCCGCGCCTTCAAGGGCCGCCGCAGCGAGGTGACGATCGGCACCAAGTTCGGCTTCAAGATCGTCGAGGGCAAGCAGCGGGGCGCGGAAACCACCAGCCGTCCGGAAGACATCCGCAAGGCGGTCGAGGGATCGCTGAAGCGGCTGCAGACTGACTGTATCGATCTGCTCTACCAGCACCGCGTCGACCGCAACGTGCCGATGGAGGACGTCGCAGGCACGGTCGGTGAGCTGGTGAAGGAAGGCAAGGTCAAGTATTTCGGCCTGTCGGAAGCCGGTATCGCCAATATTCGCAAGGCGCATGCGGTGTTCCCGGTTTCCGCGCTGCAGAGCGAATATTCGCTGTGGGAGCGCAATCTGGAGCCGGAGATCATCCCGGTGCTGCGCGAACTCGGCATCGGCCTCGTGCCTTTCTCGCCGCTCGGCCGCGGCTTCCTCACCGGCAAGGTGATGCGCGCCGAGGAATATCCGGAGAATGACCACCGCCGCAACGACCCGCGCTATCAGGGCGCGAATTTCGACGAGAACGTCAAGGCCGCCGAAATCGTCCATGCCGTCGCCCGCGATCACAATGCAACGCCCGGCCAGATCGCGCTTGCCTGGCTGCTGCATCAGGGCGACGACGTGGTGCCGATCCCCGGCACCAAGCGCCAGAGCTACCTGGAGGAAAATGTCGGCGCCGCCGCCATTGCGCTCAGCGCCGCCGACCTCGCAAGCCTGGACGCTGCACTCGCGCCGGAAAAGGTCTCCGGCGAACGCTACGCCTCGTGGATCATGGCGACGGTCGATCGGTAAGCGCGCTCACGCGGCCTGAACCTTTCTGAGGCCGATGCTTGCTGCGATCGCCAGTTCGGCGATCGCAGCGGCAAGCAGGATGCCGAGGAAGACCTCGCGGCCGAGATGGACGAGCACCCAGCCGCCGATGACAGGGAAGCCGAAGATGCCGGTGAAATAGGACATCACGAACCAGGTGAGCGCCGCATGGCGGTAGCGCGGTTCAGTGTTGTTCACCGCCCAGGTCTGGATCACCGAATAGACGAGGCCGTAGCCGATGCCGGTGAGGATGGCTGAGAGAATCTGGAAGGCCGGGTGGATGCCGGTGCCGAACATGGCGGCGACGCCGAGGCACATCGAGGTGAGCAAGGCCGTTGCAAGCTGCGCCTGCGGCAGCGCCGCCAGCAAGCGGGCAAGCAGCAGCCGGGCGGCAACCACGGTGACGGCATAGACGGCGAAGAAGGTTGCCGCATCGGCGGAGGTTCCTTCCACCAGCGACGACTGGAAGGTCAGCAGACCCGAAAAGACGCAGGCGCCGAGCGCCACCATCAGGATCGGCCGGACGGAAGCGCTGCGGCCGATCACGCCGATATCGCGCACCCAAGGGCGAAGTCCCACTGTTCGCGGCCCGCCCGGCGCCATCGAGCCGAAGACCCAGAGCAGAACGGCAGCTGCAAGGCAGGCAGCACCCACCAGCATGAAGGTCGCCTCGACGGAGAGCCCCACCTGCCGCAGCATGAGATTGAGAATGACCGGGCCGCCGCCGATGCCGGCCATCTGGAAGGCGCCGAAGCGGGTAAACCAGAAGCCGCGATCGGCATCGGTGACCCGCTCGGACAGCGCCATCGGCGCGCCAATATAAAACATCCCCCAGCCAAGCCCGATGAAGAAACCCGACACCAGTGGCAGACCAAGACCGCCGCCCGCCGCAAAGGCGAGCAGCAGGAAGCCGAAGGCGACGGAGCAAGTGGCAATGGCGCTCATCCGCGCCGCATCGATCCGCCCCGACAGCCAGCCGACCAGCGGCACGCCGGTAAAAGTGCCGGCCATCGCCGCACCCAGCGTAAGCCCGGTATCGACGTCGCTGCCGCCATGGGCGCGGTAGTAGGCCGAAAACAGGAAGGTGGCGCCATAGCCTGCCGCAGCAAGCATGGTGCCGGTGAAGAGAAAAGGGGCGGCGGAAGGGCGCATCGGCATGTCCGGACAGTTATTGAAAGTGGTCCGATAAAAAGGAATAATGGCAAACATATCCAGAGCCACTTCGAGTCAGCCATGCAAGCCACTTTGCCCCGCCAGACAAGCGCCCGCACACTCCGCCGCGAAAGTGCTGCGGCCGGTTTCTTGCCTGATATCGATACGTCCTCGCCGGTTCCGGCAGTCCGCCAGCTTTACCTGCAGCTGCGCGATGCCATCGTCGCGGGAACGCTGCAGCCGGACCACCGGCTGCCCTCGACGCGGACCGCATCCTTGGAATGGTCGCTGTCGCGCGGGCTGATCGCCGAGGCCTATGAGCTGCTGATCGCCGAAGGCTATGCGGAGGGACGGCATGGCTCGGGCACCTACGTCGCCTCCGGCCTGCCGCCGATGCCATCAGGAAGCGGCAGCGCGCAGGAGATGGCCGATAACAGCGCCCGGCGCGGCATCTCCACCGCCGCGCGGATGGCGATGCGCAACGATCTGGCACCGCCCGCCCAGGTCGCCTTCGCCACCGGCCGGGTGATCCACGACGCGCGCACCGCCGGGCTGCTGAAGCGGCTTGCCCATCGCCATATCGACTATGCCAGCGACCGCTACCGCGATCCGCAGGGCGAGCTCTCGCTGAGACAGGCGGTCTCAGCCCATCTTGCCGCCTCGCGCGGCGTGCGCTGCCACCCCGGCCAGATCTTCATCACCTCAGGCACCCAGCAGGCGCTGGATTTCGCCATCCGCGTTCTCGTTTCCCCCGGCGAAACCGTGATGATCGAGGATCCCTGCTATCCGCCGGCAAGGCTCGCCTTCCTGCTGAACGGTGCGGCGATCTCGGGCATGCCGGTCGATGGTGAGGGCGTGATCACCGGTAAGCTCTCTCTCTACGACGGCCCAGCACCGGCAGCGATCTACGTCACCCCGTCGCATCAATATCCCTCCGGCTCGGCCCTGCCGCTGGCGCGCCGGCTGGAATTGCTGGCCTTCGCTCAGGCTCGCGGCAGCTGGATCATCGAGGACGATTACGACAGCGAGTTCCGCTATGACGGCCACCCGATCGCCTCGCTGCAGGGCCTCGATGCGACGCGCCGGGTGATCTATGCCGGCACGTTCAGCAAGGCGCTGCTGCCGGGTTTCCGCGTCGGCTATCTGATCGTGCCGGACGATCTCGTCGCCGCCTTCCGCGCCGTGCGCCCGATCATCGACCGCTTTCCGGCGCCGCTCCACCAGCTCGTCGTCGCCGATTTCCTCAACGAGGGATATTTCCCGGCACATCTGCGCCGCCTGCGCGAAAGCCACCGCGCCGCCCGCGACAATCTCGCGTTCCTGCTGAAGGCGCGGCTCTCCGACCACCTGATCGCCCCGGTCCCCGAACAGGGCATCCACTTCACCGTCTCCAGCACCGGCACATGGCGCGATGACCGCGCGCTGGCCGAGGCCGCCCTGAAGGGTGGCGTGGTCGTCATCCCCGTTTCGCCGATGCACATCTCCGCCTCGCCGGAACCGCGGCTGCTGCTGGGCTTTTCGGGGCTGACGGCGGAGGAGGCGGATGTGGCGGTGGGGAGGCTGGGGAGGGTGCTGGAGACGGTGACGGGGTAAGCCCTTGGAGGCGCCAAGTTCATGGATCCGTCAAGCGGCGGTGAGGCGCTACGATCTGGAGGAAGCCTCACGGCGCTCAAAAAATCGGCGGCCTTGCTCCCGAGCGCTATGAATGGGCGCTCGATACTCATCTCTGTCATCGTGGCAAGCAAAGTTGTTACTATGACGGTCGTTAGCCATGTCAGAACGAAGATGCTGAGCGCGGGCAACGCGACTATTTTAATGGCCGCGATTTCAAAAATCTTCGCAGCTTGAGAGACGAACATAAAGTGGAAAATGTAGATCGAAAATGATCGGACGCCGATATATTCGATCACCTTTGCTCTTACCCCGATAGACCGCAGGGTGAGCGCCAACGACGCGAAAGCGATCCCTGCGGCGATCGGAAGCATCTCGAATGCGAATGGAAGACCGGAATAGAATAGGGCCACCCCGCATGCCGATGAGACGACGGATACGAGCGAGGTCACCAAGACATTTCTTGCTGCGGATTGGTCTCTCCACCAGTAGGCAGAGATGCCGGCGAGAAAGACCGGCATCTGGTTGAAAAGATTATAGAAGTAGAAGCTGTTGTTATCTGCCAGCGCAGAATCCTGGAAGGTGCTGGCGACGTATACGCTCGCCGCGGAAACGATCACTGCGGCCGCCAACGCCATGCCGCCTCGCGCCGCATCGCTTGCGAGCCGAGACAAGGACCAGAACAGGGGCGGAAACGTCAGATAGAACGCCATCTCCGTGCCTATCGACCAGCCCCCTGGCACAATGCTGTTGTTCGCAGCTGGTATGAAACCGTGCACCAAGGCAAAGTTGGCAGCTACAGCTGCCAAACTGTAGGCCTCTATCGCCGTGTTCCCCTGCCGGGCCATCCCTGCTGAGACGGTGAAATACAATGCGATCGCAAGGTAATAAAGAGGCGCAATTCTAAACCATCGCCGAACAAAGAACCCGGAGACCCAGCCCTCATGAAACCATCGACGGCTTGCGCTCTCGCACAGGGTATAGGCGGAGACGACAAAGAAAAGCTGCACGCCTAACTGACCGAGTTCGGTGATTGACGTCGTCCATCGCGCCAACCCCGCAACAGACTGACCGGCATGTATCGTTATCACCATGAGGATCGCGATTCCCCTGCATTGATCGATGAAGGCGTCGCGTCTCGTTGCTTCAATCATGGAACATGCCTGGGGCCGAAGTTGTCTAAAATGACATGCTGGATCTCATGCCGCTGGGTCTCAGACAGGCATCCGAATATTGGGCCGGACCGCTTCCTTGCCGTTCGGTTCCCACCATCAGACACTCTCGCCATATGCCCGCTGTACAATCGCAGCCGGGCGTAAACAATTGCTCTACTCTAAGCGTAAGCCGCTTGATTGGCAGCCGCTCAGTGGTATGTCGCAGTGGCAGGGGCAAGTACGCTCGTCAGAAAATCCCGGAGAACCGGGGTCAGCTGTTCGCGGGAGATCTGATGCCCACATTCGAACCGGTGCAGCGCCACGGGCACCCGCGCCTGCGAAAGCGCGGCCGCGAACTTATCGGCCTGCTCGATCGGCGCCCGGTCGTCGTATTGGCCATGCAGAAGCAATGTTTCCGCACGAATTTCGTGTGCGTGATAAAGCGCGGAGCGCTCCAGGAACGCCTCGTCCGAAGTGCCAGCTTCCCGGATGATCGCCTGCTGCAGGCCCGGAGCGCTGTTTTGGTAGGCTTCTTTGAGATCGTAGACGCCGCCCGACAGGATGAGCGCCCTCAGGTCGGCCACCTGCGCGGCGACCATCGCTGACGCAACAGCACCGCGGCTGTTGCCATAGAGGACGATGCGGGCCGGATCGACGGTCGGTTGCGCCTTGAGGAAGTCGAGGGCGGCGATGATCGCCCGCTGGGTCGCCGGTCCGCAGAAATCCGCCGGTCCGTCCGATGCGCCGAAGCCCGGCTGCGATACGGACGCCGCCGTCACGTTCAGGCGTGAGGAGAATCGCAGCAGCGTTCCGTTGTCGGCAGCCTCCTTGGCCCCCAGCAGCATTCCGCCCTGATTGCCGTGGACGAAAAGGATGGCTCCCCGCGGCGCACCACCCGTTCTTCCCGCCTGGAAAAGCTCTACGGAGGCGCCGTCGCCGCGATCGATCACATGCCGCTCTACCACCGCCATCCCTTCACCTGTCCCGCCAGATACGTTCAAAATTTCTTCTTCAGGAAATATCGCGCGATTGCGTTGCCGTCGCCTTCGAGTTCTCCGAATAGCGTATAGCCGAGCTTCTCGTAAAATGGCCGTGCCTGGAATTCGAACGTATCAAGCCACACACCGGCGTATCCGCGCGCCTTGGCGATGGCCTCGGCTTCGGCAAGAAGCTTGGTGCCGAGACCTCTGCCGCGATATTCCGCCGGGACCACAACCAGCTTGATGAACGCCCAACCGTAGTCTCCGACGCCGTAGAGACCACCGCACACACCATTCGTCTCCGGGTCTCGCAATGCGACGGCAAAATCCGGATCTGCGTCGGCGATACCCGCCGCATCGATGTTGAAAGCATCCAGGGCAGCTTCGATAGCTTGCCGAATTTCGATCGGCGGGCTTGAGGCTATGATCTCGAGA
This sequence comes from Rhizobium sp. 01L410, assembly GCF_056400165.1. NCBI lineage: Bacteria > Pseudomonadati > Pseudomonadota > Alphaproteobacteria > Hyphomicrobiales > Rhizobiaceae > Rhizobium > Rhizobium sp. 01L410. The sequence continues at coordinate 47,628 of NZ_JBFTST010000019.1, forward strand.
ATGGGCTCCATGCGCGGTCCGTGGTGTCCATGGTTGTTAGGCTAAGGCGTGTTGGTCAGTTTCCGCACACAATGCCTTCGGCTCCCGGAAAATCAACCAGAAGTTTCCAAACGTGTCCGCTCCGCCACACCCGCGCACCCGCCCTTCTCCCCCAAGGAACAGAATCCCCCAATCCGCGTTGTCGTGGCGAAGCGCTGGGCTTTCGGGGAACATCGGGATATGGGCATCGCCAACGGCATCAAGAAGCATGCGAAGAAGATCGCCATCGGCGAGCGGCGCACCAGCGCCTGGGCCGAAAAGCTTTCGGCCGCCACCGAAGAGATGCAGCAGGCGCCGGTGCGCCGCGTCGAGAAGGATGGTCTCGATGTCAGCATGGCCTGGGCGATCATCGGCATCTTCGGCATTCTCGGGCTGGCCGCCGTCTATCAGATGTCGCTGATCCTGATCCCGCTGACGCTCGCCATCGTCGTCGGCATGATCTTGGGCATGCTCGCCGAAAAGCTGAGCAAGCTCGGCGTGCCCCGCATCACCAATGCGGTGATCCTGTCGACTGCGGTGGCGCTTGTCATCTTCCTCGTCGCCAATGCACTGGCCGGGCCGGTCGGCACCCTGATGAACGAAGGGCCTGCCTTCGTCGAGAAGACCATCGACAGGCTGATGCCCTATCTCGAGAAAGTCCGCTGGCTGCATATCACGCCCGAGACCTTCCAGAGCGGCCCGATGTCGGCAGACAAGCTGCTCGAAAACACCGGCAACGTCCTGCATGTCGTCACCGCGAACCTGACGCCGGCGCTGGTGCAGGGGCTGATCTTCTTCGCCGCGCTGCTGCTCTTCCTCGTCGGCCGCGTCAACCTGCGCAAGACGATCATCATGACCTTTCGCAGCCGGCCGCAGCGCCTTGCCGCCATCCGCGTCATCAGCTCGGTCGAGCAGGTGCTCGGCTTCTATTTCGCCACCGCCGCCATCATCTATGCCGGCCTCGGGGTGATCATGACGGTGATCGCCTGGGCGGGCGGGCTGTCGGTCCCCATTCTCTGGGGCTTCTTCGCCTTTCTCTCCAGCTTCATTCCCTATCTCGGCATCACCATGATGACCTTCGCCATTGCCGTTGCTGGTATCCTGACCCATGACAGCATGCTGTTCGCGCTACTGCCGGCGGCCGCCTTCTTCATCGTCCACCTCTTGATGGAAAATCTGATCTTCCCGGCGGTCATGGGCCGCCGCCTCGAGATCAATCCCTTCGTCGTCTTCCTCGCCATCATCTTCTGGACCTGGATGTGGGGGGCTGTCGGCGCCATGCTGGCGCTGCCGCTGTCGCTGATCGTCATGACCATCGTCGATGAGCTGTTCATCGAAGAGCGCGTCACGCCGCAGTTGCCGAAGTGAAGGGGAGACGATGATGGCAAACGGCATCGAATTCGACCCGGCAAGCCAGGACGATCTGCGCAGCGGCCGCAGCCCGTGGGGCAGGGGCGGGCGCCGCCCTGCTTTTGAGCCGTTGACGCAGAGTTTCAGGGCCGATGCGCTGGTCATCGGCGGCGGCATCACCGGCGCGCTGGCTGCCGAGCATCTGACGGCCCGCGGCCTGTCGGTCGTCGTCATCGACAAGGAAGAGCCTGGACTCGGCTCCACGGCGGCAAGTACCGCCATGCTGCAATGGGAAATCGACAGCACGCTTTCGGAACTCGAGCACTATTACGGTTTCGAGCGGGCCGCTGGCATGTACCGCCGCAGCGCGGCTGCCGTCTCCGGCCTTGCCAAGCTCGTCGCCACCCACGCGCTGCCCTGCCAGTTCCAGCCGCGGCAGACGCTGTTTCTGGCGCAGAACCATGAGAGCGCTCGCGATCTCTACGAGGAGCGCCAGCTGCGCCGCCGCGCCGGTCTTCCGGGCGTCTATCTGGAACATTGCGATCTCCTGACCCAGTTCGAACTCGACCGCGATGGGGCGATCCTGTCGCCGGGCTCCGCCGAGGCCGATCCGCTGCTGCTCGCCTGGGGGCTTCTCGATATCGCCATCGCCCGCGGCGCCATGCTGATGAAGGGCACCGTGGAGCGGCTGCACAGCGAAGGCGGCAAGGTGACCGCCGAGCTCGACGGCCCCTTGGTCATCGAGGCCGATACCGCTGTGCTGGCGACGGGTTATACGATGCCTGGTATCGACACGCCGAAGCTGCATCGCTCCACCTCCAGCTTTGCGATCGCCACCGTGCCGCAGGATCCGGCAACCCTCTGGCGTGGAGAAACGCTGATCTGGGAGGATGCCGACCCCTATCTCTACATGCGCACCACGGCGGACCACCGCATCGTTGCCGGCGGCGAGGACGACGCCACCACCGATCCCGACCGGCGCGATGCCAAGCTCGCTGCAAAGGCGCAGGCGATCCGCGAGAAGATGAAGCGGCTCTGGCCGCAAGCCAATGCGGAAATCGCCACCGCCTGGTGCGGCACCTTCGGCGAAACCGCCGATGGCCTGCCGCTGATCGGCCCGGTGCCCCGCATGCCGAATGTCTACGCCGCCTACGGCTACGGCGGCAACGGCATCACCTTCTCCTTCCTCGCCGCCCAGATGGTCGGCGCCATGGTGGCCGGCATCTATCGCGACTGGTTCGACGACTACGCGCTGGACCGCGACGGGCCGGGATTCCGGAATGTCAGGGCTGGCGAGCGTGGGGAGGAGACGGTGCTGCGGTAGGAGCGGGCGTTGTGCTCGGGGCTTGCAGGGCACAACGCCGTTGGAAGGCTCAGCGACTAATTCGTCGTCTTGTCATCCCCAAGCCCCTCGGCATCCTCCAGCCGTACGAACTCCACGCCCTTCGCCTTCAAATCCACGATCGCCTTGGCGACCCCGGCACCGGCGGCATGCGTCGGCTGGTTGATATGCGAGATCACCACGTCGCCGTCCTTGGCGGAGCTGATCCGCTTTTCAGTAATCGCCGTTCCCAGCAGCGAGCCGCCGTCGCCATTCACAGAATAGCCGGCGATCTTGTAGCCCATGGCGCGGATCTGGGCGATTGCGGAGAGATCGTATTTCGCCGTCGAGCCGCGGAACCAGTGGGGCGCGGCAATGCCTGCTGCCAGCATCGCGTCGGCGCCACCCTGCACCTCCTGGTGCACCGCCTCAGGAGATCCGGCCGCGGCAATACCATAGATCAACGCCGGCTTGTCGACGGCCGGAATATGGTTCTGGCCGTGGTTCTCGAGCTCGAACAGATCGGGATTCTGCAGGAAGATCGAAAGCGCCTGCGGATTGTGCTTCAGCCAGCGTGCCGTGACGAAGATCGTCGCCGGAATGCGCTCGGAAACCAGCGTCGAGATGATCCGGTCATCCGCCTTGCCCATGCAGGCATCGAAGGTCAGCGCGATCCGCGGGCGCCCGGGAACCCCTGAGCGCACCACATGCAGCTGCGGCTCGACAAGCTTCGGCCCCTTCGGTTTCGCTACCGGCGCGGCAGCGGCAGGTGCTGCGGGCAGAGCCGGAAGCTCGGCCGCAGAGGCAACGGAGAGACAAGCTGCAAGCAGCGGAGCGGCGAGAAGAATGCGGATCATGGGAACTGTTTTCAACGATATCGATGAAGGAATTCTAAGCCTTCGGGCAGAAGGCGGCGATGCGGCCTCTTGCCGCTTGTCTCTTCCGGCAGTGCCTATAGCCGGAAATCCGCGCCCTGCCATCCCCGGCCTCACGAAGTTTTACCGCCTACTGCCTTAGTGCCGGTTGCGCCGCTCTCTGTTCGATGCGAGCATTGCGGCCGATGAAAAACGGGTGTGCATGATGGCCGAGTTCAACGGGATCCGCTGGGCTTACGACAAATACGAACTGATCGCCGACGGCATCGTCCACGGTGTCGGGCTGGCGCTGGCGCTGGTCGGCGCCACCGTGTTGATTTTCTATGCGACGCTGTGGAGCAGCCATGGCGAGCTGGCCGCCGCCTGGGTCTATGGCGTCGGTCTGGTCATGACCATCGGCATCTCCTTCACCTACAATGCCTGGCCGGTGTCGCGCACCAAATGGTTTCTGCGCCGCTTCGATCATTCGTCGATCTTCGTGCTGATCGCCGCCACCTACACGCCGTTCCTCGAAAAGGGCTCCGACGATCCGCTGCTCTTTGCCATGCTGGTCGGTATATGGGTGGTCGCCATCGCCGGGATCGTGCTGAAGTGCGTCTTTCCCGGGCGCTATGACCGGCTGGCGATCCTGCTCTATCTGGCGATGGGCTGGAGCGGCGTGCTAGTTGCCGAACCTGTCGCCTCGCGCATTCCCTTCGCCTCGATGCTCCTGATCGTCATCGGCGGCCTGATCTATTCGGCGGGCGTCATCTTCCATGTCTGGGAAAAGCTGCGCTTCCAGAACGCCATCTGGCACGGCTTCGTCGTTGCCGCGGCCGCCGTACACTACTCGGCCGTGCTCACCTGCTTCAGCATGAGCGCTTCCAATCTCTGATCAGCGGCAGTGCGGCGGGCCCGAAAGCGTCTTGACCAGATGGGCAACCGTCGGGTCATAGAGCTTCGCCTGCGCCTTCGGATATTCGAGCGTGAAATAGCCGCCGGCGCCCTGGCAGAGCGAGACCGCCCGCACATAGAGGATGCGGTCCTTGCGGGTGCCCGAATAGCTCATCCAGTCCTTGGCCGATTTCTCGTAGGTGATCGTCCACCCCTCGTCCTTTTCCGATTGCTTCCGGTTGGCGACATCCTCGCCGAGCGTACCCTCGGTCACGGTGGAGCCGAACACCAGCAGGGTCGCCTTGCCATCCTTCGATTGCAGCGTGATGCCATCGCCATTGTCGGCCTCGCTGACCGTGCGGAAATCGCCGGGCAGATCGATGACATAGCCGAAGCGCGGATTGGCATAGGGCTTCCAGCCGTCAGCAAGAGCAGGCGCCGCTGCAAGCAGCAGCGGAAGTACGAAGAGCAGGCGCATGAAGGCTCCCTCAGAGATCGCCGGAGACTAGCGCAAACCGCAATCCCGGTCGCGGCAAATCTCCGGGTTTACATCCCCGGAATGCCAGCGTATCCGTCCTGCAATATTCGCCGAAATGGAACATGATATGACCGACGCCGTCACCCTTCGCGACGCCACCGAAGCCGACCTTGCTGCGATCCGCGACATCTACAACCACGCGGTCGAGCACACGACAGCGATCTGGAACGAGACGGTCGTCAATCTCGAAAACCGCGTCGAATGGTTCAATGCCCGCAAGGCGAGAGGCTTTCCGGTGCTGGTCGCCGAACGCAACGGCCAGATCGCCGGCTACGCCTCCTATGGCGACTGGCGCGCCTTCGACGGTTTCCGCCACACGGTCGAGCATTCCGTCTATGTCGAGAAGGACAACCAGGGCGCGGGCATCGGCAAGCTGTTGATGCAGGCGCTGATCAAGCGCGCCTCCGAAAACGGCATCCACATGATGATCGCCGGGATCGAAGCCAACAACACCGCCTCGATCGCCCTCCACGAAAAGCTTGGCTTCCGCAACGGCGGCACCTTCAGGGAAGTCGGCAAGAAGTTCGGCCGCTGGCTGGATTTGACCTTCATGGAGCTGAGGGTGCCGGAGTGAGTCCGAAAAAAAACGATTAGACGGTTTTCCTAACCTCGCCACGTCATGCACGTCAGTAGACCAGCCGCAGCGCTCGTCGTCGAGCGCTTGTGCCGCTGATCACTCCGGCTCGAACACCATCGCATGCCCATTGATGCAATACCGCAGCCCTGTCGGCGGTGGGCCGTCGGGGAAGACGTGGCCGAGATGGGCGTCGCAATTGGCGCAACGGATTTCGGTGCGCACCATGCCATAGGACGTGTCGCGATACTCGGTCACCGCTTCAGGCGAAACCGCCTCGAAATAGCTCGGCCAGCCGCATCCGGCGTCGAATTTGGTGTCGGAGCGGAACAGCGGCTCATTGCAGCAGATGCAGCGGTAGAGGCCGGTCTCGAAACGATCCCAGTAGGGGCCGGTAAAGGCGCGTTCGGTGCCGTGCTGCCGCGTGATGCGGTATTGCTCCGGCGTCAGCTGCGCTTTCCATTCGTCGTCGGTCTTATCGATCTTCAAACTGTCGGTGTCGGACATGGGGGCTTGCTCCTTCGGCGCCGGAGAAGACAAATTTCGACCCGCGGAATGTGGATCGGAAATCGGGCCGGATCAAGGGTAGCCTGAAAAGCTTAGTCCCTATTGCAGGTTTGCGGCTGGCCGCTCCCGCGCCTATTCTACCGGGTAACGGCGCAACAGGGGGATCTGGAGGTGCTGACCGTTATCTTCGTCATTGCCTATGCCGCTGCCGCTGCGTTCTGCATGGCCGCCACTTCGCTGGAGGGCTGGGTGAACCATGACGGCTTTGGCCCCTGGCGGATCGCCGGGCTGGCCGCCTGCCTGTTCTGGCCGCTGGTTCTTCTGCTGCCGCTGATCCATGCCGCTGCCGGGCCGCGCTTTGCCTGTGCACCCATCCCGAAAAGGCTTGAGGCCCGCCGCCGATTGACCTAAATCTTGGCGACGCACCCGGTTTTTCCGGAATTTTCTAGGGTTCTGGCAAGGGGAGGGCGCATGGGCGATGTCACGGCTTTGACATTCCTTGCCTTGTGCCTGCCGCTCATCGGCGCTGCCGCCGCACCGCTTGCCGTCCGCATCTTCGGCGCCAAAGCCGCCTGGCCGCTGGCACTCTTTCCGCTGCTCTCCTTCCTGCATTTCACCCGCTTTCTGCCCGAAATCGCCGCCGGCGAAGTCGCGACCGGCGGCTATGTCTGGGTGCCGAGCTACAATCTCAGCTTCTCCTGGTTCCTGGATGGCCTGTCGCTCACCTTCGCCCTGCTGATCACAGGCATCGGCACGCTGATCGTGCTTTATGCCGGGGGGTACCTGAAGGGCCATAGAGATCAGGGCCGATTCTTTTCCTTCATCTTCCTGTTCATGGGCTCGATGCTGGGTCTCGTCGTGTCCGACAGCTTCCTGATGCTCTTCATCTTCTGGGAGCTGACCTCGATCACCTCGTTCCTGTTGATCGGCTTCGACCACGAGCGCGAGGCAGCCCGGCGCGCGGCGCTTCAGGCGCTCGTCGTCACCGGCGGCGGCGGGCTCTGCCTACTGGCGGGGCTCCTGTTCATCTGGAACATCACCGGCGTCACCCAGCTGTCGCTGATCATGGAAGCCGGCGATCTGATGCGCCAGAGCCCGTTCTATCTGGCAACGCTGCTCCTCGTGCTTGGCGGCGCCTTCACCAAGTCGGCGCAGTTTCCCTTTCACTTCTGGCTGCCGAATGCCATGGAGGCGCCGACCCCGGTTTCGGCCTACCTGCACTCGGCAACTATGGTGAAGGCAGGCGTCTATCTGCTGCTCCGCCTCCATCCGCTGCTGGGTGAAACGCCCGCCTGGGAAATCCTGCTGCCGTTCTTCGGCGGCATGACGCTGGTCACCGGATCGGCGCTCGCCATACGCCAGACCGATCTGAAGCTGAAGCTCGCCTATACGACGGTCGCCTCGCTCGGCCTCCTGGTGCTGCTCACCGGCTTCGGTTCGGAATATGCGATCGAGGCGGCGGTGCTCTATCTGGTCGCCCATTCGCTGTTCAAGGGCGCGCTGTTCATGGTCGCCGGCATTCTCGATCACGAGACCGGCACCCGCGATGTGACCCGCCTCAGCGGTCTCGGACCGGCTATGCCACTCACCTGCGCCGCAGCCCTTGCCGCTGCGATTTCGATGGCCGGGCTGCCGCCCTTCTTCGGCTTCCTTGCCAAGGAAGAGATCTATGCCGCCCTGGCGCTCGGCGATCTGCGCTCCATTGTCTTCACCTCGGTTGCGATCTTCGGCAATGTGCTGATGTTTGCGATTGCCTTCGCCGTCGGCCTCAAGCCGTTCATCGGCACGCCCGTTGCCACGCCGAAGATCGCCCATGAGGCGCCGTTGCTGCTCTGGCTCGGCCCGGCGCTTCTGGCGCTGCTCGGCCTTGCCGCGGCCATCTTCGCGCCCGCCGTTCATCGCTACATCTCCATCCCCATGGCCTCGGCGATCGAGCACCGGCCGGTGGAAATCACCATCTCGCTGCTGCCGCATATCGGCGTGCCCCTGCTTTTGTCGGTGGTCACCATCGCGCTCGGCATCGCCGTCTATTGGCAGCTCGACCGCTGCCGCCGATGGACGGATGCCTTCTTCCGTGCTGCCGGGCCGGGGCCGGACTGGTATTTCGATCTCTTCATCTCGGGCCTTGTGCGCCTCTCGCATCGCGTCACCCGGCTGCTGCAGCCGGGAAAGCTCGAAATCTACGTCACCACCACCTTCGTGCTGCTGGCGGCGATCTTGCTGGTGCCGCTCTATGTCTATGGCGAGTGGCCACAGGCGATCGTCTGGCCGCGCGACGTGCGCCTTTATGAATGGGCGGTGTTCCTTCTTGCTGCAGCGGGGCTCGGCGCCGTGCTGGTGGCGCGCGACCGGCTGACGGCGATTGCCGCGCTCGGCATCCAGGGCCTCTCCGTGGCGCTGATCTTCCTGCTGTTCGGCGCCCCTGACCTTGCCTTCACCCAGTTCATGGTCGAGACATTGAGTGTGGTCATCCTGGCGCTGGTGATGACCCGGCTCAGGCTCTCGCCCGCCGACCGCCGCCCGCCCGGCCAGCGTTTTGCCGATGCGGCGATCGCGCTCGCCTGCGGTGCGGGGCTGACGCTGCTGCTGATCCGCGCTACCGCGGCGCCATTCGATGCAACGCTCTCCGATTTCTTCAACACCTATTCGAAGACCATCGCCCACGGCGCCAATGTCGTGAACGTCATCATCGTCGATTTCCGCGGCACCGACACGCTCGGCGAAATCGCCGTCGTCGCCGTTGCCGCCCTGGCGATCATCGCCCTGATCGGCATGCGGGCAGGCGGCGCCCGGCCACAGCCGAAGCGGCCGGGGAGGGGAACGTGATGGTGGTGCTAGTTTTCCCCTTCTCCCCTCGGGGAGAAGGTGGCCCGAAGGGCCGGATGAGGGGGCTACACGGTAAGGCCGTGCCCAGCTTCATCAATCGCTTCGAGCCCGCGGCCCCCTCATCCCCGGCGCAACAAGTTGCGCCTGACCTGCCGGGCACCTTCTCCCCGCGGGGGAGAAGGGAAGGCGAGGGCACCCACCCATGAACACCCTGATCTTCCGCACCATCGCCCCCTTCCTCACGGCCCTGATGCTGCTCTTTTCCGTCTTCATCCTGCTGCGCGGCCACAACGAGCCCGGCGGCGGCTTCATCGGCGGGTTGATCGCGGCTTCCGCGCTGGCGATCTATGGCATCGCCAATGGCGTGCCGGCCGTGCGCCGCGCCATCCGTATCCACCCGCTGGCAATCGCCGGTGCCGGGCTGCTGATGTCCACGGCCGCCGGGCTGATATCCATCGCCGCCGACGTCCCCTTCATGACCGGGCTCTGGATCTATCCAACCATCCTCGGTCTGGAAGTGCCGCTCTCCTCGGTCATGCTCTTCGATATCGGCGTCTATTTCGTCGTGCTCGGTGCCATCACCGCCATTGCTCTGGCGCTGGAAGAAAGGGAGGACGACTGATGGAGCCGCTTGTCGCCATCCTTTCAGGCCTGTTCTTCTCGGCCGCCATCTATCTGATGCTGTCGAAATTTTCGATCCGCATCATGCTCGGCATCGCCATCCTCGGAAATGCCGTCAACCTTTTGCTGTTCACCGCCGGCCGCCTGACCCGCGAGGTGCCGCCGATCATCGCCGCCGGTCTCGACACCCTTCCTGCGGGCGCCGCCAACCCGCTGCCGCAGGCCCTCATCCTGACGGCGATCGTCATCTCGTTCTCCTTCCTCGCTTTCCTGCTGGTACTGACCTACCGCGCCTACCAGGACACCGGCACCGACAATACCGACGAGATGCGGCTGGCCGAGCCGCGCGACGAGCCGGTTCCGCCGGTGGGGTATTGAGGATGGAGAGCGTTCTGCGCGTGGTTACCCCCCTCTGCCCTGCCGGGCATCTCCCCCTCAAGGGGGGAGATCGACCAGTGGTTCGCTTCTCGCCAATCATCAAAGGTGGAGCGGGCGGGTGCGCCCAGCCAATCTCCCCACCTGTGGGGGAGATGCCCGGCAGGGCAGAGGGGGGTAACCCACCCTCGACATCCAAGGGAGCCACTACCTAGATGGCCACCCCCACCACCGCGCTCGACCTCTCCACCGCCATGCTCACCGCCCCCGTTCCGGCGGCCCATTGGCTGGTCATTCTCCCGGTCGCGCTCTGCATCGTCCTCGGCGCCCTGCTACTTACGTTACGGTCCCGCATCCATCTCCATGCCCCGATCGCCATCGCCGGCCTGACGGCTCTCGTCGTCATCAATGCACTGCTCCTGCAGAAGGTCATCGCCGAAGGCCCGGTCACGATGGTCATGGGCCGCTGGCTGCCGCCGTTCGGCATTGCCTTCACCGCCGATCTCTTCGGCGTGCTGATGGCGCTGGCGGGGGCGATCGCGGCGCTGGCGGCAAGTCTCTATGCGCTGTCCGATACCGATGCCGGGCATCGCCGCTTCGGCTTCTTCCCGCTGCTGCTTCTGCTCATGGCAGGCGTCAGCGGCGCCTTCCTGACCGGCGACGTCTTCAATCTCTACGTCTGGTTCGAGGTGCTGCTGATCTCCTCCTTCGGCCTGCTGATCCTGGGTTCCGAGCCCAGGCAGATCGACGGAGCGATGAAATATGCGGTGCTGAACCTGATCGCCACCACGCTGTTCCTCGTGGCCGTCGGCTATCTCTATGCCATCTTCGGCACGCTCAACATGGCCGATATCGCCGAAAAGGCCGCCGGCCTGCGCGACGGCGCGCCGCTGATGACGCTGGCAGCTCTTTTCCTGTTCGCCTTCGCCATGAAGGCCGCCGCCTTTCCGGTCAATTTCTGGCTGCCCGCCTCCTATCACACGCCGCGAACCGTCGTGTCGGCGCTGTTTGCCGGACTGCTCACCAAGGTCGGCATCTACGCGCTGATCCGCGTGATGATCATGCTGATGCCGGTCGAGCGCGAGGAGCTCAGCCTGTTGATCGCCATTCTCGGTGCCGCCACCGTCCTGTCGGGTACGCTCGGGGCGCTGGCCGAGAGCGATATCCGCCGCGTGCTGGGCTATACCGTCATCTCCGGCATCGGCAGCATGCTGATCGGCATCTCGATCGGCACGCCGGGTGGCGTCAGCGGCGCGATCTTCTATGCGCTGCAGTCGATCGTGCTGATGACCGCGCTCTATCTGGCAGCCGGTATTGCCGGGCGCCTCGGTGGCAGCTTCTCGCTGGTGTCGCTTGGCGGCCTCTACCGCGCAAACGGCTGGTTTGCAGCCGTCTCGCTGATGCTGTTCTTCGCCGCATCCGGCCTGCCGCCCTTTTCCGGCTTCTGGCCGAAGCTGATGCTGGTCAAGGCCTCGCTCGATGTCGCAGCTTGGTGGTTGGCGGCAGCCTTGCTGACCGGCGGCTTCCTGTCGACGATCTGCTTCGGCCGCCTCTTCCTGCTCGCCTACTGGCGTCCGGCAGCGGCTCCGCTTGCACCAGTGGCGGTCGGCTGGACCGCCGCCGCGCCGCTGATTGCACTGACGGCGCTCGTCACGCTCTTCGGCGTGCTGCCGGAGCAGCTGCTGTCGCTGACGCAGCAGGCCGCCGAAAACCTTGCCGATCCGACCGCCTATATCCATTCGGTCTTCCCGGAGGCTCGCACACCATGATCGCCTTCGTCTTCAACCTGCTGCTCGCCATTGCCTGGGCCGCCGTATCGGGCAGCGCTTCGCTGCACAATCTGCTGCTCGGCTTCGTGCTCGGCGCTGCCGTTCTCGCGGTTGTCCGCGAACCCTTCGGCGGCAGCGGCTATCTGCGCCGCTTCCGGCTGGTTCTGTCGCTGGCTCTGCTCTTCCTGCGGGAGCTCGCACTGTCCGCCTCGGCGGTGGCGCTGACGGTGCTGCGGCCGAAGATGCGGATACAGCCCGGTATCTTCGCCTTTCCGCTGACCGTCGATCGCGATTTCGAGATCACCCTGCTCGCCAACCTGATCACGCTGACGCCCGGCACGCTGTCGGTCGATGTCAGCGACGACCGCAAGACGCTCTATGTCCATGCGCTCGACTGTTCCGATCCGAAGGCGGCCCGCAAGGCGATTGCCGAAGGCTTCGAGCGCAAGATCATGGAGGCCTTCCGGTGATCGAGCCCGCCGTCATCATCCAGCTTGCGGCCGATGCGGCACTGGCCGTGCTTGGTCTGTCGTTGCTGCTCACCGCCTGGCGCATCGCCGCCGGGCCGACCTTGCCCGACAGGATCGCCGGTCTCGACATGCTGACCGGCATCGCCATAGGCTTCATCGCCGTGGTCGCGGTCAAGACCGGTTTCGCGCTCTACATCGACATCGCCGTCTCGCTCGGCCTCGTCGGCTTCCTGGCGACCGTCGCGTTTGCCCGCTTCGTGCTGTCGCGGGGAATGCCGGCCGTCCAACCGGAGCCGGACGCGGCTCCGAAACAGGGCAAGGCCGCAAAGGCGAAGACAAAAGTGAAAGCCGCCAAACCGGGGAGGGCGCGGTGATGGATTATGCCGTCGCAGTCATCGTTGCCGTCCTGATGCTGGCAGGCGCATTCTTCACGCTGGCTGCGGCCATCGGCGTGCTGCGGCTGCCTGATGTCTATTGCCGAATGCATGCCGCCTCCAAGGCCGGCACGGTCGGTGCCAGTCTCCTGCTGCTCGCTGCCGGGGTCCGTTCCGGGGATTTATCAATTTTTACGCGAGCTGTGGCCGGGATAGCCTTTCTGCTTCTGACCGCTCCGGTTGCTGCGCATCTGCTTGCAAGGGCCGCACATGCCACCGGACATGCTTTGTCGGTATTTTCCGTACGTGACGATATGCGCAAACGATGAGAGTATAAAATACAGGGCTTTAAGCAATTTTACGCAAATTTTGTCTCTGCTTATGGACTAAAGTCGGATGCTTGCTTGCAAAATCTTAATGTCGGACAATTTTTTACGTAGAGATCACGCAAATAAGAATTGGACTTTCGGTCAAACGATGCTAATTGAATTGCAAGTAGAGTTCTGATTTCGAATTAGAATCGTTTCGCTTTTTCCATCCTTAACGTTGATATCCAATGTCTAATTAAGGCTGCGGTCGAAGAGTGCGACGGTATGATTCGGATTCAGGCAGTATTGGGACAGATTTCGGCGGCAAGAATCTAGGGGTGGATTCGCGTTTTAGGACATGCTGCTGTAAGCTGGACTTCTACTGTTAGCCTCTACGAAGGCGATCTTGTGCTTTTTGGCACAAAGATCATCCACGCATGCGAACAGGAGATATAAAATATGACGGATACCGCGACCGGCACTGGGCCGGAATTGCTGGTAGAGCTGACGGCCGACATCGTGGCGGCCTATGTCAGCAATCATGTAGTCCCGGTCACCGACTTGGCCAATCTGATTTCCGACGTGCATTCCGCCCTCAGCAACACGTCCGTACCACAGCCCGCCGCAGCGATCGTAGAAAAGCAGAAGCCTGCTGTTTCTGTCCGCAAGTCCGTTCAGGACGAGCAGATCACCTGCCTGGAATGCGGTGGCAACTTCAAGTCCCTGAAGCGCCACCTGATGACCCATCACAGTCTCTCGCCGGAAGAATACCGCGAAAAGTGGGATCTTCCCGCCGACTACCCGATGGTCGCCCCTGCCTATGCCGAAGCGCGCTCGCGCCTCGCCAAGGAAATGGGTCTCGGCCAGCGCCGCAAGCGCGGCCGCGGCTGAAAAGCGCGCAGTCGATGTCAAGAGCCGGGCTTTGCGCCCGGCTTTTTTGTTTTGCGGCTATGACGGGACGGCGGCGCTCTCATCGGCCGGGCGGCGGCCGCGCAGCAGAAGCAGCATGGCGATGGCGCAAAGCGAGCAGAACAGGCACAAGGTCAGCACCGCGCCATTGCCATAGGTGGTCATCAGCCAGATCAGCAGCGGCGGCGAGGCGGCCGAGATCCAGTTGAGCGGCAGAGCGATCCGCGACAGGGCGCGCGCAAATTCAGCCTTGTCGTAGAAGGTGAGCGGAATGGTCGATCGCGCCACCGCCAGTGCGCCGCTGCTTGTGCCGTAGAGCACCAGGAAAACCCCGACGGCAACGGGCGAGCCCTGAACGGCGAGCAGGATCAGGAGCGACAGGCAAAGCATTCCGGAGGCACCGGCGCCGATCGTCACGCCGTCCCATTCGGTCTTGCCGATCAGGTTCACGCCGCGCGCGGCGATCTGGATAATGCCGAGCGTCGAGCCGAAAGCCAGCGCCTGCGACGGGCTGAGACCTTCGCCTTTCAGGAGTTCGATCAGCACCGAACTGAAGCCATAGGTGATGAAGGCATTGAAGACGATTGCCGCGACGATCAGGTAGAAGGTCCGGTCATAGGCGCGCGCCGCGACCGGCGCGGGAGCCGCCGCAGAAGAGGCGGCCTCGTTGCGCCTGCGCGGCAGCCCGAAGCCATAGAGCGGCAGGCAGACCAAGGCCATGACCAGCGCATAGACCTGGCACGCGCCCCGCCACCCGCCATGCGCCGCCAGAAACGAGGTGAGTGGCCAGAAGATCGTGCTCGACAGGCCTGTCACCAGCATCAGCGTCGCGATTGCCCGCGCCGCCCTGCGTCCGGCGATCTCGTTGAGCAGGATATGCGCCGGCATGGTGAGACTGGCGCTGCCCGCCGCCCCGATGAGAAGCCATCCGAGAAAATAGGTGACGGGCGAATGCGCCAGCGACACCAGCATGAGCCCCACAGCCGAAACCGCCGTCCCGGCCATCATCACCACCCGCGCCCCAAGGCTGGCAAAGAACCGCGACAGCAGCGGCGAACAGGCTCCCATCATCACGTAAAAGGTTGTGGTTCCGGCAAACACCGCCGGCATGCCGATCTGCAGATCCGCCGCCACATCCCGCCCGACCACCGCCGGAAAGCCGACGGCACCCCAGCCGATCAGTTGGGCGATCGACAGGACGATGAGGGGAAGGAGGATTTTCGTCTCTGGTTCTGTTCTGGTCATCAAATGCGGTCCGATTTGCAATTGCAAATCATTAGCAAGTGAACTCTATCAGTTTGATGACAGGGGGTGGTGGGGCGAGGGGGCGGGTTGGCGTCGTGGGTGGGAGAGGAGAGGATTGCGGTCGCAGGCGGAGGAATCTACCCGGGCTTTATTTGTCATCGAGCTGAAATCGTTGCGTTTGCGCTGAGCGCTCCGCTTTGTAAGCACCTCACCCGGAGCCCCCTCATCCTCCCTTCGGGCACCTTTGTAACTTCCCTTTATCCGCTATCGAGGCTGTAATGCCTATCGCGGTGGCGGATGGAAGACCGATGCACCTTTGGGACACCAAGCCCGTGGGAGAGCCTGGGTCTCCGTCCGCCGTTCCATTGGACCCGAACAG
>NZ_JBFTST010000020.1:0-51170 GCF_056400165.1 Rhizobium sp. 01L410
GCCTTCCGCGACCGGCTCGTCGCAGCCGGCAAGCCGAAGATCGTCGCCCTCGTCGCAACCATGCGAAAGCTCCTCACCATCCTCAACGCTATCATCCGGGACGCAAAACCATGGCAAAGCGCTTGACGCCAAAGACAGTCGCTCTCCCCGCTGGGGAGAAGGGATCGGAGACGTTGCGGCAAGTCCCCTTCTCCCCTCGGGGAGAAGGTGCCCGGCAGGGCGGATGAGGGGGCCACACCCACCACGCCAAGCCAACTATTCACTACTCACTACCCCCTACTCACCCCACTCAACTCACCCCAAACTTCACCAGCTTGATCGCCTCAAAATTCTGCACCCCGCCGCCCACGCGCTTCGTCGTGTAGAACAGCACATACGGCTTCGCAGAATAGGGATCGCGCAACACCCTGACCCCAGTGCGATCCACCACCAGATACCCCGCCCGGAAATCCCCGAAAGCGATCGCCATCGCCCCTGCCGCAATGTCGGGCATGTCCTCGGCCTCAGCCACCGGAAAGCCCATCAGCGTTGCTGCCTGCCCCGCCGTTGTCGGCGGCTGCCACATGTAGCGGCCGTCAGCGTCCTTCAGCTTGCGCACCGCCGCTTGCGTCTTGCGGTTCATCACGAAATTGGCGTTCTGCCGGTAGCCGGCCTTCAGCGCGTAGACAGCATCGACAAGCACATCCGAAGCGCCGCTGGAGGCGAAAGCGCCGGCCGCCCCAGTCGGGACATAGCCGAGATTGCCCCAGCTCCAGCCGCTGTCGGCCACCGCCGTATAGGCGAGAAACCCCTTCGGCTTGTTCGTCCCGTCGCCGGAGACGAAGGCCGTGCCCTCCTGCTCGGCAAAGACGGTATCGACCTCGCCGGAGATCCAGGCCTCGATATCGACGGCGGCATCGTCGAGCAGCGCCTGGGTCGCCGCCGGCATGGCGTAGAGTTCCATGGTCGGGAAGGTCAGTTCGGCAAGCTGGGCATTGCCCGTCTGCGGCCGTGCCGCCGTCTCAGAAACCCAGCCCGAGGCCATGCCGGAGGTCGAGAACGGCTTCTTCAGCACCGAGCCGGAAACCTGCCGCACCGTTGCCAGCGCCCGGATCGGCGAAACCACCGAAAGCCTGCGGCCGATCTCGGTATCGGTCTCCGGCGGCACCAGATAGCCGCCATCGGCGCCCGTCCCCGATGACATCGCCTTCGCCTCGATCTCGCGCAACCCCGCCTCGTCGCCGCGGCGGATATAGTTTTCGAAAGCCGCCTTGTGCTCGGCCGTATCAGGCCCGCCGGCGCCGGTACGCCCCAGCGGCGGGCGCGCCTTCTTCAGCACCAGCTGGTCAAGCAGCTTCTTCTGCTCGTCCATGGCGCGGTTGATGCGGTCCATCTTGTCGCGGGTGACGACATCGTCGGTGAACTTCGCCTCGATCTCGCCAAGGCGCCGGTCATTGGTGTCCTTGAAGGCCTCGAAGGCCTCCATGAAGTCGTCGAAGGCAGCCGTCATCGTCTCCGGCACCGCCTTGATCTCCGGCGCCATCTTCGCAGTCCTGTCGGTCATATCTCGATCCTATCTGAAGGTTTCGGTCAGCATCGCCCTTGCCGCCCGGCGCATGGCGCGGACGAGCTCGGTCTCCTTGTCGCGGAACCACCGCGCATTCTTGATGTTCTGCACCCGCGCCGAAGGCAGCATCGGAAAGGTGACGATCGAGATCTCCCAGAGATCCGCCTCCAGTATCCGCCTGACACCGCTCTTGGCATCGGTGCGCGCCCGGACGGTCCTGAAGCCGATCGACAACCCGTCGAGCGCCCCGTTCCTGATCAGCTGCCGCACCTCGCCGGCCCGTGCCACGCCATCCGCCAGGACGCCCTCGACATAGAGCCCTCGGCTATCCTCACGGATCGTCTTCCACGCCCCGATCGGCTCGGAAGGATCATGCTGAAACAGCATCCTGACCCCCTCCGCGCCGCGCTCCGACAACGACTTGCGAAACGCCCCGCGCTCCACCTGGTCCTTGCCGAGATCGACCTCACCGAAGACGCTCGCATAACCCGAAAACGTCCCGTCGCGCTTGAGATGGCGCAATTCCAGATTGGCAAACTTGCGCGTCTCCGCGCCCATGAGCGATGCGGTCATGGTTGGTGCTCCTGATTGTGGATGTGAAAATGTTTGGGGGAGCGAATAGCGAATAGCGAATAGCGG
This sequence comes from Rhizobium sp. 01L410, assembly GCF_056400165.1. NCBI lineage: Bacteria > Pseudomonadati > Pseudomonadota > Alphaproteobacteria > Hyphomicrobiales > Rhizobiaceae > Rhizobium > Rhizobium sp. 01L410. The sequence continues at coordinate 2,186 of NZ_JBFTST010000020.1, forward strand.
CGAATGCCGCCCGCCGCGACCGGATCGCAAGCCCAAAAACTATTCGCTATTCGCTACTCGCTCGCCACTGCCGCGCCACCCGCGCCAAGACCCCCAACACCCACCAGGCGCAGAGGCTCGCCGCAGCCGAGCCGGACAGCATGATCTCGGAGGCCGAAAGACGATCGGCAATCCCCAGCCGCTCCACGAGCCAGATCCCCGTAGGACCACCGAAAATCAGACCGCAGGAGAGCCCCGAAAAGAACCGGCTCGCCGCTTCCCGCCTGCTCTTCGGCAAAAGATAGATCAGCGACACCGCCGCCCCCGCCGAAGCACCCAGCGCCCGGCTGGCCCAGAGCCCGCCATCATTGGAAAAGTCAGCCATCGTCAAACTCCCCTATGGAGAATGCGCACGCGAATGGCCCGCAAAGGCCCACGGCCAATGCGGACCGGCGTCGCCACCAATCGCGTTTCAACGAATCTTATGAATCGCTTGCAAGACCTTGCTGGAAGGCTGGATCAGCAGCTTCACACGCCGATTAAACGCATCCGTATCCGGCGGCTCAAAGGCTCCGGATCACATTGCGGAAGGTCAGCGACACCCGCCGCCCGCGAGGCCGCTTCGTGCCATCGACACTATCGGCCGACCGCGCCGGTATCTCATGCGTCCAGTCGTACCGCGCCGCGCCCTCCATCACGAGCAGCGACCCCGGCTCCAGCATCAGGCTGCAACGCTCGCCGCTTGCCGCATGCCGGAACACCATCTCACAGGCCGACAGCAGGCTGAGCGAAGCGATCCGGTCCGCGAAACACGGCACGCAATCGACATGCGCGCTGATCCCCTGCCCCGGCAGATATTCATTGGCGATCACCTGATCCGGCAGACGTTCGAAATAACCCTCACCGGCAAGCCGCAAGCAAACACCAGCAAGCCAGTCCGGCAGCGGCCCGAGATAGGCATCGCCGGTCACAGCCCGGGCCCGGTAGTCGTATCGATATCCAAAATGCTGAACACGCCGTTTCAATGTTGTATCCCATGCAACAGCATCGAGCGCCGCGAGGATTCGTGTTGCCTCCTCGGGCGACACCAAGCTTGGAATGTATGCAAGCCCTTCCGGCATTGTCGGGATTCCCTCGATTATTTCTTTGGCCAAAACACGAAGGTTACAAACGCATCTTCGTTCTCAACCGCACTTTCAGTTTCATCGACCGTTTTGCCGTGAGAATAACCAGGATACTCGTCAAAATAGAAAGGGTAAGTCTCCGGGGCATGAAAGCCCGCTTTTATTGAAGCACCCGCCATATCAAACGCTCCGTCGTAGTGCGGGCTGTTTACCACAGTGATCGCAACAAGCCCGGCAGGCCCAACATAGCTCCGAGCGCTCCTGAGAAACCGGCGAACAAGTATATGGTTTGGATTACGTCCATATACTGGAACTCGACTTGCAACGTTGGGAAACTGAAATGCTATAAGGCGAAACTTTCGCTTGCCAAAATGTTCGTGAAGCTTAGTGGCATCGACTTCGTGCATGACCGAAACGCCGGATCTCTTGAGGTTCGATGCATTGGCCAATGCTTGTTTGGATAGTGAGTTTCTCGCATCGTAGGTCGTTGCAACTAGATTGATGCGGGAAGAACCGAGAAGAGATGACAGCGACGCTGCGAAGCTGAGGTTCCCCTCCCCGACAAGCAAAGTGTCGCCCAGTTTGGAGAATTTGACGAATTCGAAGCTGGTATCGTTTTGCAGGAGGGCCTTGAGACGAAAGAAGCTCTCGACGAACCGCTTCGAGATCGCCGCATACTCAAGCTCACCGCCCGCGGCAGAATGGAATGCAATCGTCGTCGTTACCATCAATACCCCACCGCCTCCCGCTTCTCCTCATCTGTCAGAAACCCCGCCGCCCCCACTCTTGCCCACAATTCCCCGCGCTCGGCCGAAAGCCCGGCCACCTTGTCCAGATCCGGCTCCAGCCGCAGCCCCTCGCCGTAAGCGCCACCCAGCCAGGCAGAAAGCGAAGCCGCCGTCCGCGTCAGCATCGGCAGCACCGTCAGACGATAGAAAGCCCGGTTGGCCTCCTGATAATTGGCGAACGTATTGTCACCGGGAATGCCGAGCAGCATCGGCGGCACGCCGAAGGCGAGCGCGATGTCGCGGGCAGCGCCATTGCGGGCCTCGACGAAATCCATGTCCTTCGGCGACAGTCCCATCGCCTTCCAGTCGAGCCCGCCCTCCAAAAGAAGTGGCCGCCCGGCGCGCATCGGCCCGGAATAGCCGTCGTCGAGCTCCTGGCGCAGCCGCTCATATTGATCGGGCGAAAGATTGCCGCCCTCCTTCGGCTGATAGACCAGCGCGCCGGAAGGACGGGCCGAATTGTCGAGCAGCGCCTTGTTCCAGGTGGCCGCCGCATTGGAGAGATCGAGCGCCACCTGTGCTGCCGCCAGAGGCGGAAAGCCTAAGTGATCGTCGAGCGGATGAAAGAGCTTCAGGTGAAGCAGCGCCATCCCCTCGGCCTCCACCGCAAAGCGCCGGACCGATCCTCCGGCTCTGTAGTCATAAGCCTCTGGCCACCCGTCCCGCCCCTCGACGACGCTGATCCTGTCGGGCCGCAAGAGATGCAGCTCGCGCAGCCCCGCCCCGACCATCAGCGGCTCGACATAAGCATTGCCGGAGAGCAGCAGATGCCCATAGAGCGCCTCGAAAAAGTCAGGCCCGCCCATCCGCCCGTTCGGCTGGCGCAGCAGTGCCGCCGCCGGATGCTCCGGCCGCTCCCGCTCGCCCTCGTAGATCAGGAAGGGAACGCAGGCCGCAGCCTCCGAGACCAGCCTGACACAGCGATGCGCCACCGGGTTCTTCATGAACCCCTCGCGCGACAGCGCCGCATAAGACCGCCCCGTCCAGCTCGCCTGCCCCTGCGCCGCCAGCGACAGAAACCCCGGCGCCGCCTTCTTTTCGGACACGGCATTACGGCCCGCCGTGAAGCCCCACGGCAGGAACGACCGGATGTTCATGATGATGTCCCTTGTTGGAAAGGTTAGCGCTCCAACGGCTCCCCCTTCTCCCCAGCGGGGAGAAGATGTCCGGCAGGGCAGATGAGGGGGACGGCGAGCGTAGCGAAACGTGCCTTGAGCGGCAAGCGAAAGGCCCCGTCACATCTGGAGCCCCCCTCATCCGCCCTTCGGGCACCTCCTCCCCGCTGGGGAGAAGGGAAGATCAGCCCATCGGCACCTTCACCGCCAACCCGCTATCGAAATCCGCCGCCACCCGGGTGTCGCGCAGCGGCTTCACCGTCCGCGTCGAAAGCTCGTAATCCGGATGCGCCTTGTAGGCCGCCAGTGCCGCCTCGTCGGCAAACTCGCCATAGACGACGAAATCCACCGCGTTGCCCCACTGGTCTGTCTTGACGTTTTCGCCGATCTCCAGCGTCAGCGCATGCGGGATCCCCGTCAGCACCGACAGGCCCTTGCGCACCGCCTCGCGGTTTTCTTCCGGCACGGTGAAGAAAACGATATGGCGGATCACGGGGCGCACTCCTTGCTCGGTCTTTAAGAGAGCCGGGCGATAACACGCGAAAGGCAGGCCTTCAACCGCTGCCAGAGGCCCTCAGGCTTCGCGCGGCGCAAGGCCGCATCGAAAAGCCTGCCGTAATCGCCGAGCTTTTCCGCCCGGTCGGTGCCGTTGACGATGCGCCTGGCGTTCACCCAGTCGTCCTTCTCGCCGTTCAGATGGTCGGCCAGCCGGTGCTTGGTGAAGCTGCCTGCGATCATCCCCTCGACGAGGATCTTCACCGCCGTGCCCATCTCCATCGCCTTATCAGGAGCGGCCACCAGATCGATGCCGGTCAGCACGCTCATCGCCTCGTAGTTCCGCTTGTGCGTCAGCTGCACCAGCCCGCGCCCCAGCCAGCTCTTGCCGTTCTCGTCGGGCAGCCAATAGACCGTCTTGACCCAGGACAGCTTGCCCGCCGCATAGGCCCGATCGAGTATCCCGATCGCCCTCTCGTCGCTATCGGCCAGCGTCTCGCGCACCGGCTGCATCGTGTAGGCCGTCTCGTGAAAGGCCGTCGCCAGGATATAGGCCAGCCAGCGCCGGTCGTCCCGTGCATGGCGCGCCTGCCAATAGTCGAGGATTGCGCTCATGCCCTCTACCTGCGGCTGCTGCAGCGTGCCCTTGAACAGGCTGGCGCGCACCTCGTCGAAGAAAATCCTGCGGTCCATGTGGATAACCCTGAAAATCGTCGCGGCCCTAATCGATTAAAATAATTTCAATCGTTTAAAGCGTTTAAGCCCCTGATTTACAGCCTATTTGAGCTGTGTCATGCATTCCTCATATTGCCTGTGCAGCCGGAGAGGAGACCGATGCAGACGCCCGCCAACACCCAGACCACCATTCCCCAGCACCTCGTCGACCAGATGGAAAACGAGTGGCGCCAGATCCGGCCGATTCGCGAGCCACCGCGTCCGGCCGAGCCGCCGAAGCAGCGATAAACCGCCGCGGCGCGAAAGGCGAGCGGCGAAGCGTCATATACCCCTGACCCGCGGTTCGCCGCCGCCTTCGAGCATCAGCGCCGTCAGCGCCCAGACCAGCGCATCCAGCCGGTCGGGCGAGCGGCCGTTCGAAAGCCCATCCGGGCCGAAATCACACATCTGGTCCTCCAGCGCCGTAAAGCGCCCGGCATGGACCACCCTTCCCTGCTCGTAGAGGGCCGCCACCGGCTCTGCTCTCAAAAACTTTCCGCGCGTCGCGCGCACCGTCGAAACCGGCAGCGTCGCGTCGATGCTCTTCAGGATCGTCTGGACCATATCGCCGCCCTGGTTGATCTCGGCGATCACCCGGTCGGCGCCGAAGCGATGATAGGCGCGCACCACCGCACCCGCCCAGCCCGCCGGGCTCGCGCCCTCGACCGAACAATCGGCCAGCACCACCGCCCGCCCGGAAACCTCCACTCCCGCCACGACAATGCCGCAGCAGGAGGCCGGACCGGCAGCGGCCGGCGGATCGACGGCGACGACGATGCGCCGCAGCGTTTCGGCAAAGCGGATCGCCAACGCCTCGATCTGCCCGCGCTTCCACAGCCCGTCCTCGCGGTCCTCGATCAGCTCGCCATCCAGTTCCTGGCGCCCCAGCCGCGTGCCGCCGTAGCGCGCCGCAAGCGTGTCGATGAAACCGGGCGCCAGATTGGCGCGGTTGGCCAGCGTGCTGATCCGCGCCAGCCGCGTCCCCTCGTCGGCAATCAGCGCCTTCAACAGCGGCACCGGCCGCGGCGTCGTCGTCACCAGCTGCTGCGGCGCTGCGCCAAGACGAAGGCCGAACTGCAGCATGTCGAAGGTCTCCTGCCCGTGCTTCCATTTTGCCAGCTCATCGCACCAGGCCATGTGAAACTGCGGCCCGCGCAAACTCTCCGGATCCTCCGAAGAAAACACCTGCGCCACCGCACCGTTCGGCCAGACCAGCCGGCGCCTTGAAATCTCGAATTCCGGCCGGTTGCGGCGCGCAATCCTGCAGATCCCGGAGATACCGTCGATCATCACCTCGCGCGCATCGCCCAGCGTCTCCGCCACCAGCGCGATCCGGAGATCGGAACGCTGCCCCGCGCTCGCCAAGCCATGCACCCACTCCGCACCCGCCCGCGTCTTGCCGGAACCGCGCCCGCCAAGCAGCAACCACGTCCGCCAATCCCCCTCAGGCGCCATCTGCTCCAGCCGCCCCGTCAGCTGCCAATCCCTGAGTGCCGCGGGAAAGCCCGATATCAGCCGCTCGCCGATGCAATTGAGTTTCTGCAGCGCCGAAAGACCGGCATCGAGTTCCATCGGCCAAGTCTCCATTTTGGCGGCTACAGCACCGTCAGAACCGCCCGAGGAAGCCTCTGCCATGGTCACCTTGCGGTACGCAGGCATCTCCGCATTGCCGCTTACACCGGCAGCCGCCAGCCGCCCGGCACCAACAATCTCCCGCGCTGCCTCATGCTCCTTGCCAACCATCACCAAGTCGCGGTGCAGCCGCTCGGCCGCCGACATCGCGCCGACCATCGCCGCCTTCAGCCGCTTTTCCTCCGCCCGGCGTTTCTGCCGCGCCGAGGCCATCCGCACCGTCTGCCCTGGCCGCGGAAATCCCGTCATCCCGGTTCGCCTCCCCGCCCGCCTGCAAGTTCCTCATCCCGGCGGCAACGATGACAGCCGCCTTCTCCTCGGCGCGCTGCTCGATGATCTCCAGCAGCTGACCCTTCGCCATCGCATAGCCTTCGGCCTGCTCGCGCCCTTCCATCTCGATTTCCCGGTCGCGGGAAAGCTGGCGCTGCAGCTGGTCGATCTTCTCCAGCGTACGGACGATCAACCCCATGGCATCGACCGCCGCCTTCAGATCCGCCCGCGCCAGCTTGCCCGCCGCCTCGTCGCCATCCCCGGCGGCAATTTCGGCGCCCTTGCGCAGCTCGACGAAGGCGGCAAACTGCTCCCGCATCTCGGCCGTCATCTGGTTCAGCATCACCCGGAGCTCATCGCCCGGCAGCAGCTCCGACTTGGTCTCCAGCCGATAGGCCGCCTCCGCGTCACGCACCCGCTCATCGCTCCAGCCGCCGCTCTCCAGAGACTGTGCGCCCGGATAGACACGCCTCTCCGGCCAGAAGCCGCAAAGCTCCGCCACAAAACCCTCACCGATCATCGGAAAATCTCCGCCCCGCTCAAACTGCGGACATATAAAAACCGGGTCGAAACCCGGCTGAAACCCCAACGACAACCCCACCCACATCCCTCATTCCTGTGCTTGTCATTGCCTTATCAAGAAGAAGTCTCCCGCGCCCATGGACATGGGCGCACTGGATTCCTGTGACAAGCACAGGAATGAGGGAGTGGCACGCCTCGCAACTATGAAAGCCAGCCGCGTCGCCGCAACTTTCCGACTATGCCATAACCCTACCAAACCACCGTCACGCCGTCAAGGATTATTTTCCTATCTCGGTTCAATTCGATCTAGATTGTATTGACGGCAGTTTTCGCCGATCAAGGATATGAAAAGATATTCTGCTTGGGAGAATGCCAGTGATTAATCCCGCCTTTGCGCAGTACCCTGAAGAGGCGCGCCTTCTGGGTGAGTTGGTTCTTGGATATGGGGAATTGGATATTTCTTTCTGCATGACCTGCGGAATAGCGATAGGCCGCAAGTTTGAACTACTTCACGCCGTAAATCAGGTGCGATCGGAGACAGGTCGCTTGGACATTGCGAATGCTTTGAGCGCAAATACGTTCGTTCGAATTGGACTCTGGGACAAATTCAACGATATCCAGAAATCAGTTCGCTATTGCCTCAAAGTCCGGAATCAGTGGGCACATGCGCAGTGGGGAGATATGAGGCCTCACGGACTGGCATTCACCAGAACGGACGGAAACGTCTTTGCAACGCCAGTAAAACGGACGGTGTGGAATAGCGTAACCGTAGAACTCCTGCGCAAACAGGAGGCTTATTTTGAGTATACTCGTAAGTGTATAATTGCGCTTGAACTTAACCTTGCTCCCATTCTAGCTGGGGGCTCACAAAAAATTCAGTTTCCGGACATCATGCATGAGCCAAGCATGCTGAGCCACTGGTCAAAAGCCGCACTCGAGGACCTAAAACGCTTTCAGCCAGCTTAGTTAGCGGCGCATATACAACTTTTTGCAGCCCTCTACGAAAACGCATCCCGCATAAGCTTCATTCGATAAGTCTAATGCACTGATTCCCCTCCACAATCCCCCATCTTAACCACCTTCCTGAACCCTTCCTCAACCTCCCCCGGCGCCAACTGAACCGAACCCTATTCAGGCGGCACCATCATGAGCGGCATCCAGATCCGGCTTGCGGAAATCATCGAAGCGCTCAGCAAGGCGCTCGATCTGACGGAGGGGCAGCCGCCCGGCCATTGCATCCGCGCCTGCTATATCGGCACCCATATCGGCCGCGAGCTCGGCCTGCCCGACAGCGCCCTGCAGGATCTCTATTATACGCTGCTCCTGAAAGACCTCGGCTGCAGCAGCAATGCGGCGCGCATCTGCGAAATCTATCTGGCCGACGACCTCGCCTTCAAGCGCGACTTCAAGCTCGTCGACGGCAGCCTCGGCCAGGTGCTGCGCTTCGTCATCGGCCATACCGGCATGCAGGCCGGCCTTGCCGAGCGTTTCCGCGGCATCCTGAATATCCTGCAGAATGGCGGCGAGATCGTCACCGACCTGATCCAGACGCGCTGCCAGCGCGGCGCCGAGATCGCCCGGATGATGCGGTTCTCCGAAGATGTCGCCAACGGCATCCTTGGCCTCGACGAACACTGGAATGGCGGCGGCCGGCCCATCGGCCTTTCAGGCACTGAAATTCCGCTATTCTCGCGCATCGCACTCCTCTCGCAGATCGCCGATATCTTCCAGGCAAGCGGCGGCCCAGAGGCCTCCAAGGCCGAGATCGCCAAACGGTCCGGCACCTGGTTCGATCCCGATCTCTGCGCCGCCTTTGCCCGCGTTGCCGCCCGCCCTGACTTCTGACAGGTGCTCGCGTCCGATCAGCTGGAAGAGGTCGTGCTCAGCAGCGAGCCCGGCCAGCAGGCGATCATGGCCGACGACAACTATCTCGACGATATCGCCGCCGCCTTCGCCAAAGTCATCGACGCCAAGAGCCCCTATACGTCTGGCCATAGCGATCGCGTCGCGCTGTTCACCGATCTGATCGCCGAGGAGATGGGCATCGATGCCGAAGGCCGCCGCTTCCTGAAGCGCGCCGCCCTGCTCCACGATATCGGCAAGCTCGGCGTCTCCAATTCCGTACTCGACAAACCGGGCAAGCTGGAGGGCGAGGAATGGGTGCAGATGAAGCGCCATTCGGAATTTTCCGAGCTCATCCTGTCGCGCATCCATGCCTTTTCCGATGCCGCTATTATCGGCGGCGCCCATCACGAGCGGCTCGACGGCAAGGGCTATCCGCGCGGCCTGACCGCCGAAGCCATCCCCATGGAAGTCCGCATCGTCTCCACCGCCGACGTCTTCGACGCGCTCACCGCCGACCGCCCCTACCGTTCCGCAATGCCGATTTCGAAGGCGCTGTCGATCCTCTGGGAAGGGGCCGGCCAGAGCCACGATCCCGTCTGTATCGAAGCGCTCGAGCGGGCGCTCGACCGCGCCGCCATCGAGAAGAAGGCGGCTGCCTGACCGCCTCGCTTCCGGCCGTTACCCCTGCCGTGCTATAATCCGCCATGGACCGGGAACACTTGGCAGCCTTCGCGCTTTCCCTACCGGAAACGGCCGAAAGCGCCCATTTCGGCACACGCGATTTTCGCGTGCGCGGCAAGATCTTCCTGACCTTTCCCGACCAGGATTACTGCGTCGTCCGCCTCACACCCGACCAGCAGAAACTCACCCTCGAAATCGCCCCGGACGAGACGCTTCCTGTCCCCGGCGGCTGGGGCGAACGCGGCTCCACCCGCCTCTACCACATGCTCGCCAGCGATGCGCTGACCGAAGACCTCGTGCGCAAGGCCTGGCGCAACGTGGCGCCGAAGGGATTGCACGCGCTCCTGGGTGTCTAGGGCTTGCAGCGCATCATCGCACGCGCTAAATTGGTCACATATGACCACTTGAGGCCATCGAGATGACGACCATCAGCCTTAAAGATGCGAAAGCAGGATTTTCAGACTACGTCGAAGCAGCGCTTCATGGTGAGTTCATCACCATCACCCGCCATGGCAAGCCGACTGCCGTGCTTGTCAGTGTGGAAGCCGCCGAAGTCGCGAAGGCTGCCATGCGGCCGAATCGCCCGAGCTTTTCCGCCTTCCTTCAGACATTCCCGGGCGACGACGCCGTCTTTGAACGCAACAGCAGCCCCTCGCGGGATATCGAGCTTTGAACGGCTATCTGCTGGATACCGATGCCATATCGCTGCTCTCGCCCGGTCGTAGCGGTCCGCCGCGTTTCAGCCGCTGGCTGGACGCGCAGGATCGCCACGACCGGTTGTTCCTGTCCGCCGTCACCGTCCACGAGATCGAGCGCGGCATCCATCTGTTGATCAGCAAGGGTGCACCCGCAAAAGCCGATGGCTACCGTGCATGGCTTGCCTCGCTGGAGGAGACGTTCGGCGACAGAATTCTCGCCGTCAATGCCAAGGTTGCCTTGGCCTCCGGCGCGCTGGAGGTAGCCGCCCAGAGAAACGGCCATAACCCGGGAATGGCCGACGCCCTGATCGCCGGAACCGCCAAGCTGCATCAATTGACCGTCGTCACCCGGAATACCAGGCACTTCTCAGCCTTTCCCGAGATCAACCTGCTCGATCCGCAGGATGCAACCTGACCCTCACCGGTACCCAGCCGCATCCGCCTCCTTCCCCGTCTCCACCACCGCGTCCATATACCGCCAGCAATCCGGCCGCGATCCGTCCACATCGTCGAACCCATAGACCTGCGCCAGACCGCCGCTCGACAGCGACTGCCCGTTGAACCGCGCCTTTTCCGGATCGCCAGCCAGGGCCGCCACTGCGCGCCCCACGAAGCGTGGGGTTTCGGAGATGACGAAATGCGGCGGCGCGATGCTGCTTTCGCGCCAGGTCTCCTCGGTCACCCCGAAAATCTCCAGCATCATCTCGGAGCGCATCCAGCCCGGCGTCATCGAAACGGCGGTGCAGCCGTGCTTCTCCAGGTCCTTGGCATGCGCCCAGGCCATGCGGATCACGCCTGTCTTGACGAGGTCGTAATAGGGGTTCAGCCGGTAATGCGCGGCGTTGTACTCGGCCGTGCCGTCGGTCATCTCCACCAGCAGTCCGCCCGGCCTTTCGATCAGCAGCGGCAGGGCGTAATGGGCAGTGATGAAATGCGTGTCGATCGCCAGCCGCAGCATGCGCAGGCCGTTTTCCAGCGAGTGTTCCCAGACCGGCTTGTCCCATTCCGTCAGGTTCTCGCCGCCCCAGATATCGTTGACGAGAATATCCAGCCTGCCCTCGTCCGTGCGGATCCGCCCCACCAGCGCCTCCACCTCGGACGCCACCAGATGGTCGACGCGCAGGGCGATCCCCCGGCCGCCCGCTGCCGTCACCATCTCCGCCGTCTCCTCGATCGTCTCCGGCCGGTCGTATTCCGAGCGCTGCTTTCGCGTCGAGCGGCCGGTCACATAGACAGTCGCCCCGGCAGCACCAAGCTCGACGGCAATCCCCCGCCCGGCGCCGCGCGTTCCGCCGGCCACCAGCGCCACCTTTCCTGTCAGATCCGCTGTCATAACCAAATCCTCCACGCTAGAACCAAAATCCGCCCGCATCTCCCAGCGGGCAATTGATTATAAACGAACGTTCGTTCATATTTGTATCGAACGCAAGAGGAAATGCAATGCCGCGCACCCGCACGCTTCAGGACGAGCAGCTTCTGGAGATGGTTCTCGCGCTCATCCATGCCGAGGGGCCGGATGCGGCCAGCTTCGGCGCGGTGGCCAAGGTCAGCGGCCTCTCCGGCTCCACCCTCGTCCAGCGCTTCGGCACCAAGGCGGCGATGCTGCGGGCGGCGGTCATGCATGCCTGGGATGGGCTGGATGCCCAGACGGCAAGGCTTGCCGCGGCCGCGAAAAAGACCCCTGGCGGCGCCGTCGCCCTGCTCACCGGCCTGTCGCAGGATTACGGCGAGGACGCGGCCGCCTATGCCCAGGGCCTCCTCGTGCTGCGCGAAGATTTTCGCGATCCGCTGCTCCGTGCCCGGGGTGCAGCTTGGGCCAAGGCGCTGACGGAGGCACTCGCCGAATGCCTCTCCGCCTCGCCGGATCCCGGAACCTCGGCCCGGCTGATGCTGTCGCAATGGCAGGGCTCGCTGCTCTGGTGGGGCTTCACCGCCGAAGGCCGTGCCGCCGATTATGTGGAGCGGGAGTTGCGTCTGTTTCTCGGGGCGCTTGATCTGAAAGCGCCAGTCTGATCGTCACACCTCGCCTGCCGCATCGGCACGCCGCGCGCCGGTAAACCGCGCCACTCCGGCAATGGCGATGCCGGCGATGATCAGGCCTGCCGCGACAGCAAATGTCAGCCGCATGCCTGCTGCAATGGCATCGGGCGCCGCGGCCGCGGCATCCGCACCACCGAACGATGCGGCAAAGATCGCCCCCATCACCGATGCGCCGGTGATCAGGCCGAGATTGCGCGAGAGACCCAGCATGCCGGAGATGACGCCACGCTGCCCCGCCGCCACGCCGGTCATCACCATCGTGTTGTTCGCCGCCTGAAACAGCTGATAGCCCGGCGTCAGCACCGCGATCCCGGCAATGTAGCCGGCAAGACCCGGCAGAGCGCAGAGCGCCAGTGCCCCGGCTGCCATCGCCGCCAACCCTGCTATCACCATGTTTCCGGCACCGAAGCGGTCGACGATCCGCCCGGCCAGAACGCCGCTCACCGTCGAGATCAGCGGGCCGATCGACATGACCGCCCCCGTCATCGCCGTATCGAGCCCCAGCCCGCGCGACAGGTAGAACGGCCCGACGACCAGCGTCGTCATCATCACCGTCGCCACACAGAGATTGATCGCAAGGCTCGGCGCCAGCACCAGGTCGCGCAGCATCACTGGCCGAAACAGCGGCGATGTCACCCTCGCTTCGGCAAACAGGAATGCCCCCGTTCCAGCCGCGGCCGCCGCCAGCAGCCCGGCCTGCAGTATGCCGAAGCTGCCGCGGCCGATGGTCATCGCCAGCGCATAGGCAACCAGCACCAGTGCCAGCAGCAGCGTACCGGTCAGATCGAAGCCCTGGCGCGGCGCCGGATTGCTCTTCTCCCCGTCCCGCAGGCAATGGCGGGCGAGCAGGAAGGCCAGCAAACCGAGCGGCACGGTGACGAGGAAGATCGCCCGCCAGCCGGCCAGCGCAATCAGCACACCGCCGAGCGAAGGACCGAGCGCCGTCCCGATCGCCGACATGGTCCCGAGCAGCCCCATCGCCCGGCCGGTCTTTTCCTTCGGCACCGCCTCGCCCACCATGGCAATGGCAAGCGCCATCATCACCGCTGCGCCCAGCCCCTGCAGCATCCGGGCGGCGATCAGAACCCAGAGCGCCGGCGCCAGTCCGCAAAGCGCCGATGCCGCGGTGAAAAGCAGGATACCCGCCATCAGCAGGCGGCGCCGCCCGATCAGGTCGCCGAGCCGTCCGGCGCTGACGATCAGCGCCGTCATCGCCAGCAAATAGGCGATCACCACCCACTGAACCTGCTGGAAACTGGCTGAAAACGCCTGCGCCAGCACCGGCAGGCCGACATTGGCAATGCTGGTGCCGAGCGAGGAAAGAAGCAGCGCGAGCGACAGGCTCGCCAGCGCTCCCCGCACCGGCGCCGCAGCGATTGGCGCCACATCGGAGGTGGTGGGTCGAAGGGGGATGGTCATGCAAAGCACTCCGTTCTCAAATGCTCCTGAAGAGGAGCCGACAGAAGCCTAGCGCCACCGGATATATGGCGGAACACGCATCATTTGCATTTCATTCGTGCACACAACGCCATATCATCATGATCGCCAACCGGAGGCACCATGACCAAGCCCGATCTCAACCTCCTCTATACGCTCGATGTTCTGCTGGCCGAAGGCAGTGTGGCGCGCGCCGCCCGGCGCCTGCGGCTCAGCCCTTCGGCGATGAGCCGGGCGCTGGCTAGGCTTCGCGAAACCGTCGGCGATCCGCTTCTCGTGCGCGCCGGGCGCGGTCTGGTGCCGACGCCGCGGGCGCTCGAGCTGCGCGAGCGGGTCAGCCATCTGCGTGAAGAGGCCGAGAGGCTGCTGCTGCCGGCCGAAGCCTTCGACCTGTCGCAGCTCAAGCGCACCTTCGTGCTGCGCAACCGGGATGGTTTCGTCGAGAATTTCGGCCCGGCCCTGATCCGCCTCGCCGCAGAGCGCGCCCCCGGCGTCCGGCTGCGTTTCCTGCCGAAGCAGGACAAGGACAGCGCCTTCCTGCGCGATGGCGAGGCCGATCTCGAAACCGGCGTCATCGGCGAGACGACCGGCCCGGAAATCCGCGCCCAGGCATTGTTTCACGATCGCTTCATCGGCGTCGTCGGGGCCGACCACCCGCTTTCGAAAGGTGCGATGACCGCCGCCCGCTATACGGCGGGCCGCCATATCCAGATTTCCCGCCGCGGGCTGGAGGGCGGACCCGTCGATACGGCGCTCCGGGCGATCGGGCTGGCACGCGAGATCGCGACCGCCGTCGGCAGCTTTTCCGAAGCGCTGGCGCTGGCGCGCGCCTCGGATCTGATCGCCAACGTGCCCGAGCGCTATACCGGCAACCTGCGCGCCGGTCTCCACAGCTTCGCGCTTCCCTTCGCAGCGCCGGAGATCACCGTCTCGCTGCTCTGGCATCCCAGGATGGATGCCGATCCGGCGCATCGCTGGCTGCGCGGCTGCGTTCGCGAGATCTGCGCCTGACGGCGACACATGCCCAAATTTATCTAGGGTCTCCTGCGAGTTCTTATCGTTTGTGACGATGCGTCCGGCCGCGCTATCGACCCCGTGCCGGACCATTTTGCCGGCGCATATCAAGGAGCCGCCCCCGTGAATATGAGACACTGCCTTATCGCACTTTCCCTATCGGCAACCCCGCTTCATGCCGCGGAATTGACGGAAAAAGCCTTTCAGACGCTGGCAGACGACGCTTTCCAGCCCATAATCAAGCAATTTGATATTCCTGGGCTCGCCATCGGCGTTTCGGTCGATGGAAAGCAGTTCTATTACAACTATGGCGAGGCTTCGCGCGAGGCGAAGACGCCGGTCACACCGGATACGATCTTCGAACTCGGCTCGGTCAGCAAAATTTTTAATGTGACGCTGGCGGCACTCGCCGAACAGCGCGGTGTCATTTCGCTTTCGCAACCTGTTTCCACCTACCTGCCGGAGCTCAAGGGCAGCGCCTTCGACAAGATCACCCTCGTCAATCTCGCCACCCACACATCAGGCGGCCTGCCGTTGCAGGTTCCTGACAGTGTCACCAACGATGCGGAGCTGACGGCCTATCTCAAGAGCTGGAAGCCACCCTACAAGCCGGGCACGATGCGCTCCTATTCGAATGTCAGCATCGGCCTGCTCGGCCGCATCGCCGGCCAGCGTCTCGAAGGCAGCTATAGGCAGGCGGCGGAAAAAGACCTCTTCCCGGCGCTCGGCCTGAAGAGCACCTTCATCTCTGTTCCCGAAACCGCCGCAGACCGCTACGCCTTCGGCTACTCCAAGGATAACCGCCCGATCCGCGTCAATCCCGGCGTCCTCGACGAGGAAGCCTACGGCATCAAATCGACGCCGCGCGACATGCTGCACATGCTGGAATTGAACCTCGATCAGGCCGCCCTTGCCCCTGATCTCGCCGCGGCGATCCGTAAGACCCATACCGGCTATTTCGAAACCGCCGCGTTCACGCAGGGCATGATCTGGGAGCAATATCCGTGGCCGGTGAAGCTCAACCGTCTCTTGGCAGGCAATGCGCCTGAGATGGTCATGAACAGCCAGCCGGTGAAGCAACTGGCGAAGCCGCTTGGGCCGCAAAGCGCTGTCCTGCTCAACAAGACAGGCGCAACCAACGGCTTCGGCACCTATGTCATGCTGGTCCCCAAGACCCGGACGGCGCTCGTGGTGATCGCCAACCGCAACTATCCCAACACGGCGCGCGCAGAAGCGGGGCTGAAACTGCTCGAAGCGCTAAAGCCTTATACGGCCAAATAGAAAAGCGCTGCGGCCGGAGCCTATTCCGGCCGCTCCTTCGCGTCGTTGCCCACCGTCAGCGGCCAGTCGACCACGTAATCCTCCAGCGCCTCGGGGTCGATCTCCGTCTCGCTGATCGTCCGCCCCCTGGCGGAAATGCCGGCCTGGTGCACGGTTTCGGGGTCGCCCGAGACCAGCGGGTGCCACCAGTAGAGGTCGTCGCCCTCATTGATCAGCCGGTAGCCGCAGGTCGGCGGCAGCCAGGCGATCTCAGGGACGTTTTCCTTGGTCAGCTGCACGCAGTCGGGCACGAAATCCCAGCGCTTCTCGTAATTGGAGCACCGACAGCTCTCGCCATCCAGCAGCTTGCAGGCGACCGAGGTGAAGTAGATGTCGCCCGAGTCCCACTCCTCGAGCTTGTTGAGACAACAGAGGCCGCATCCGTCGCAGATGCTTTCCCATTCTGCCTTGGTCATCTCGGGCAGCGTCTTGCGCTTCCAGAAGGGTGTGTCTTCCATCATTTCGTTTCTGCAACAGCGGCCCCGCAAATTCGCGTGAGGCGGGCTGCGTCTCTTGTTATCACCGGGCAAATCAATCAAACATTCAGCATGCTTCGTTTATCGAAGAGCGCAATGCCAAGTTAGGCTGTTGCTCTGACGCCTGGGGGGCCAGCCGTCAAGCGCGATCGGGCGGGAAGTGAAGAACGTGCAGGATCCTGATACTCCGGAAAAGAAGCCGAAGAAGAGCAGGCACCTTCTGCTGAAGATCGATTCCTGGATCGATTCGACGGTCTGGAACGCCGGTTTCCGTTCTGCCGAAATCTGGGAAGACATCACCATCTTCTTCCGCCGATTCCGCGTTCGCGGCTGGAAGCGCATCGTCTTCGAACTCGGCGGCGAAGGCCTGACGCTCGGGTCCGTCGGCGCCGTGCTGATGCTGGCGCTCGCTCAGCCGGCCTTCGAGGCGACCAAGGAAGACTGGCGCAATCGCGGCGATTTTGCCGTCACCTTCACCGACCGCTACGGCAATGTCATCGGCCATCGCGGCGTCATCCATCAGAATTCGGTGCCGATCGACGAGCTGCCCGACAGCCTGATCAAATCGGTGCTGGCAACCGAAGACCGCCGCTTCTTCGACCATTTCGGCATCGACGTCATCGGCCTGTTCCGCGCGCTCGTCACCAATGCCCAGGCCGGCGAAGTCGTGCAGGGCGGCTCGACGCTGACGCAGCAGCTGGCGAAGAACCTATTCCTGTCCAACGAGCGCTCGATCGACCGCAAGATCACCGAAGCCTTCCTGGCGCTGTGGCTGGAGGCCAATCTCTCCAAGAAGGAAATCCTCTCCACCTATCTAGACCGCGCCTATATGGGCGGCGGCACGTTCGGTGCGGCGGCGGCTTCGCAATTCTATTTCGGCAAGAGCATCACGGATGTGAACCTCGCCGAAAGCGCCATGCTCGCCGGTCTCTTCAAGGCGCCGGCGAAATACGCCCCGCATGTCAACCTTCCGGCAGCGCGCGCCCGCGCCAACGAGGTGCTCACCAATCTCGTCCAGAGCGGGCTGATGACCGAGGGCCAGGTGATCGCCGCGCGGCGCAATCCGGCCACCGCCATCGACCGCAACGAGCAGGAGGCGCCCGATTTCTTCCTCGACTGGGCCTTCGACGAGGTGCAGCGGCTTGCCTCGCGCTTCCACCAGCATTCGTTGGTCGTGCGCACCACCATCGACATGGGCATCCAGCAGGCGGCCGAGGATTCGGTCGAGACGTCGCTGCGCGAATATGGCGAGAGCTATCACGCCAAGCAGGGCGCGATGGTGATGATCGAAAACGGCGGCGCCGTGCGCGCCATGGTCGGCGGCCGGGACTATGGCGAAAGCCAGTTCAACCGCGCCACCAAGGCGCTGCGCCAGCCGGGCTCGTCCTTCAAGGTCTATACCTATTCGGTGGCCATGGAGAGCGGCATGACGCCGAAGACCACGATCATCGACGCGCCGATCTCCTGGGGCAACTGGAGCCCGCACAATTACGAAAACCGCTATGCCGGACGCGTGACGCTGGAAACGGCGATCGCCCAGTCGATCAACACCATCCCGGTGCGTCTTGCCAAGGAAAAGCTCGGCATTCAGCCGATCCGCGCCATGGCGAAAGCGATGGGCGTGGAATCGCCCGTGCGTGACGACGTGACGATCCCGATCGGCACCTCCGAAGTCACCGTGCTCGACCAGGCGACTGCCTATGCCGTCTTCCCGGCCGGCGGCTACCAGTCCCGCCGCCACGGCATCACCCAGATTCTCGATTACGACGGCGACGTGCTCTACGACTTCGACCGCGACGAGCCGCCGGCCAAGCGGGTGCTGTCCGAGAAAGCCGATGACGAGATGAACCAGATGCTGAGCCGCATCCCCTATGTCGGCACCGCCCGCAAGGCAGCGCTCGACAACGGCATCGTCACCGCCGGCAAGACGGGGACGACCCAGGCCTATCGCGACGCCTGGTTCGTCGGCTTCACCGGCAATTACACGACGGCGGTCTGGTTCGGCAACGACGACTATACCTCGACCAACAACATGACCGGCGGCTCGCTGCCGGCGATGACCTTCAAGCGCGCCATGGACTACGCCCACCAGGGCGTCGTGCTGCGCGCCATCCCCGGCATCGAAAACCCGCTGCCTTCCCCCAAGGACGCCGCCAAAACCGCCGCCGCCAAACCCGCCGACGGCATCCCTCAGCTGGTGCGCCCGCGCATGCTCTCGGCGGAGAGCACGAAGATCCTCAAGGACCTCGGCGAAAAGCTGAAGCACGCGGCGCCGCTGGAAGCGCAGAAGGTGGCGAGTGTGGAGTGATTGGGGCGCAGCGCTAGATACAGCTGCCACTTTTACTCAGAAACTATAAGGACTTACAGTGCCCGGAGCCCCTCACCCTGCCTTCTCCCCTTGGGGAGAAGGTGCCCGAAGGCTTCAGGTGCAACTAGTTGCACCTGGGATGAGAGAGCCGCAGGCACCAAATTTCCTATCCTGCAAAAGCCTCAAGCCGCGTGCGGCATGATCGAAGACAGGTCAGCACCAATTTCCCGCCTGCGCTCCATCAGGTCGTAGTCGGTCTGCAAACTCAGGAAGAAGCCTTCGGACAGACCGAAATATCGTGCGAGCCGCAGGTCGGTATCGGCGGTCACATCCCGCTTCCCGAGAACGATCTCGTTGATCCGCCGTGGCGGCACGTGAATGGCGCGCGCCAATGCGTTCTGGCTGATCTCCATCGGCTTCAGGAAGTCCTCCAGCAGGATCTCGCCGGGATGCGGGTTGGGGAGAAGCCCTGCCTCATCCATGGTAGTCGACGATTTCGACATTATGTACCGCTCCTTCCTGCCAGCGGAAGCAGATGCGCCACTGGTCGTTTATGCGAATGGAATATTGCCCGCGCCTGTTGCCTTTCAGCGCTTCGAGGCGGTTTCCGGGCGGGATGCGGAGGTCATCCAGCGCCTTCGCGCTGTTGATGAGACGCAACTTCCGCAAGGCGACCGGCTGGATATCCGCGGGCAGTTTCCGGCTTCGCTCGCCGCCCCAGATTCTTTCGGTTTCAGCGTCGGCAAAGCTTCTGATCATCCGACAAACATAACGCGTAGCGTTATATAACGCAATGCGTTATGCCCCGTTGAGTTGCGAAGACCACGACCTCCACCATTCCACCCCGCCAGAATCAATGCTAACCCTTTCACCTGATTTGATCTCAAGGGCCGGCAGTGTTTCGATTCCCGCTATTTATCGCGATTACGCTGATCGTCGCTTTCGGCGGCGGGATCATGGTTTCGCGGTATGCGCTGGATGTGACGCAGGGGTTCGGCGCCATCAAGCTTGGCGCCTGGGAAGCCTTTCCGGAGCTGCAGACGGCTGATGCCGATCCTTACGCGAAATCGCACCGGGCGCGGGCCGGAAAGCTGCTTTATGGCAGCGCCGAGGGGCTGACATTCACGGCTGGTGTCGATGACCATGGCGACCGGCTGAATGCCGGATGCAGCTACCGCATCAGCGGCCAGACGCCGGCAGCGCGCCTCTGGACGCTCTATACATCAGACAATAGCGGAAACCCCGCCTCGGTTCGCCCCGGCCTGCCGGGCGCGCTGAATTCCTGGACGGTGCTGCGCCAGACCGACAGCAGCTTCGTCATCGACGTTTCCGCCAATGCCCGGCCCGGCAACTGGCTGGCGCTTCCGGCAGCCGGCACCTTCCGCATGGTGCTGACGCTGTTCGACACACCGACGGCCGGAAGCTCCGGGGTTATCGATCTCGCCATGCCGAAGCTCGAGAAGACCGGGTGCGGCAATGCTTAGGATCGTCTTTGCCATCATCACCGGCCTGTTCGGCGCCGCCCTGCTGCATCTGGTCATCATCCTGGCGCTGCCGCATTTCACCGGCAAGGATGCCGAGACGCGGGTGATTGCCGAGGGTGATCCGAACAATTTCTATCTGCTATCGTCGACCTATGACGATGCCGGGCTGTCGAACAGCGATCCCTTCGTGCGCACCGCCGTCTGCTCCTTCGATCTGGAGGACGGACCGGTGCGCTTCACCGCCAAGGGCAGCGTGCCCTTCTGGTCGATCGCCGTTTATGACGGCGCTTCGAACGAGGTGTTCAGCATGAATGACAGGACGTCGGTCGGCGGGGCGTTGGATGTGCTGGCAGCAAGCCCGATCAAGCTGACGGAGCTGCGCAAGGCTTTGCCTGCCGATTTGCAGCAGACCATCCTGGTGGAGATGACCCATAGCGAGGGTTACGCGGTGCTGCGCACGCTTGCCCCGCAGGCAAGCTTCGACGACGCGGCAAAGAACTTCCTGACCGAGGCGGGCTGCGAAACCTACGCCAGCGGCAATTGATATCTCTACTTGCTCTTCACACGCGGCGCGCGTGGCACCGGACGGGGCTTCGGCGCGTCTGTGAGCCGCTCGTAGCGGACCCCGGTGAACAGCAATATCTGAGCCTCGACGGGCTCCTGGTCCTTGCGGCGCGGCTGTTGCGAGCGCCGGTCAGCCAATGCGACTATGGTGGCCATTCTCGTCTCCATGCACTGCCCGAGACGGATGAAGCTAAGCGGATTTCACCCTGCCCGCCTGCGCGGGCCAGCGCGTCCTTCAATACCGTTGCCGGCATCTCCGGGCATTCGCGCCTTTCTCACGGCACCTTTGCGGATATCCGTGATGTGGAATCTTGACGGCCGAACCTTCGAACCGCGCTGTTCCTGTCCGAATTGAGACATAGGATAGTTAACAGTTTCCTAATATTTCAGCACTGCGAAGCCTTGTTGTAAGGCCGTTCAATAAACGCCGCGAGCTGGCTTTTAGTTTCACATGGCAATAAGTCAGATTTAATTAGGAAAGACGCATAAATTCAGCGACTTAGAAAAAGGCCGCCGATCACCTTTACGTCATAAGGATGTGTTGCCGATTTACGTCATGAAGATATTAATTGCAGTCGCTCTGAATGGGCGTATGGTCCATCCGTCGGTCAAAGGTTTAACGGCGATGACCGCTTGAGAGACAATATACGCTCTTGCCGCAGGACACGGAGGGCAATTCATGTCTTTATTCGTGAATGCGACATTCTCTCCCGAAGATCTGGACGTGCTGCGCGGCGCACTCGACGCGTGGTGCTCGGAGAAGCGTCTCGACATCAAAAGTCCCGAAGCACATTTTGCCGCTTCGGCAGCGCTCGACCTCTATCAGTCGGGTCATGATAACGGCGAAAAGCTGTTGATGGCCTTGCGCTCCCACAAGGGACTTTAACGTTCCAAAACACTTCCGGAGCAATCCGGACAACGCTCGGCGCCTCGTATCAGCGGGGCGCTTTTCGTTTGTCCGGCTACCTATACCGGCGCACGCCCTACGTGTATTATTGTGTGGCATTTGATTAAAATCTTCAGCAAGCATTAACCCTGCCGATGTAGGATTTATTCATATTCGTATGGGTCCGGTCTCCGTCCAACCGGCGCATTCGATCCCTCAGTATCGGCGTTTCCGGGGTATTCTTGTGCGTGACCGGTTTAGAGACCTAGAAGGGCCGATGGCCATTCGAAAGAAGGACGTGGTATTGATGGCGACTGTCAGCAGCTTCGAGGGATTGGCGCATCCGACGCGATCCGAGCTGCGGCAGTTTGCGGAACTCTTCACGCCCCTCTTCCAGGCCTCCTCCGAGGAGGCGCGCCGCCAGGCCGTTGCCGCCCTGTCGCAATGCATCGTAATCCCGCAGGCAGTTGCCCTGTTCATCGGCAATCAGCCGATATCGGTCGCAGCACCCTTTCTCACCGCCTCGCAGGCTATCAGCGACGATACGCTGATCATGATCGCCCGCACGCAGGGCACCGCCCATATCCGTGCCATCGTCAGCCGTGACAATCTTTCGCCGAAGGTGATCGATGCGCTGGTGGCGCTGCGCCAGGCGACCGCCCGCCCGTCGCCCGCCGAATTGCCGGCCGCGGAGACAGCCGCTCCGATCGCTGCCGCTGTTCCTGTTATCGAAGAGCCTGCTGTCGATCCCGATTTTGCCGAGCGCCTCGCCAACGAAGAGGCGATGCGCCAGAAGATCCGCGGGCTTGCCAGCCATCTCGGCCGCAAGGACGACGACCGGCTCGGTCTCAGGACGATTTCCGATATCCAGGAAGCGCTGCTCGTGCGCTTCGCCCGCTCCCGCGAGGCCAGCCATTTCGCCAGCACGCTTGCCGATGCGCTGTCGGCCAGCCGCTGGCTTGCCGAGCGCATCATGCTCGACCTCTCCGGTCAACAGCTGGCAACGACGCTTATGAGCCTGGGCATGGGCTTTCTCGATGCCGTCTTCGTGCTGGAAAAGCTCTATCCGCATCTGGCCGAGCCGCAGCACAGCGTCACCCGCGCCTGGATGGTGCTGGATGCGCTCGACGCGGAGGAATGCCACGAACGGGTCGAGGCGTGGCGCCGTGCCGACAGCTATACCTACATGCCGGAACGCGAGGGCCAGGCGGAGGCGGCGGTTGCGGAGCGCAAAGTGCCGCCTGCCCGCGAGCTGAAGACCGTCGGCCGCCGCTAGAACGGGCTTTTCTTCTTCTCTGCGGCCAGCGTCAGCAGCGCTGCCGCATCGCTGGTCTCGAGCTCGACAATCCAGAGATCCGGATCGAACTTGCGTTCGCGCTCCAGCAGCTCCCTGACCATCTCCGGCTCCTGTCGCTCCATGCGGATCTCGAACAGCCGGTCGCCGCTGTCCTCCTCATCGAAAAAGCTTTGCGGCGCCGGGCCGAAAAGCGTTTCCAGCCCATCGCGGAAATGCTGGCGGATGAAGACCGCACCGGCTTCCTCGGCGCCCTTCTTCTCCACGGCGGCGAAATCCCCCATGGCGAAGACGCGGCGCAACAGCGCGGAAACGAAAATGTCGGTGCGAAGTCTCATGGACGTTCTATAGGCGGATGGCGGCGGCGGCGCCAGAGCTGCCCCGCCGGCTCTAGGCCCTTGCCAGGGAAACCCGCGGCCTTTCGGTCACGGCCAGGAGATCCGCCTTGATCTTCTCTGCATCGGCAATATCGACGTGGTAGAGATTGGCGAGCCAGATGCCATCGGCGGCAAAGCGGGCGATGCGCAGATGCATGTCGCCATCGGTGACGCTGTGACGCTCGGCGCGGGCATTGGCCCAATCGGCCACCAGGGTGCGCAGATGGGGGTCGGTGAGCGCCGAAATGGTCAGCGGCGCCCAGTGGCCGCCATTCGTCCGCTCGTTCTTGTCGAAGACCGAGTTGATATAGGCGCGGGTGAAGGAGCCGTAGGGTTCGGGGTCGCGGGCGATACGCGCCTCGATATCCTCGTCGATCGCCTGCAGCAGCTCGTCGAAGACGGCCTCGATCAGGTCCTTCTTGCTTGGGAAGTGGTGAATGCAGCCGCCCTTGGTGACGCCGGCGGCTTCGGAAACGGCCTGCATCGTGACCGAGGCGAGGCCTTCCTCGACGGCAAGCTTGCGCGCTTCATCGAGCAGATTGCGCCTGACGAGTTCAGGCTGCTTGCGGCGTCTGTACGGGCTTTCCATGCTGTCCCCGGCGAGGAGACAATCATGCGTTGCTCCCTTGTTTTCCCTACAGTGAGCTTAGCATCTGGCCTTTGGCGTGCAACGATTTTCGATGCTGCGATTTTCCCGCAGCCTGTCAACAGCCTGTAACATAATCGCGACATTGAAGTCGCTGTACCCGCCGCAGCTCTTCATGTATCAGTGCCGCAGGGATGAAAATATCACGTGCGCGCAGGGGAAATGTGAGCTCGAACACCGACGAAAAGCAGAAGCGGCCTCGCGGGCGGCCGAAGAGCATCGATCTAGACCAGCGGCAGGCCGACATAATAGAGGCAGGCACCGATGTCTTTATCGAGCTCGGCTATGCCAATACAACCGTCGACATCATCGCGGCGAAATGCGGCATCTCCAAGCGGACATTCTACGACTTCTACGAAGCCAAGGGCGATCTTCTTTCCGCTGCCATCAAGGCGAAGATAGGCTCTGTTTTCTACTTCCCCGAAGCCACGGACGGGATCGCTCTCGACGAGCTTTTCGGCCGTGTGTTCTTCGTCGGTGAAAACGAAGCGCCGAGCCCGGCGAACATGCGCCAGTATTTCCTGATCGAAGTCGCCTGGGAAGCCACCGAATACGTGCCGCAGCTGCGGCTCGATTTCGACATGGCCCGGGCCGAGCTTGCCAGCTGGCTGCGCCTGTTGACGGAGAAGGGGCTAATCGTTGCCATCGACGCGGATGCGGCGGCGACGATGCTGATCGGCATCGTCTTCGGCAGCCTCAGCATCGACCGCGGCGGCGCAGATCCCGATGTCCGCGCCAAGCGCACCAAGGCCTATCTGCGCTCCAGCCTGAAGATCTTCGCCAACGGACTTCGGCCTTAACGGCGGCGCTCAGGCGCGTCACTTTAGTCAATACCCATCACATAAAAACGAGAAGAGCCCGGTGGGAACCCGGGCTCTCCTTTCGAAACCGATTTGGAGGTCAATCTTAATCGGCTTATAGCGTGTGATTAGAAGTCGCGCTGCAGGCGGAAGAAGCCTTCAACCCAATCAGCCGAACCACCTGCATTGCCGTAGTTTTCGTTGACGTAGGTCGCAGAAACGCGGGTCGAGAGGTTGTCGACGATCTTGTAGTCCATGGTTGCACCAGCGCGCCACATGTGGCCGGTATCCCAGTTGCCGTCAACATCCGGAACGATGTTGGAGGTGTACTGGACTTCAGGCGTGATGGTCAGCTTGTCGGTTGCCTTGATCTGGTATTCAGCAACGAAGGTCCATTCACCCGTCTGGTCGTAGTTGTTGGTGAAGGTTTCGGAGTTCAGACCAGAAGACCAGACGACAGCGCCTTCGAGGGTGCCGGGGCCAATGTCAGCCGACATACGAGCGGTGACTGCGCCTTCTTCTTCACGCTGGCTGTAGCCACCGTAAACCTGCCAAGTGAACGCACCGAACTTGCCACCAACCGAGGCGTCGATGCCGAGGCTGTTGTTGTCAAGCTGCGAAACCGTCGGAGCCAGACCAAAATCGGCATAGGCGTCGCGGCCGGAAATGCCACCGAGTTCTTCAAGAGCAACACCAGCGTAGAAGTCGCCAGCGTCGTAGGTGTAACGAACAGCATTGAAGTTGGTGTTGTTCGACATCTTGTCGGATTCACCGGTGAAGTCGTTGTCCCACCAGCTTGCGAACTTACCAGCGCGGAAGCCGCCGAGCTCCAGGTAGGCTTCGTCGATGATGGTGCTGTTGCCTTCGCTGCCGAGCGTCGTGGCCGCACCGCCGGTGAGGCCACCAGCCGGGATCGTTGCGCCGTTAGCGTTGGCCTGGAGGGCGATGCGGCCCGTCAGGGTGCCGTATTCGGTGTCGCTCTTGGAGTCGAACGAGAGTTCAGCGCGGGTGTGATCACCCCAGTCCTGGCCACCGTTGTTGTCGTATGCGTCGCCGAAGCCGAAGCCGGCGTCGAAACGGACGTAACCAGCGATCTTGAGGCAGGTTTCCGTGCCCGGGATGTAGAAGTAGCCGGTGCCGTAGGCGTCGCAAACCTTGACGTATTCTACTGCTTCCGGTTCGGCGGCGACGATAGCGTCGGCAGCCTGTGCACCGGATACTACTGCGAGTGCAGCAGCGGAGCCGAGAAGGAGGCTCTTGATGTTCATTTTCTGTCTCCGTTCCAGAGGCCAACCCCAAGGTTGGCTCTTGCTTAGCGCGATGGATGCGGTCCCCTGAAATTTCAGTCCGCCATGCGTTTCCGAACGTTTGCTTCGGTCACGGGCTGGATATGAACAGGAGGCCCCGGAGTCGTCAATTATTTAATAAACGTATTCGTACCAAAATTATCCCGGAAGTTTTTCTCGTGGCATTTTTACCACATTTCGGCGGTCCGGGGCGGTTCTGCTGTGCATAACCAGGCTGGCACGTTAAGAAATAATTAATAAAAGCAAGGCGCTAGAGCAGAGGCTCGGATGAAGGAAATTGGGCCTGAGAATGGCGATCCCGTGGCGGAGCAACGCTTTCAACCGGCCGCGCCTGTGGCGGCCGGTTTGACGATCATCAGGCGTCGTGACGGCGGCAGCCGCGGACGAAAAGCTGGATGCAGCTCTTCAGATAGCCTGTGAGAGAAGCCCTGTCGGGCAAGCCCTCACCTGCGCTCATGCGCGATGCAAAGCCGCCGAACATCATCGAGACGAGCATTGTCGCGGCATGATCGGCATCATCGACCTGCAGCACCTGGCGCACGTCCTGGAAGGACAGCCAGTCGGCAAGATTGGACATCGTCATCTGCGCATCATTGCCCTGCTGACCGCCGCCGAGGCGCGGACCGGAGGGATAGAGCGCGGCGATGCAAGTCGTGATTCGCCGTTCGGTCTCCGCCGAATCGTTGAGATCGAGATGGAAGATCGACATCAGCACGTCTTCCGGCGAACGCGGTTCGTCGAGCGGACGCGGCAGCGCGAGCAGCTGCTTGGGAGAGGCGACGCGCGATGTGCTCCACTGCAGGCCGTCTTTCGCATATTTCTTCGTTCTGGAGTTGAGCGAACGGGTGATCGCCGCAAAACGGGAAATTTCCGAATAGGTGATCTCGAAATTGAGATCGTTGACGCCGCGATGGACACGGAAGGTCTGGCCGCCGCCGAGATGGAACTCGGATGCGCCGGTTTTGGACGTGACGGGATACACCGCCGCGAAATGATCATGGAGGGCTTTGTAAAGCCGCGGATTTTCGAGATCATTGATAGAGGCGGTGGAGCGATACATGGCGCGGTCGGAGCCGTCCAGTTCGCCCATCCCGCCATAGGAAGGTTCGCGCAACATTTGTTTGATCCTGGCGGGGGAAGGCGCCGTCCCGTTCAAGGAGGGCGCGGGGATGCCCGCGGCGTGGCGACGAGAGAAAGATACCATCCGACTGGTATCTTTCAGATGCGAGAAAGTGACAATTTAATCACAGTCCGTTGCTCCTGACTGGCCCCCCGGTCGCACTTGATGAATAGCACCAAGCGAGCCGAGTATTTGTATCATATTTTTGTGAGCATTATAAATTCGTTGCTAATATAGCGGCCAGCGAAACACGAGGCGTGAGCTGGCCTTCCGCCTGTTTTCCTATGTTTACAGCGGCTTAAACCGCCTTCTGCCCTCAGCTGCCAGTAATTTTCCAGGCGAAATCTGCGACAATCTGTCATTATTTGCGGAACGCATACGTACCAAACCGCACGCCCAACGTTTCCAAAAGCGTGTTTTGAGCGGCTTTATGCAATCAAAAGGGGATTTTTGACTCGACGCTAAATCGCGCCGATTTCCTTCAGCTTCTTCAGCACCGCCGCGTTGGGCTCGCCATCTTCCGGCAGGTTATAGTGCTTCTGGAAGTGGCGGATGGCGGCGCGGGTCTGTTCGCCAGCAACGCCGTCGACGCCGACATTGGCATAGGCCATGTTGGCCAGGCCCTTCTGGATCTTCAAGACCAGATCGACGCTGGAGAGTTCGCCAGGCGTCACCTGCTTGGGGGCCGCGGGCGCCGTCTTAACCTGTTTCTCGGCGCTGCGGATAGCCGCTGCCACCGGGTCCTCGGCGGATGCGGCGGAACTGACATCCGCACGCGGCTTCTCTGTGGGCACCATGGAAGGACCTGCCGAATCGGTCTGCAGTGCCGCCAGAACCTCCGGCGTCGCCTCGCCGTTCTGCGGCATGCCGACGGTCTCTTCGAAGAACAGGATGGCAGCGCTGGTGCGCGGGCCGATGACGCCATCCGCAGTGCCGTTGTAGAGGCCGCGGCGGATCAGCTGCTGCTGGATATCCATGACCAGCTGAACCGGCTGCTGGCCACCGGTTGCGGCCGGCGGCAGCGCATTGGTAGTCGCACCCTCATCGCCGGGCCGTTCGATCTTGAAGGTCGTGACGTCGTTTGGATGCGGCTCCTCGACCGAGGGTCGGCCGATGGAGAATGGCGAGGAGAGATCACGGGTGCGGAAGAACGGATGCGGATGCGTGCCCGGCTGATACCAGAGCGCATTGGCCGCAACGAAGGAGAAGATGACGACGAAGGCGGCGGTTCCGCCGGCGATCGATGGATTGCGCGCAACGACGCCGCCGAGCATCGATGCGCCCGTCATGCCGACGCCGCCCAAGGCGGCTGCCCCCGTCAGAAGCAGGCCCGGCTGCTGCCGGCCCCTCTTCCCCTTAGGCGATTTTCGCTTGCGCGCGGCCATCGAACAGCCCCTCTTCCAATCCGGCAACGGATGCCGCAGTCGTCTTCAGGCGTGGCGGAAATTCGACGGCCGCATCCCGCGCCGCATCCGCGGCCGGGGCGCCGGAACCATCCGCCGCGATCGATATGGTGATGATGGTGCCCTCGCCCGGCGCGCTGGCAATGGCGAAGTGGCCGCCATGCAGCGCCACAAGCCCCTTGACCAGCGACAGGCCGAGGCCGGTGCCTTCATATTGACGGGTATAATCGTTTTGGATCTGCACGAAGGGCTGGCCGAGCGTCGCCAGCCGGTCGGCGGGAATGCCGATGCCGGTGTCGCTGACGCTGAGCTGCAGCACGCCTGCGCGCACCGAGGCGTCTACGGTAACAGCCCCGCCCTGTTCGGTGAACTTCACGGCATTGCCGACGAGATTGATCAGGATCTGCTGGATGGCGCGCTGGTCGGCCACGACCTCGTCGAGATCGCGCTGGATGCGGCTGGTCAGCGACACGCCCTTGGTCTTTGCCTGCAGCGTCAGCATCGCCTCGCACGACTTGATCGAAGCGCCGATATCGAAGGGCTCGAGCATCAGCTCGTAGCGCCCGGCTTCGATCTTGCTCATGTCGAGCATGGTGTTGACCACCGACAGAAGATGGGCGCCGGAATCGCGCACCAAGCCGACATATTCGCGCTGGCGATCGTTTTCGAACTTGCCGAAATATTCGCCGAGCAGAATGTCGGAGAAGCCGAGAATGGCGTTCAGCGGGGTGCGCAGCTCATGGCTGACGGCAGCCAGGAAGCGCGACTTGGCATCGTTGGCCGATTCGGCATCGGCGGCACGGCTCTGGGCATCCAGGCGCAGCTGCTGCTCGACCGAGACGTCGCGAAGCTGGGCGACCACGGCAGCAAGCGCGCCTTCGCCGTCGCGCCGCGCGGTCATGTCCATCCGGAGATAGGCGAACTGGCGAAGATCACGCGAGACGCCCGGGCGGTCCAGCCTCAGGTCGACGCTGACGGCATCATCGCCCTGGCGCAGCTGATCGAGCGCCTGCAGGAAGAGGATGCGGTCGGAGACATGCACCTGCTCGATGAAGCCGCGGCCCTTGGGCTCGCGCATCCAGGCGAGATACTCGCTGATATCGCGGCCACCGGCCGAGGTGACGTTGCCCTGCGGATCGAGGAACAGGATCAGGCCCGCACTGTTTTGCAGGAAGAAGTCTTCGGCTGTCTCCGGGATAACGGTGGTTGCCACTTGCGTCTGGCGCGACAGCGCGATGCTGCCGACAGCCGAGAACAGGAAGGCGGCGCAGACGGTCGCCACACCTGCGGGCAGCGCCACGGCGGGGCTGGTTATAAAGGAGAGGCCGGCCGGGGCTGCAATCAGCGCGCCCGACGACAGGAAGACGAGGCGGCGGAGAATGGCAAGCTCGCGTTCGGCAACGGCCTCGCCGCTCCCCGTGCGGGAAAGCCAGCTTGCCGCTGCCCGGTCCACGAGGGCTGCCGCCCGGTTGCCGATGTCACTCAATACTCGCACGCAATACCCGCCCGAAAAGGCTCTTTAACAGACCCGGACAATAGGCCCTGGGCGCTTAAAGAAAGGATAAGGCAAAACCCGCCTCCACAGCCAGAAAGCGGCAAAAGTCCCGTTTTGAGCCATTGCGGCGGGCCTTTGGTTTTCGTGGTTAACAGGGGGTAAGCGATGGAATTCGCTCGCATTTCAGCTTTGTGTTAACTTTTGCGGCGAGGCCATCGTTGAGAATCCCTGCAATTACAGGCGGTAGGCCATGCCATGCTTAATGCCGATGGCTACAATTTGACTGAAATACGGTACGTCGGCCTTTATTTAAAATTCGAATTAAATTTGCCGCAAATGCCGCGGAGTTTCGAAAAGTGGCATTCGCACTTCCGCGCTAGGGTGAAAGCACACCGGAAACGGACCCTGATTCGGCAACAAGACCGGACGGGAAAACAGGATGGGCAACGACAATGAGACTACTGATCAAAGGAAGCTTCTGGTTCGGACTTGTGCTGGTGCTGCTGCCGCTTTTCAGCTCGGAAAGCTCGACGCGCCTCGCCAATGACCCCCAGGTTCAATTTTCCGACGCCTTCACCGCCGTCAGCGGCGCCTATGACTATATAACCGGCATGTGCGGCGAGAAGCCGGAAGTTTGCAGCAAGGGCGGCGAAACGCTGACCGCGCTCGGCTACAGAGCCCGCGAGGGCGCCCGTGTCGCCTACCAGCTGATCGACAGCCAGCTTTCCGGCGACGAGAAGGACAAGCCGTCCGCCAAGATCGCCGAAGCAGCAGGCGCCGTCGCCGCACCGCTCGCCAACCTCACCCCGGTTGCAGCGCTCGCTCCTTCCGCAAAGGACGAGAAGACCGCCGCACTGAACCAGCCGATGCCTTACCGCCCGCCGGTCGATGATGCGAGCGCCTCCGACACCGTCGTCACCGGAACCGTTCCGTCCGTCATCCCGACGCCGAAACCGCGCCCGGTCTCCTGAAATTCCGCGGGACGCCTCCCGCCCCAAAACTTGCACCGGCCTTCCCCCTCAGGGAATTCCCGCCGTGCCTGACGTGCCTGCCCTGTTTATTTCAGCAGTTTGCTGTACGCCGTGAGGATGCCCATCCTTCACGGCGTTTTCTTTTTTAACGGTTCAAAAAGAGCTGCACTTCCCCTATATGCAGGGCATCACTGAAAGGCCCCGCTCCCATGGCATCGCTTGACGAAATCATCGACGACTTCTCCTTCCTCGACGACTGGGAAGACCGCTACCGCTATGTGATCGAGCTCGGCAAGGCGCTGCCCGATCTTGCGGACGAGAAGAAGACATCCGCCAACAAGGTGATGGGCTGCGCCAGCCAGGTGTGGCTGGTGACGCATACCGATGGCAACCCCGACAATCCGGTGATGACCTTCGAGGGCGATTCCGACGCCCATATCGTCCGCGGCCTCGTCGCCATCGTGCTTGCCACCTATTTCGGCAAGACCGCCTCCGAGATCGCCGCACTCGATGCCTTCGAAACCTTCGCCAAGATCGGCCTCGTCGAAAACCTTTCGGCGCAGCGCTCCAACGGGTTGCGCTCGATGGTCAATCGCATCCGCGAAGAGGCACGCGTTCGCGCGGCGGCCTGAAGGCAACGCAGCGGCCGGTTAGCGGAAGGCCGACATGATCAAACGATCGAACATACGGTCCGGCAGCCAGCGGCGCAGGAACAGCAACGGCTTGGCCAGCATGCCGCCGGCATAGCGCGTGCGCGGCCGGGCTGCGCCGACCGCCTTGCTGAGCAGCGCGGTGATGACCGATGGCGGCGGCGCCTTGCGCATTCTCGACTGACCGCGAACGAAGGCCTGGACGAGCTTTCCATAGGGACCGGACCCTGAGATGCGGGATGCCTCGCCGGTGGCGATATCACTCCATTCGGTTTCGATGCCACCCGGCTGGATGACGATGACGTCGATGCCGAAGCCGCGCACCTCGTTGCGCAGCACGTCGGACCAGCCTTCGAGCGCGAATTTCGATGCGTGATACCAGCCGCCGAGCGGGGTGGTGAGCTTGCCGCCGATCGAGGAAATATTGACGATGCGGCCGAACTTGCGGGCGCGCATATGCGGCAAGCAGAGCTGGGTCAGCCGAGCAAGCCCGAAGAGGTTCACCTCCATCTGCCGCCGGGCGAGATCGATCGGCACGTCCTCAATGGCGCCATACTGGCCGTAGCCCGCGCAATTGACGAGCACATCGATGCGACCCTGCTCGCTGATGATCTGCTCGACACCTGATTGCATCGACGCGTCATCGGTGACGTCCATGGCAATCGCCAGACCGCCCCTGGCGACGATATCCTGCATGCGCTCCAGGCGGCGCGCCGCCGCATAGACCACATAGCCTTCCGCCAGCAGGCGCATGGCGAAATCCTTTCCCATGCCGGATGAAGCCCCGGTGACGAGGGCGACGGGCTTCTGCGATGCGGGCATTCTGAACCTCGGACTTATCGGTTGAAACGAAACTGCTTCCTTCGTAATCTATCGGGAAACCCCACAGTCAAGCGGTTTAAAAAATGCTCATTGGCGAACTCGCCCGCATCTCCGGCATGTCGAAGGACGGGATCCGGCACTATGAAGAGATCGGCCTGATCCGGTCGACCGAGCGGCGCGCGGGAAGCCGCGTCTACCGGGACTATGACGCGAGTGCCATCCAGAGGATCGAGCACGTTCGCCAGGCGCAGCAGCTTGGCCTTTCGCTGAAGGAAATCGGGCCGATCCTCGATACTTACGGGCAGCGCGAAGTCACCGCCGCGGAGACCGTGAGTTTTCTCGAAGAACGCCTCGATATCGTCAGGGGCAAGCTCGCCGAGCTGCGGAAGATAGAGGATTTCATTCTGCAGAAACTCGATCGGTACCGCTCGTCAGAGACGAAATCGTAGCGCTCGCTGCACTTCTTCAGCCGTCGATCAATTGGCGCAGATGCGTCCCGCGCTCCCTGAGCCTTCCGGCATCGCGGGCGGGCGGAGCGCCGAACTGGCGGGCATATTCGCGGCTGAACTGGGTGGCGCTTTCATAGCCCACCGAAAAGGCCACGCGTGCCGTGTCGCCAGGGTCGGCCAGCAGGCGGCGGCGGGCCTCGTGCAGCCGCAGCTTCTTCTGATACTGGATCGGGCTCATCGCCGTCACATCCTTGAAATGCTTGTGGAACACCGACGGGCTCATGCCGGCGATGCAGGCGAGCGTTTCGATGGTGATGGGCTGATCGAAATTGTCGCGGATATGGCTGATGGCGCGGCGGATCTGGCCGAGACGGCTGTCGCTGCGGGCCAGCTGGCGCAGCATCGGTCCATGCGGGCCGAGCAGCACGCGGTAGATGATCTCGCGCTCCAGCATCGGCGCCATGATCGCGATATCCGAGGGCGTGTCGAGCAGCTTGATCAGCCGCAGCCAGGCATCGGCAAGATCGGGCGTCACGGGGCTGATGCCGAAACCCGGGCCATCGGCCATAGGCGGCAGGCCCGGCATGTCCATGATGATTTCGGCGACAACAGGGATATCGAGCGTCAGGGCGACGGCGAGATAGGGTGTATCGGGGCGTGCCTCGACGATCTGGCAGGCGCCGGGAACCTCGATGCTGGCGACGAAATAGCTGGCACGATCGTAATGCAGCCGCCTGTCGCCGATCAGCGCACATTTCGCGCCCTGCAGAACGAGGCAGAGCATCGGCTCATAGATGCCGGGTGTCATGCCCGTCAGCGCCGCATCCTTGGTGATCGTCACCCGCGGGACAGCGGTTTGCGTGCGCTGCCCCTGAGCATGTCTCAGCGCCCGATCGCGCAATTCATCCATCGCTTCCATCATGGACATATGGTGGCATGGCCGCCGAACGCAAGACAAGAGAGCGGCGCTTTGCGGACAGCAGGTCAGGAGGATTAGGCAAGAAGCCGGGATTTTGCGGCTCACGCTGCGATCGTGATCGGCACGATGTCTAAGGCTCCACAAACGGAGTGAGACATGACCAGGATCAAGACTGCAGTTGTTACCGGCGCCAACAAGGGCATCGGCTTCGAAATTGCCCGGCGGCTGGCATCGGAAGGCTATCGCGTCTGGCTGGGTGCCCGCGACCAGAGCCGTGGCGAAGCGACCGCTGCCCGGCTGAAAGCTGAAGGGTTCGACGCGCACTGGCTCGAGCTCGACGTCACCGATGATAGCAGCGTGGCGGCCGCCGCAAAGGCGCTTGCGGGACAGACCGGCACGCTCGATGCCCTCGTCAACAATGCCGGGATCGCCGACGGTTTCGGCATCTCGCCGCTTGAGGAGCCGATCGGCATCACCAAGAGCGTCTACGAGGTGAACGTCTTCGGGCCGATCCGTGTGACACAGGCCTTCCTGCCGCTGCTGAAGGCGTCGGGTGCGGGACGGATCGTGATGATGAGCAGCGAGCTCGGCTCGATCCAGTCGCTGCTCGACCCCGACAACGAGTTCTACGCCGTCAACGCGCTCGGCTACAACAGCTCGAAATCGGCTCTCAACGCCGCCACCGTCTCTTTTGCCAAGGCCGCCGAACCCTTCGGCATCAAGATCAACGCCGCCGACCCCGGTTATACGGCGACCGAGATGAACGGCAATAGCGGCTACCGGACGGTGGAAGAAGCAGCCGAAGTGGCGGTGAAGCTGGCGACGCTTGGCGAAGACGGACCGACGGCGGGTTACTTCAACCACAATGGCGTGCTGCCCTGGTGATCCGCGGGCGCTGTGACGCCCTCACAAGCTGGAGAGCGGCCCCGGGCAACCCGGGCCGCGACCAGCCATTAAGAAAATTTTAGCAAATTCGAAAATAAAAAACTTTTCGATTATCTTTGGTGATACGGTGGTTCCGTTAGAATAATATTTTTAATAGGAGCAAATGATGAAATCCCTTTTTCCTGAAATGTCCAGCCGGCAGATCGCCATCTTCATGATCGAAACATCAGTCCTGCTCGCGGGACTGGCAGTCGTTCTGATCGTTACTGTGCCTATGATGTGAACGCGATGGCCGATAACGGCTACGTTTAAGGCAACGGTTAGGCGGGCTACCTGACAGGCGCAGCCCGCCCCTCACGCACTCATCGCCCGCTCATCCGCATACCCCTGCACCACCTCAACCATCCTCACCGCACTCCGCGTCCGGTTCCTCCCGGCGCTCTTGGCTTCATAGAGCAGCTTGTCGGCCCGTTCATAGAGGGCCGCGAAATCCTCGTCGCTGAGGAGATCGGCCATACCCATGCTGGCGGTCACCGGCCGTTCGAGGCCGGCGACCGTGTGGGCGACGATGGCGGGGATGGCCTGGCGGCGGAGTTCGGCCTGGGTCCCGGCGTCCTCGCCGCGCAGCAGCAGCACGAATTCCTCGCCGCCGAGGCGGTAGGCGCGGACGCTTGGGCCGGGCTGGAGGGCATTGGCGACGGCCTTCAGCACCTCGTCGCCGGTGCTGTGGCCGTTGACGTCGTTGATCGCCTTGAAATGATCGAGGTCGATGATGGCGAGCGTCGTGAAGCCTTCGGCGCGAAGCTGCTCGAAACGCAGCTCGATCGCCCTTCGGTTCAGCAAGCCCGTCAACGCGTCAGTTTCGGATAGACGTTCC
The DNA here is from genome assembly GCF_056400165.1 of Rhizobium sp. 01L410. Taxonomy (NCBI): domain Bacteria; kingdom Pseudomonadati; phylum Pseudomonadota; class Alphaproteobacteria; order Hyphomicrobiales; family Rhizobiaceae; genus Rhizobium; species Rhizobium sp. 01L410. Next base: position 37,593 of record NZ_JBFTST010000020.1, read on the forward strand.
AGCAATTCGGCTTCGTTGCGGGCGCGGTCACGCTCACGCTTCATGGTGACGAAGCGCTCGGCCACGCCGAGCGTGGTGAAGACGACCTCACAGACGCAGCCGGCATAGAAGAGCAGTGTCGCATCGGTGCTCGGCAGCCAGGGAACGATGCCGGTCACCAGCCGGATCAAGCCAACCACAACCATCGGCAGGTAGCCGATCGCCTGGTAGCGCGCGGCGCGGCTGCCGCGGCGCCAGGCATCGATCATCGACAGCATGAAGAGAGCAAGGACGGGGGCAAAAGCCGCCGTGTAGGCGCTCGACTGGATGGGGCGGGCGACGAAGGGGAAGACCGCGTGAAAGACGCTGAGGAGGATCGCCCAGGCGGCGCACCAGGGCAGCGCGCGGCGCAGCCACGGATGCATCCGGCCGGGCTCGACGAAGCTGTGAGTGAACATCGCGCCGGATGCGACCGTCATGCCGAAGATCACCGTCGTCATCCAGCTCAGCGTCATCGCCGGCGGATCGAACAGCAGGACCGATAGCCCCGATGTGACGAGAATGGTCGCCAGCAGCGAGAACGTGAGCGCTGTATGCCAGAGAACGAAGGTTTCGCGCAGCGCCCGGTAGAAGGCGGCGTTGAAGATCAGCGGCATGACGAGCATGCCGGCAAGCCCGGCGAGGATCAGCGCGAAGCGCATGTCACTGACGCCACCGGCGCCATCCGCCGGGGCGAGATAGGCGCGCTCCAGCGTCATCTTGTGGCTCGGCAGGTCGATGACCGCGACGACCTGCCTGGTCTCTCCAGTCAGCTCAGGCAGGGGCGCCTTGAAATAGCCGCCGGCCATCGAACTCTGCAGCGCGGCGGCGGCAATGGTGTTTTCCCTGATCGCGCCATCGCTGTTGATAGCAAGCAGATGCACAGCCTCGAGCGCGCTGCGCCTGGAGAGGAAATAACGGGGCAACGTCTCGCCGGGGGCAATGTCGAAGCGCAGCAGCACGCGCTCGGCATCGAGGGAGTATTCTTTGGTGCCGCAGGACCAGCGCGCCTCTTTCCTGACAATGGTGGCCAAGTCTTCCGAAAGCGTGGCGTAGGCCTGGCAGGAACTGCGAATCCCTAGGGACTCCGCTTCGCCGGCCGATGCGGCGCCAACGGGCAGCAGCATCACCAGGAGCAGAGCGGCCACCGAAAATATGTTTCGAAGTCCACTCGAGATCATGACGTTCCGATACGGCAAAAAGCTTTTGATGCCGTTAATCGCGCATGGCCAGTCCCCGCCATCGGCCCGCTCCGGCAGCCATCCTGGCAGCGGCAAATGGCCTCGCCGGGATCGCAGAACAATGTCACAATCCTGTTCGATTTGATGTTTAGAGGCGCAGGAAATCGGCACAGAGGATCGTCGGATGGCAGAAGAAAAGCCCCTGGATTTCGCAGGCGGGATCGTGGATTTCGATGCCGGGCACGGCGAGGCCGCCACTGTCGAGATGAAGGATTACAGCGACAGCCTGGCCCAGGCCAAGGCGAAGTCCGTGCGCCTGGTCGATGCGATCACCGGCGCTGCTCTGAAGAAGAAGGACGCCATCCACTTCGATGACCTGCGCCCGTCTCTGGCCGATTTCATGCGGCAGAAGCATCCGGGCCTGCGCTCGGACGACTATATCAACCGCAAGGTCGTGGACGACTATCGCGGCCAGTATATCGCCGAGCTCCTGCGCGACGAGCGCGGCGAGCTTTCCAATCTCGAGGACGAGGTGGTGGAGAGCCTGCGGAGCCACGACACGCTGGCCGAAAACATCGAAGAAGACTACGAGGAGCGCCGCTCGATCGGCGATCGCGTCGCCGATGTCGTCGCCACCTTCGGCGGCAGCTGGACCTTCATCATTTCCTTCTGCTTCTTCCTTGCCGTCTGGATGGGCATCAACTTCCTGATGGGCGAGCAGCGGGCCTTCGACGCCTATCCCTTCATTCTCCTCAACCTCATCCTCTCGACCATCGCCGCGCTGCAGGCGCCGATCATCATGATGAGCCAGCGCCGCCAGGAATCGAAGGACCGGCTGCGGGCGCTCAACGACTACAAGGTCAATCTCAAGGCCGAACTCGAAATCCGCCACCTGCACGAAAAGGTCGATCACCTCCTGAACCGGCAATGGGAGCGGCTGACCGAGATCCAGCAGATCCAGATCGAGATGATGCTGGAACAGGCCAAGGCCGCCAACCGGGCGCTGAAGATGAGCAGGGTGCAGAAGACAAAGACCAACGCGCTGAAGAACCTGTTCAGCGCATCGCCGAAGGCGGATGAGGCGGACGGCTGATAACAAATACCCGGTCAGCTCTCGCAGGCGCCCATTTAGAAAAATGCAATGCGGCTGTGCCAGATTGGGCAGACGAAAGACTGACAGGCAGATGACAGGCGCCCTCCCCGCGCGTCATCTGAGAGGTGACAGGGTGTTTACGCAGCAGCAATTGACGTCGTTCACCATATTAACGAAATCGTCCATCAGCGCGCCGACGCGATAATGATCAGGCGGCTGATACACTCCTACATGGACTGGGCATGGACGGTACTCGCCAGCGTTCGTGTGCAAGCAAGTTATGGCTTGAAAATTCAGCGCCTTGATGACGTGCTGAGACAGAAACGGCCGTCCAATCTCAAGTGATGATTCGACTATCGACTTGAGAAAGTCATATTGGCGATTGCCATTCGCAATCGCCAGCTTTTGGTAGACTAGATTATTTTCCGTACCCGTCAGTTCAAACAGGATCACTTATGCGCTCTTCCGACCTTCGATATCTGCCAGCGCCTTCGTGACCTGTGCGCGTGTAACGGTGCTCGAGTCTGAAAGCGAGCCCATGATAAACGACACGCGTTGCTTGTAAAGCTCTTCTGCCGTAAGCTTGCGGGTGGCTGCTGCACGCAGATTTTTGAGAAGAGCTTCGTCGGTTTTAAGGTCTGTCATAGCCTTGCTCCTCATGTTGTTGCCGCATCATAAGCGTATGATTCTCAACAACCTTCGTCTTTTTATTGACGATAACCTAAGTCGAAGGTTGGACATAGTCAACTACGGGACGAGCCTGAAAGTTCCGAATGCTTACCTAGGCGTAAGCGCCCATTGAAACTTTCCCCAGCCTTGTCAACACGTTAACCATTCGCGGTAAATGATGGGTTAATTTCTATTTAATCATTCTGGCTGGAGTGAGGCTGTACGCAACATTCCGTGCAGCCCGCCGCCTTGCTTCGGGGCTAAAGCGCGCGACGGGAGGGCGACCCGGAAAGCCCCGGCACTGAAACCCCACGCCAACCGTCACCTTACCGCCTGCGTCCGCGCCGTCAGCTTGTTCCCATCCGGATCGCGCAGATACGCCACGAACGCCCCGTTCGGGCGCTCCGAGGGCGGGGTCTCGATCGCCGCGCCGCCATGCGTGCTGCCGGCGGCATGCCATGCCAGAACGTGGTCCCGGCTCGCGGCGATGATACCGATCGTCCCGCCATTGGCCGCGGTCGCCGGCTTGCCGTCGATCGGTGTGGTGATCATCAGCCGGCCGCCCTCATGGGCATAGATCAGCCGTCCCCGCGCATCCATCTCGCCGGGCTTGCCGCCCAAGGCCGCGAAGGTGGCGTCATAGAAGCGTCTGGACCGCTCCAGGTCGTTGCTGCCGATCATGATGTGGGTGAACATGCTTCATCTCCAATAAGCTGGGCCGTTCCAGGTTAAACCAACAGCAGACATGGGCCAGCCGGAAAGCGGGATCAAGGCCGGAATCGTTCTCGAATTGCCGCGTCAAATGCTGCATGCCGCCGAGTGCGCGCCGCGTCTCGGGAGGAGGCGGCCGCCACCGCCTACAACGCCGAAACCCTGTTCCGCCCCGAGCGCTTCGACAGATACAACCCCTCATCGGCGCGCTTCAATATATCGCTGGCCGAGCGGTCCGGCAGGCCGAATTCGGCCACGCCGCCGCTGATCGTCGATTCGTAGCACAGGCTCTCCCGGAGGGTGGCGGGAACGCGTTCGCGCAGCCGCTCGGCGATCTCCAGCGCGTCGGTCTGGCGGGTGCCGGGCATCACCACCACGAATTCGTCGCCGCCGAAGCGGGCGATCATGTCGTCCTGGCGCAGATGCTGGCGGCAGAGGCGGGCGATCTCGATCAGCGCCGTGTCGCCGGCGTGGTGGCCCATCTCGTCGTTGAGCCTCTTGAAATTGTCGAGGTCGAAGACCAGCACCGAGGTCTGGGATTTCTCGCGCTCGAAGACCGTCAGCCGCTGATCGAGCGTCTCGATCAGCTTGCGCCGGTTGTAGAGCCCGGTCAGCGCGTCGGTTTCGCTGAGCTGGCGCAGCTGCTGCTGCACCTCGTTCTTGCCGGTGATATTGCTCGCCACCCAGACGACGGCATCCTCGCCCTCCACCTGAAAGGGCAGCGCCTGGACGCGGCCCTCGAACCAGATCGAATGGCCGGGGCCATCGCCGGCACCCTTCACATCGGCGCCGCTGAGTTCGTATTCGACGATATGCAGCGCGCCGCTTGCAAGCGCCCGCTCGATCTCGGCGGCAAACCAGCGGGCCTTTTCCTCTTTCAGCACGTCATACATGGTGAGCCCGACAAGGCCGCTGCCATCGTGATAATGCCGGAGATCCTTGCCGCCGAAGATCGCAGCATAGCGGCCGCTGCGGGTGAGCCGGAACTGGGAAGCGTCAGACCCGGTTGTGCTCGCGAGCTTTGTTCTTTGGCGACTTAACCACATTCATCCGTTCATCAATGGTAACGGGCGCACCGCCCGCGCTGCGTGTTATTTCGTTCTCTGCCTAAAGCTTGGAGCATTGCTGCCTGGCGAAAAGATCTTACCGGAACTTCTTACGGAAAACCGAGATCGTTACGTTGCCGCATTGCAAGCTGTTGACGCGTCTTTGCCGAACATGGATCTGACCCCGCTTCATGCGCTTTTGTCAGAGCTTCTGGATATACAAGTCGCCCCGCCGGGTGGCGCGGAAAAGCCAGAAGAAGCTTAACCTCATTTGCCGCCCCATAACTGCCCCAACCCCCTCAGTCCCGATAGCCCGACCCCTCGCGATCCAGCACCCGCCGCACACTCTCCAGATGCATCCGAGCGCTCTCCGGGTCGCCCTCGCGCATCTGCCGTGCCGCAGCCGCCGCCACCTCGGGCGCGACCGGCAGCAGGCGGCGGCCGGTGCTCATGGCTTTGAGCTGCACTTCGGCGGCGCGTTCGAGGTAGTAGAGATCGTCCCAGGCCTCGGCGATATTGGGGGCGCAGACCATGACGCCGTGGTTTTTCATGAACAGGATGTCGTTGCCGCCGAGGACGGCGGCGATGCGGTCGCCTTCGCGTTCGTCGAGCGCCAGGCCGTTGTAATTCTCGTCGACGGCGACGCGGCCGTAGAATTTCAGGGCGGTCTGGCCGGCGAAGATCAGCGGCTCGCCTTCGACCATGCTGAGTGCGGTGGCATTCGGCATATGGGTGTGGAAGGCCGCACCGACGCGGGGCGACATCTTGTGCAGGCGGGCGTGGATGAAGAAGGCGGTTGCCTCGGGCACGCCGTCGCCAGCGACCACATTGCCCTCGAAATCGCAGATCAGCAGCGACGAAGCGGTGGCTTCCTGGAAAGCCCAGCCGAGGCGGTTGACGAGGAAGAGATCGGGATGGCCGGGGACGATGGCCGAGAAATGGTTGCAGATCCCCTCCTCCAGGCCGAGTTTTGCCGCCATCCTGAGGCAGGCGGCGAGATCGGCGCGGCCCTTCCAGATCTCCTCGCTATCGAGCGGGATGTTGCGCAGGACGGCCGGTGCGCCCTTCGAGAGATTGAGTTCGTGCGCCATGTCTACCTCCGCAATATCCGTTAGATCCAGCCGGCGGCAGCGAGCACGCCGGGCACCTTGTCGAGCGTTGGAACCACCGCGTTGGCGGCGTAATCGGCCAGCGGCTTGCGCCCCGTGCCGCGATCGACCCAGACCGTACGAAAGCCGAGTTCGCGGGCGGCGGCAAGGTCGAGATGCGGGCTGGCGCAGATATGCAACAGATCATTGATGCCGATGCCCAACTCTTTCCAGGCGTGACGGAAGATTTGCGGCGATGGCTTGTAGGCGCCGGCTTGTTCGGCGGTGATGACGCGGTCGACATGGCCGCCGAGCTGAGCGACGTTGCCCGCGATGATCGCATCATCGGTGTTGGAGATGATGGCGAGGCGGAAACCGGCTGATTTCAGCTGACCGAGCGTTTCGACGACTTCGGGAAATGGCGGCATCCTGCCGATCGAGGAGGTCAGGATCTCGGCATCGTCAGATGTAAAGCCGAGGCCGAATTCGCCCATCGCCTTTTCCAGCGCCAGGGCGCTCACGTGCTTAAACGAGCGGTGCGGGCGCTCTTCCTCCAGCGCGTGCTCATGGCGGTCATAGGTGGCGATGAAGGCCTTCTGGTCGATATCGCCGCCCTTGGCGGAGAGGATGCGATCCATCGCCGCCAGCAGCCCCTCATCCCACTGGATCAGGGTTCCGTAGCAATCGAATGTCAGCCAGCTCGGCCGGGTGCCTGGAAGCGTCATCTGCGTCATCTCCGTTGATGCGGCCAGATTGACAAAGCGCGCGGTCATTGAGAAATTAAATATAGAAATTTCTCTCAGTGAAAAATCGAATGAGATACGGATTCGACCTCGATCTTCTCAGAACCTTTGCAGCCGTTATCGATTGCGGCGGCTTCACCAAGGCGGCCGAGCGGGTGCACCTGACGCAATCAACCGTCAGCCAGCAGGTGAAGAAGCTGGAGGCCAATCTCGGCCACACGCTGCTGTTGCGCGACAAATCGACGGGCGGGGTGCAGACGACGGAGGCGGGCGAGCTGCTGCTGAGCTATGCCAGGCGGCTGCTTTCGACCGCCGACGAGGCATCCGAGGCGATGCGCAAACCGGCGGCGCCGAAGACCGTTCGTCTCGGCGTTCCCGAGGATTTTGCCGGGCGGCGGCTGATCGATCTGCTCTCCGGCTTCTCGGCGGCGTCGCCGCATATCAGGCTGGATACGGTGAGCGGCTGGAGCACGGAACTCAAGCGGCTGCTCGATGCCGGCGAGATCGACCTGGCGCTGATCAAGCGCGAGCCCGGCGATGGCGCCGCTTTGGCGAGCTGGAGCGAGGAGCTGATCTGGGTGGAAGGCGGGCAGCGAAGCGCCGGGAGCGACCCGGTGCCGCTGGCGGTCTTTCCCGTCGGCTGCATCTATCGCGACCGGGCAATCCGCGCCATCGAGCGTAGCGGACGGCGCTGGCGGATCGCCTATACCAGCCAGGGGCTGATGGGCGTGCAGGCCGCCGTCGCCTCCGGCCTCGGCATCAGTCTGCTGCCATCGGATGCAGTGCTGCCGGAACACAGGCCGCTCTCGGCCACGGACGGCTTCGAGCCGCAGCCGAATTCGGAACTGGCGCTGGTCAAGGGACGGACGCGGCTTTCGGCGGAGGCGAAATTCCTCGGCGAGTTTCTGACGGATAGTCTGGCGCCTTGATGCCCTGCTGGACTTCGCGCCGGTTGCAAACGCCTAGCCGTTCTTCCGGGGGCGTCCGCCCTTGGCGCCGTTGGCACGGCTTGCCTCTACCTTCGCCTTTGAACGGGATTGGCCGCCGCGGCGCTGCGCATCCATGAACTTCGCCGTGCCGAATATGCCGTTCATCAACCCGGCGATGGTAAAATCCACGTCCAGGCTTTCCCAATGCAGGCCGGTCTCGCCGAGAAGCTCGACATCAGACAACTGCCCGACGGTCGCATCCTCAAGGCCCTGTATTGACCGGGCAGGCACCATGAACGCAGCACCGTTGGTGAAATCCACGACGATGCGGCCAGACGCCTCATCGAAACGGACGGATGCCGGGATTGGCCTCAAGGCGCGTTCGGCCTCCCCCTTCACGGTCGCTTCGCGGTAGTGACTATCTTCGAAGACAGTTTCACCCATGGATGCTCTCCCATTTTTCGATGAACAGGCGCTTGTTCGCCTGAACAATGGCAAGGGCGACGCTCAGATCCCGCTTCTTCATTCCGCGGTTCGATATCACGGTGAGATCGAGGATATTGATGCGAGCTTCCCCATCTCCGTAGACATGGGTGTGCGCCGGTTCGTGGTCATCCGTGTAAATGACAAATCGCATGCCTGCTTCACGGAGGATGGTGACCATGCGCCAAATTAACCTAACAACTTGGGTTTTTCAAGAGCCTTGGCCGTTCGACTGAGAGCGTTTGAACGAAATGTGGAACCAATCACAGATCGATTCCACATTTGAATAGGCGGCTGGAGCGTCAGCCCGCCCCTTTGCGTTTGCTGATATCAGCCAAACTTCTCGGTCGTATCGGCCTTGCCCTTTACCCAGTAGCCCGAGGCCTTGATCCAGGCGAGCGGGTAGCCGCGCTCTTCGGTCAGATAGGCGCGGATGGCGCGGACGACGGAGGCTTCGGCGGCGACCCAGACGAGCGTCTGCGGGGCGATGTCGATGCCGCTGAGCGCCGCGATCAGTGGCGCCGCATCAGTGGCGTCAGACAGCGGGCGGTGGACCCAGCGGGTGGAAAGCGCCGCCTTCGTTTCGAAGACCTGTTGCTCTTCCGGCCCGGCGACGGCGCCGAGCACGGTGATGGCAGTGTCCTCGCCGCTTTCCTCGATGCGGCGGCCGATCGCCGGCAGCGCGGTTTCATCGCCGACCAGCAGCCAGCGCTTCACCTTGTTCGAGATGACCGCCGAGCCGCGCGGGCCGCCGATTTCGAGCGTGGTGCCGGGCTTCGCATCGATCGCCCATTGGGTGACCGGACCGGCTTCATGGAGGGCGAAATCGATCGTCAGGCTGCGGGCGGCATTGTCATAGCGGCGCGGGGTGTAATCGCGGCGTTCTTCCTCGCCGTGCTCACCCGCTACGATGACCTTGATATGGTCGTCGGGCGCCAGGCTGACGAAATCGGCGAGGTCTTCGCCTGTCAGCACGACGCGGCGCATGCCGGGCGTAATATCGGTGACGCTCTCGGCGATCAGCGAACGGCGGCGCAATTCATGCCTGACCCGCTCGATTTCGGGCGCGGCATTGGCGTTGTTTGCAGAGTTAGTGTTGTTATCCATCTTGTCCTTCTTGGGGCTCATAGAGCTCGATCCGCAGGACATGGTCGCGCAGATCGAAGCCGCAGAGCCGTTCGATCATACGCGTTGAGTGACGTTAACGCTTACGTGACCGGGCAAGCGCCCGGACATTGACGAACCGGCTTTAACCGACAGAGCCCCTCGCCGCAAGACGGACGGCGGAGCGAATATCCGATGTTACTAAGATTTAACTTTTGCAAGACGGGTAGTCCGGGCGGTGGTGTCATCCGACATGTAGGATGTCGAGGTCCGCCGGAAAAGAGGACGACCGCAAGAATTCCCGATGTTCGGGACACCCTGAAAGCGCCCTTTCCGCCCTCGCTTTGCTGCTACGAGTTCTGGCGGCAGATGGTCTCCATCTCCGGCCTGTACCCCTCCTCGCCCCAATGCTGCATCCGCGCGGCTCGCCGCGGCGGGTTGTAGTGGCGGGCGAGTGCCAGGAGGGCGGTGCGCAGCATCAGCTTGGCGGAGCGCACCGGCCATTGGCGTTCGCGCTCCACGGTTTCCAGACCCTTCATGAAGCAGCAGATATCGAGGGCGGCGCCTGACAGTTCCGGCCCGATCGCCTCAATGGCGCGGTTGACGGCGATGCGGGCGGCTATCGCGCTGGCGGCGAGATCGGCCATGCCGCCGCGCTCGCCCTTGCTGCGGCCGGAAAGCCGCGGCTGCCAGGAGGCGGTGACGCGCGGCTGCAGCTGGGCGCGGGTGAAATCGGCATGCAGGTGTTCGCCGGCGGCAAGCGCTTCGCGCGGCAGGAAGGGCTCGCCGTTCCTGTCCTTCAGGCGGGCGAGCGAGGCAAGCGGTGATTCCGCTTCGTTGACCCTGAGCGTCTCGGGCCTACCATCGATGTCGCGGGTTGCGCGGGCGATATCGCCATGCTGCTCGATGAAGGCCTCGTCGCGTTCGGCCAGCGCCCGGCGAAGATAGGCGCGCGCTGCCGGCGCCAGGCTGGCGCTGTCGCGCGCCATCGTGGCAAGGCCGCGGGAGACGGCTTCGGAAAGCAGGCCGGACGGGACCTCGTGACGGGCGCTGCCGTGATGGAGGGCGATGGTCTCTGCGCCGAAGCGCTCCAGCCGCACTTCGCCTTTCGCCAGAAACCGCAGCATTTTCAGCATCTGCCTGTCGCTGTTGGCGGGCTTCTCAGTCATGGGCTGCTCCTTCCGGAAAGCGGAAGACGGAGACGACGGTGCGCTCGATGGCGGAGACGAAGTCGTCGAAAGCCGGGTCGTCGCGGCGCTGCTCGACGATCATGCAGGCATGGGCGACGGTGGTGCGATGGCGCCCGAAGCCGCCGGCAATCTCCTGCTGCGAGAATTGCAGCGCGGTGTGGCAGGCATACATGGAAATCTGCCGGACATGGCAGAGCATGCGGCGGCGATCCCGCCGCTCCAGCATGCGGCTGCCCGCGATCATCACCATCTCGGCGGTGATCTTCTGGGCGATGCGGCAGACGATGCGCACCGGCAGCGACACCGATGGCGGACGCGGCTCGGGCGGTGGAGCCGGCGGCTCGTCGTCGATGATCGGGCGGAGAGCTGTTTCGAGGCGATTGCGCGGCAAAGGGATTTGAGTGTGCGGCATGTGAAACTCCCGGAAATAGGAATTAATTCACATACCATAAGAGAGGAATGCGCGAAACGAAAGAGCCGTGCCGCAACTTTTTCGTGCCTTCGGCTTTAACGGCGCTTAACCTGCTGAAATTGAGTGTGGATTATTTTCCTATATCGATCGTGCCGCCGCCGGCGCGGGAGATGGGCTGCCGGAGACGAGAAGCCGGATGCCGAGGCCGATGAGGACGATGCCGGTGAACCGCTCCTGCCAGGCGAGCAGTTTCGGAAAGCGGTGAAGAAAGTGGCCGACGGTTCCCGATGCCAGTGCCACACCGCCGAGCGAAAAGATGCCGACCAGTTTCTGGATCGATCCCAGAACCAGCAGCTGCAGCCAGACCGGCCCGGCATGGGGATCGACGAAGAGCGGCAGGAAGGTGAACATGAACAGCAGGGACTTCGGGTTGGTCAGGCTGTTCAGTGTTCCCTCGCGCACGGCCTTCCATCCCGACACCGGCCGGGATTTCAGCCTTGCTGCGGATTGATGCGCAAAGCTTGACCACACCATCCTGATCCCGAGATAGATCAGATAGGCCGCGCCCAGCCACTGGAGGACATGCAGCGCAGACGGATAGGCGGCCACCAGCGACGCCAGGCCGAGGACCAGCAGGCCGACCTGCACGGCCCCGGCGACAAAGACCATGCCGACGACCGTCAGCAGCGCGGTCCTCCGCCCCTGGCCGACGCCGCGGGCAATGACCAGCATCATGTCCGGCCCCGGCGTGATTTCGAGGACTGCAAGGGCGATGAGAAAGGTCAGGAAGATCGAGGCGTCGGGCATGGCTTTGAGATCGCGGAGGGAGGAAAGCTACCAATTGAAAACAAGAGGTAGCGGAAGATAGGTTGCCGTTACAACCCCGCTTCGGCCATCCAGAACTCGGCGTCGGCGCCTCCAGGGATGCGCAGCGGTGCTGCGGGATCGGTGGCGGCGCGCCAGACGGCTTCGGCGACATCGGGCGCGTGGGTGATCGGTCCTTTATCGTCCTGAACGCTTTTGACGAATTGCTGGATCAGCGGCGCATAATCCGGGTCATCGGCGCCGCGCAGATGCGGCCGGGCGTTCTGGCCGAAGCGGGTCTCCGGCGAGCGGCCCGGCAGGACGATATGCACCCGCACGCCGAACGGCTCCATTTCCACCGCCAGGGATTCGCTGAGCGCATTCACCGCCGCCTTGCTCGCCCGGTAGACGCCGATGACGGGCATTACCTTGACCGTCACAGTCGAGGTGACGTTGATGATGACGCCGGCCCGCCGTTGACGCATCTGCGGCAGCACCGCCTGGATCATCGCCAGCGTGCCGATCACGTTGGTCTGGAACAGCGACTGCGCCGTCTCGGAGTCGGTCAGTTCGATCGGCGCCGGCGCGCCGAAACCGGCATTGTTGACCAGCACGTCTATGGGACCTGCGCTCTTCACCGCTTCCGCGATGCTTGCGGGATCGGTGACGTCGAGCGGCAGGACGCGCAGGCGATCGGATGGCTGAAGCAGGCTGGCAGCGGGTGTGCGCATCGTTGCGATCACCTCCCAGCCGCGTTCCAGAAACAGTCTGGCGGTCTCCAGGCCGAAGCCGGACGAGCAACCGGTGATCAATATCGTGGGCATGTGCTTCTCCATGTGAAAAGGAATGCCGCGATGGTAGTGACCGGCGACAGGACTTGATATAGGCTGAAGTCTCCATTTCTTTAGCGTTAGTCCTGATCATGAGCATCGATCCGCTTGCCGACATCGTCACCTTGCTGCAGCCCGCAGCGCGCTTCTCGAAGCTGGTGGAATGCGCCGGCCAATGGCGTATTCGTCGCGAGGCCACCGGCGAGCCGTTCTATTGCGCCGTCCTGGACGGCGCGTGCCGCGTCACATTCGGCGACGATCAGCCGTTCATCCTGGAAGCCGGGGATTTCGTGCTGGTGCCTGCGATGCGCGATCTCGTCAACGAGAGCCTCGAGGCTTCCGCCGGTTTGCCGAATACAATCCCGGCGCAGCTCACCGACGGCCGTTTTCGCGCTGGGCGCCTCGATGGCCCTCCCGATCTGCGAATGCGGATCGGCCATTGCAGCTTCGGCGCGCCGGATGCTGCCCTGCTGGTGCCGCTGCTCCCCGAGGTGGTGATCGTGCGCGGCGAGCCGCGGCTGGCGACGCTGATGCAGCTCCTTGGCGAGGAGACGCGGGCGCGGCGCCCGGCCCGGGAACTGGTGCTGGAGCGGCTGCTCGAAGTGCTGCTGATCGAGGCCCTGCGATCCGGGACCGAGACCACCGCCGCACCCGGGCTCAGCCGCGGCCTTGCCGACGAGCGCCTGGCGGCAAGCCTGCATGCCCTGCATGCGTGCCCCGCCCATCCTTGGACGGTGGCCGATCTCGCCGCCGAAGCCGCCCTCTCCCGCTCCGCCTTCTTCGCCCGCTTCAGCCGCGTCGTCGGTCTGGCGCCGATGGAATATCTGCTCGCCTGGCGCATGGCGCTCGCCAAGCAGCTGCTGCGGCGGCGGGAGCTCACCATGGATGAGGTGGCCGAGCGCGTCGGCTATGGGTCCGCGAGCACATTCAGCGTGGCCTTCGCCCGCCATGCGGGGGTGCCGCCGGCGCGGTATGCGCGGGGTGGGTGATGTGGGAGTGGGGGCGCTTGACCTGATCGCAAGGTTTGGAGTGTGTGGCCCCCTCATCCGGCCCTATCGGGCCACCTTCTCCCCGAGGGGAGAAGGGACGTTCCCATCTGCCGTCGCTGTTCGCTGAAACCCGCACAGAGGCTGCCGCGCCCCTCCCCTTCTCCCCGAGGGGAGAGCGACTGTCTTTGGCGTCAAGCGCTTTGCCATGGTTTTGCGTCCCGGATGATAGCGTTGAGGATGGTGAGGAGCTTTCGCATGGTTGCGACGAGGGCGACGATCTTCGGCTTG
>NZ_JBFTST010000021.1:0-37372 GCF_056400165.1 Rhizobium sp. 01L410
CTGTTCGGGTCCAATGGAACGGCGGACGGAGACCCAGGCTCTCCCACGGGCTTGGTGTCCCAAAGGTGCATCGGTCTTCCATCCGCCACCGCGATAGGCATTACAGCCTCGATAGCGGATAAAGGGAAGTTACAAAGGTGCCCGAAGGGCGGATGAGGGGGCTGCTGGCACATAGGGAAATAGTGCTAAGCCGCCCGGAACTCGATCGCCCCGTTGTTTACGAAGCATGCCTTGTTGAACAGGCCGAGATCCAGCGGGTTCGGCAACCGGATATCGGTCATATCAGGGCACGGCTTCACCGCCGGATCGTAGGAGCGGTCGATCTGCGAGATGAAGACGATGATGAGGCCTCTTTCCTGCGCGAAAGCCTTCAGCGTCCGCACCTGCGTCATCAGATCCGGCTTGTCCCGCCGCTGGTCGAGGATCTGCAGGTAGTCGATGACCACGAGCGTGCCACGCGCGGCGGATGCCAGACGGCCGGCGATGTAGTCGGCACTGATCGCCTCGGACGTATCGAACTCGAAGAGCGCCTTGTAGCGCTCCCAATCGGCACCGATCATGCGGAAGCGGTCGAGGACGTCCCTCCCCGTATATTCCAGCGTGAAGAAGGCACTGCGATGACCCGATTTCATCGCCTCGACGGCAAGCTCCAGGCTTATCAGCGTCTTGCCGTGGCCGGGACGAGCGCCGAGGAGGACAAGATCACCGGGGCTGAGGCGGGCGAAGAGTTCGCTTGCCGGCATGGCCTCCGCCAATCGCGCGGATAACAGGCTCCAGCCCGAAAAGCCTTCCCTGGCGGCGATCCGGTCGAGCGCTTCGTGCAGGGGGATGTTCTCCTCGCGGGAGAGGAGCTTTGCCTTTCGTTTCAGGCGATAGACAGGTGCAGACAGTTTCATCATAAACCTCCTGATGCGGGCAATGGCTGCATTCCCTCCTTATGCGTGGTGCCCGGACAGTGGGTTCGATGATCAGATGCCCTGCATGATCGATACTTTCCCTTCGGAGGGGGGAGGCACGGGCCGCGCCAGAATCAGATCATAGCTCAATTGCCGGCGCCGGAGAATTGGACTTCCGTCTCCCAGCCATGCCACGCCGTCAGGACCGCAACGACGATCAGCAGTGCTCCGGCAACGCGGCCAACCATGATGGTGACGCCGGGATTGGCGATCAAGAGGGTGCGGCTGCGGTCGGCGGTGAAGGCGACAGCGCCGTAGATGGCGAACTGGGTGGCGAGCGTCATCAGGCCCATGATCACACCCTGCACCCAAATTGGCCCGTAGACCGGCTTCAGGAATTGCGGATAGACGGCCAGCATGAAGAGATAGGCCTTGGGATTGATCAGGCAGGTGATTGCGCCCTGGCGGAAGGCGCGCCAATCGGTGCGCACCGCACCATCGCCGACCTCGTTGACGGTGATCGAGCTGCGGATCAGCGTGAAACCGATCCAGACCATATAGGCGGCGCCGATGAAAAGCAGCGGCGCGAAGAGCGATGGCAGCAGGCTGGCGAGAATGCCGACGCCGATTGCGCCGTAGAGCGAATGCACCGCCCCGCCCGCCATGATGCCCGCCGTTGCCGCCATGCCGCGGGCGCGGCCGCCGGTCAGCGAATTGGCGAGCACGAAGAGCATGTCCATGCCGGGAACGATGATGATGCCGAAGAGAAGCGTGAAATAGAGCCAGAGGTTTTCGCTATATGTCATGTCAGTTGCCCGTTTGCTGTTTGGCGGCAGAATTTCGCCCTCCGCCTTTGATTTCAACCCGATAAGCAACTGCTATACGCAAGGGCAACTGACAGTGTATTGTCAGGAGCGTTTCAAACGAGCGGGTAAAATGCGCAAGGCATCGCGGCTTTTCGAGATCATCCAGATTCTCCGGCTTTCCAGGAAGCCTATGACGGCGCAGGTGATGGCCGACCAGCTCGAGGTGACGGTACGCTCCATCTACCGCGATATCGCGGCACTACAGGCGATGCGCGTGCCGATCGAGGGCGGGCGCGGCATCGGCTATATCATGCGCCCGGGTTTCGACCTGCCGCCGCTGATGTTTTCGATCGAGGAGATGGAGGCGATCGTGCTGTCGCTGGCGCTTCTCGACCGCACCGGCGACAGCGAGCTGAAACAGGCGGCCAGGCGCGTCAACCAGAAGATATCGGGCGCTGTTCCCGGCCCGCTCCGGCAGGCGATGGAGAACAAGGCGCTCTATGCCTGGGGCTCGGTGGCGCAGCCGCCTGCCGGTTTCGATCTCGGCATGGTCAGGCGGGCGATCCGCGACGAGGAGAAACTGTCGCTCGACTATCGCGACGAACTCGGACGCGCCACCGAACGCGTCGTCCAGCCGATCGCGCTGATCTACTATTCTCAATACGCAAACATCGTCGGCTGGTGCGAACTGCGACAGGCAATCCGCAATTTCCGCAGCGACCGTGTCGCGCATTGCGAGAGCGCTGCGGCCTTCTTCCGCGGCGACGGCGACCAGCTGCGCGAGGAATGGATGCGCGGCTGGGCCAATCCTCCGGCCTGACATCAGACGATCTTCGCCCTATGTTGCCCTGAGATTTTGAGGAATCAGCATGGGAGCGGAGGAATGCGCAAGGCAATCGTCGTCTGGGGCGGATGGAAGGGACACGAACCGGAAGAATGCGCCGGTGTGGTCGGCGACATCCTGCGGAAGAACGGCTTTTCCACTGAGGTGACCGGCGATCTAGGCATCTTAGGCTCACCCGATATCGCCAAAGCCGATCTGCTGGTGCCCATCATTACAGGCGAGAGGCTGGAAAAGGCGCATGCCGATGCGCTGGTCGAGGCGGTGCGCGGTGGGCTGGGGCTCGGCGGGCCGCATGGGGCGCTGGCGACTTCCTTCAAAGAAAGCGCGCCCTTCCGCTATGTCTCCGGCGTCACCTGGGTTTCGCACCCCGGAAATATCATCGATTTCCGCGTCAACATCACCAAGCAGAACGATCCCATCGTAGAGGGCATTCCCGACTTCGACTATCGCTCTGAGCAATATTACCTGCACTACGACCCGACCGTCGAAGTCCTGGCGACGACGACCTTCAGCGGCGAGCACGACGAAGCGGCGCGCAATGTGGTGATGCCGGTCGTCTTCAAGCGGCATTTCGGACAGGGCCGCGTCTTCTACTCGGCCCTCGGCCATATCGCGGCCGAATACGAGCACACAGATATGCGCGAGATCCTGCGGCGCGGGCTGCTGTGGGCGGCGCGCGGCTGAGTGGCTAGCCACAGCCACGCGCCTTGATGTCAGAGATTAGCGCCGCCGGAGACTTCGATGCGCTGGCCGTTGACCCAGCGGTTGTCGTCAGAGAGCAGCGAGGCGATCATCGGGCCGAGATCGTCGGGCAGGCCCGGGCGCCCGAGCGCCGTCGTATCGGAGACCATCTTGTTATAGGTCGGGTTGTCGCGAACGACGCCACCGCTGAAATCGGTCTGGACGGCGCCGGGAGCGACCGTGTTGGCGGTGATGCGGCGGGGGCCGAGTTCCTTGGCGAGATAGCGGGTGAAGACCTCGATGGCGCCCTTCACCGAGGCGTAAGCGGAAATGCCGGGCACGGTGAAGCGGGCAAGGCCGCTGGAGATATTGATGATGCGGCCGCCGTCATTCATCAGCGGCAGCAGCTTCTGCGTCAGGAAATAGACACCCTTGAAGTGGATGTTGACGAGCTCGTCGAAGGCCTCTTCCGTCGTCTCTGATATCGGCGCGTGGTAGCTGTTGCCGGCATTGTTGACGAGATAGTCGAAACGATCGGTTCCAAGCGTCCGCAACACCTCCTTCACCTGTTCGACGAAGGCGTTGAAATCGCTTACGCGGCCGGTATCCAGCTGGAAGGTGAAAGCCCTGGCGCCGAGCGCCTCGATCTCGGCAACGGCAGCATCGGCTTCTGCCCGATTTGCACGGTAGGTGAAGATCACATCGACGCCGCGCCTTGCCAGGTTGACGATGGTATTGCGGCCGAGACCGCGGCTGCCGCCGGTGACGATTGCGATCTTGTGCTTTGAATTCACTTGCGTTTCGCTGGGCATCTTCGCATTCCTCTGTTGGATGGGATGCTCTGACGGTAGGCCCGAAACGGCTTTCTGTTGATGCCGGAACTCTCGAATTTCTTGCCTATTCCTCCAAGCCAGTTGCGGGAGGCGCCTCTGTGGCGCATACCTTCAGGCAAGGAGTTTCTTTCCATGCTGACACCCTTGAGACATGCCATTCTCGATTATATCGACCGTCTCGCGGGCGATGCCGAGGGACGCTTCCAGACGCCGGTCCCTGCACTCTCCGTCTCGCGCGTCAGCCAGCCTGTCATGCCGCGCCACATGATCTACCGGCCGACGATCTGCGTTGTCGTGCAGGGCGCCAAGCAGATCATGGTCGGCGACCGGGTGTTCGATTATCACGAGATGCAGTCGCTGGTGGTAACCTTCGAAGTGCCGGCGCTCGGGCAGATCACGCAAGCCAGCAAGGAGGCACCCTATATCGGCCTCAACATCGATTTCGATGTGGCGATCCTGCGCGAGGTGATGGAGGCGATGGAAGAGCCGCCGCGCCCGGCCGGCGAAGGCGCGGCCGGAGTGTTCGTACAGGATTTCGACGGCGTGCTGGCCGATTGCGTGCTGCGCCTCGTGCGGCTGACGGAGACGCCGAAGGCGATCCCGGTGCTCTATCCGGCGATCATGCGCGAGATCTGCTACTGGCTGCTGACGGGGCCGAACGGCCGCGAGGTCTGCAAGCTGGCACTGCCCGGCAGCCACGCAAGGCGGATGACCGATGCGATCAACCTTTTGCGCGACAATTTCACCGCGCCCATGCGCATCGAACAGCTGGCAGCGGCAGCCCGCATGAGCCCCTCCTCCTTCCACCAGCATTTCAAGGAGATGACGGCGATGACGCCGCTGCAATATCAGAAGAACCTGCGCCTGCTCGAAGCGCGCCGGCTGATGGTGGCGGATGGCGCCAGCGTTGCGACGGCGGCCTATGAAGTGGGCTATGAAAGCGCCTCGCAATTCAGCCGCGAATATGCCCGCACCTTCGGCACGCCACCGAAGCGGGATGTCACCGAGATCAAGGCGATGCCGTTTCAGGCGGTTGCCTGATGCCGTCTGGAACAGGCGGATGCTCCATAGAGAAGCATCCGCCTGTCGCACTTACTCAGCAGCCTTCAGCGAGCTGATGATACCCTGCAGTTCGGAAGCATGCGCTTCCTGGGTGCCCTGGGAGCCCCAATAGGTGATGACCAGGAGCTTTCCGGCTTTCGGCGACAGCAGCGACAGGCCGACATTGACGGCGCCGTCGTCGTCCTTGCCGGTCCAGTCGAAATTGGTCATGTCCATGCCGTTGATCTGCTCATCGGACTTCTTCTGGGTCGAACCGTCGATCTTGACGCCGTTCTTTTCAAGGAAGGCGACGGCATCGTCGATGACCTTGTCGGTCGTCTTTTCGTCGGCAATGTCGATCGAGAGGTAGATGGCGGAGTCTGCCGAGGTCGCCTGGATGCCGGTATCGGTTTCTTCAGGGTTCCAGGCGTCGGGGATGGCAATTTCGGCGATCGGCGCGTCGCTTGGAAATTCAAGCGTCTTGGCCTGGCTGATGCCGGGCAGCAATGCGGCCAGAACGACGCCTGCAAGCAAGATTTTCATGGGTAGTGTCCTCTTTGGAAATTGGGGCAACAAGCCATAACGCTTTAGCATTAACGCAATTTGGAATGACCAGCGCCAAGGCGCCGCTTTCGGGCTTGTGCCCAAAAATGGTCCGGCGGCCGGGAACGATCCGGATCGGCGGCAACGCTCAGCGCAGTGGCATGCGGAAGGTGAAGCGCGTTTCGGCAGGCGAGGAATCGACCGTCAGCGTGCCGTCATGCGATTTGGCAATCTCGGATGCGATATAGAGGCCGAGGCCCAGCCCCTCCTGGTTCGGCATCGCGGAAGCGCGGACGAAGGGCTTGAAGAGATGCGCGCGCGTCTCCTCGGGAATTTCGTTGCCGGGATTGTACACGCTGAGTTCCAGCATATTGCCTGTCACCGCGCCACGAACGGTGATGGAGCCATCGCCGTCGCCGTGAGTGATGGCATTGGCGAGCAGATTGGACAGAAGCTGCCCGATCCGGCCCGGATCGCATTTCGTGACGACGTCGGGGAGGACCGCATCGATCTTGCGATCGGGAAAAGTGGAGACGATTTCGTTGAGCACCTGCGCCAGAACGGGCTTCAACGCTACCTTTTCCATCGGCCGGACAGGAACGCCGTCGCCCAGACGGCCCCGGGCAAAATCGAGCACATTGTCGATCAGCGCCGACATGCGGCGAATGCTGCCTTGCACCAGCTCCACGATATGTGCGGAGCTTTCGTCTGTCGCCGTCTTGCCGAGCCTTCTGACGCCCGCATCGATCGATGCCAGCGGGTTTCGCAGATCGTGGCCGAGCACGGCGATGAACTGCTCCCTCAGCGTCGTATCCTGCTGCTGATCCGCGAGCTCCGACGCAGACCGTTCAAGCCGCTCGAGCGCATCGAGGTGAAAGGCAATCATCTGTGCAAACAGTGTGAACATGCCGATGACGGCAGGCGTATTGAGCTTGTTCGGCTTCGGATCGATCGCGCAGAGTGTCCCGAAAAAGCGGCCATCCGGCAAGACGATGGGGATGGAGATATAGCTCTGCAGACCATACATCGCCGGCGTGTGGTGGCTGGCATAGAGCGGGTCTTCGGCGACATTGTCGATCACGACGGCCTGCCGGTGCTGGCGTATCTCGTGGCAAATCGTCGTTTCGAGCTTGAGCTCGCCGCCGGGCTTCAGCCCGAACGCAACATTGTCCTTCACGCTGCAGGCTATCCAGCGCTCTTCGGTGACACGGGCCACCGCCGCAAAGCCCATCCCCGTTGTCATGCATACGACATCGAGAATGCTCGGAACTGCGTCAATGGACTGGATGGCTTCTACAGAGGATTCAACAGTATCGAACACGACCGTTCTCGTTTTACATCAGCTGCAAACCTAGGGCTTTTGCGCGAAAAGTCATCCCCTCGCAGAATGCGACAGAAAGCGGCGGCGCGGCCATTTCGGCAGTGCGCATTTCACGACTTTCCCTGCATATCGCACCCATCAGCGTCCAAACGAAAACACCCGGCGCCGATGACGCCGGGTGTGTCTTGTTCAGGACTATCGAGGCAATGATCAGAACTTGACGTTCCAGCCGGAGCGCAGCCAGACGTTCGGATCGTCGCCTTCGGTGGTGACGTTGATGCCGAGGGAGGCGGTGCCGCCTGCGACGTCGAACTCGGTGCCGATGGCGCCGCGCAGCCAGAGCTGCTTGACGTCTTCGCCGTCGAATTCGAAGGCCGAAAGGCCGACGATCTGGCCGCTGGTGCCCGCCGTGGTCTTCTCGAAGCGGTAGTCGGCTTCGGCGCGGGCCGTCAGGCGGACGGTGTCTGTCACGTCATGGATGAAATCGACGCCGATGCGGGCGACCGTCGAATGGTCGTTGACGGAATCGAAGGCCGACGGGAAGGAGCCGCCCTCTTCCGTGTAGCCGTCCATATGCGAGTGAGCGTAGGTCAGGCTGGCATAGGGCGTCAGCTTGGTGCCTGCGATCGTCGCCGCGTTCAGCCAGTCGAAGCGGATCTTGGCGCCGTAGGTATCGACGTCGGTTTCGCCATGCGAGAAGTCCATCGCCGCGCCATTCATATAGCCGCGGTGGATGTTCATCCGGCCAGTCGAATAGTAGCCGCCGATCGTCGCATAGACGTTGCTGCTGCCGAGCGCGATGGTGGCTTCAGGCGACATGTAGAAGGCCGCCTGATGGAAGTCGCCGCCGGTCTCGATATCCTGCTTGGTGTAGAGACCGCCGCCGGCAAAGCGGGCGGTGACGCCTTCTGCAAGACCGTAACCGAAGGTCACGTCGCCGATGCCGACGCCGCCGTTCGAAACGCGGCTGTCGTCATAGCCGATGTCGGAGGTGAAGGCGACGGAACGCTGGCCGAGGCCGAGCAGATCGCGCATCGGCTCACCGTGAGCACCTTGGAGAACGGTGTTGGCATAGCCGAGACCGACCTGTGCGGAGGGCTTGGCGACCAGGGTCGCGCTATACTGCTGGACATTGATGATGCCGGAGGTGGGGCCGGGCGTGTCGCCATCGCCTGTGTTCGGAGTATCGCCATTGCCGGTGTTCGGGGTGTCACCATCGCCGGTGTTCGGGGTGTCGCCGTCGCCAGTGTCCGGAGTAACCACGCGGGCGATGTACGTGCCGCCGTTCTGCGTATCGCCGACGATGATCTTGCCATCTTCGGAAACGCCGGTCGCCGTTCTCGTGGGATCGTTGCCGATACTGACACCATTATCTCTCAGCCACTGCACAACGGTCTTCGATGTGCCATCAGCCCAGCGGAATGCGTGGTAATCGTCCTGCCCCAAGTCGACCTGACCGACGATCACCGATCCGTCGCCACTGACAGCATTGGCGACGGAATAATGGCTGTCAAAGCCATCAATATCCACCACGCCGTGGGCTTCAGTCCAGCGGAACGCGTGGGTGGTGTCCTGAAAGGGTTGGAAGGAGCCGACGATGACCGAACCATCATTGCTGGCAGCGGATGCAGTGGACCAAAGCCCGAGCCCAGGGAAAGTGCCAAGATCGTTGACTACCCGGCCTCCGTCCGTCCATCTTACGGCATATCTATAAGAGAAACCGTCGCCGGCTTCTCCGACAATAACCGTTCCGTCACGGCTTATGCCATTGGCTCTGGTCGTTTCAAGGAGATCCTGCCCGTCAAGATAGACCTTGTCGCCCCCGTCCCAACGGATACCGCGCCCGTTGCCTCCAGAGTTGAAATAGCCGACGACAATGGAGCCGTTGCCACTGACACCAGTTGCGGTGGATTGATTGCTAACGGGGGTATAAAGCGGTTCAATGACACCGTTGGTCCAGCGCACGGCATGCATGTTCCCCACACTGTCGGTAGAACTGCCAACAATGACCGAACCGTCGTCATTGACGGCAAGAGCCGTTGTGTTGGGAACCACCGGCGTTGTCGCTGCAACAGGAAGGGCGTCTAGCATATTCAACGCATCATCGCCGTCCCAGCGAAAAGCATAGGATTGAGTCGTCATAGACAGCGTGCCGATGACAACTTTTCCATCGCCGCTGATGCCTGCGCTAGAAAACGTGCTACCATTCAAATAAATGGTCGGGATCGGGTCATTGCCGCTACCCGCGCGTGCCGCGCCCATTCCGGCAGCCAGCAATGCGGAAGAGAAGACCAGGGTCAGCGCCGAGGTTTCCAGAAGGCGCCGCGCCGTGGTTCCGGCGTTTGACCGGTATGTGATGTTCGTCATCATTGTTAAAAGCTCACCCTGCTTTTTCAATTGCTTAAAAAGGAAATACTGTGCATGCCGCCGCGCAAAACGGGCGGCCGGACAGCTTTCGAGCAAGCCGGAAAGCACCTGTCAATAAGGTTGCAATTCAGTGCGCACTTTACAAAAAGTTGCTTTTTTAGCGCAATTTATGCGCTAGAACCCCTTGCAACCTGAGGCCGCGCAGCCTCATTCAGAACATGATTAAAAACTTTAATCAGCTTCGAAATGGCGCATCACGCCGGGCGGTCATTTAACCAAATACCAAAAAAGGTCCGGATGCCGGGCAGCAGGAAAGCGCCAGGAGACCCTCCGTCGTGCCGGTAGGACGAAATGTAAAGGAATTGCTGCGTGTGAGTCGCCGGCCGGGCATGACGATCACCCGCCGCACTATCGCTGGCGCCGTTGAAAATACCGGGTCTTCCGTGGAGATTGCAATGTTCTGCGGGGCGCGGCCTGGCGCGCGCAAACATCGCT
Organism: Rhizobium sp. 01L410; assembly: GCF_056400165.1. NCBI lineage: Bacteria > Pseudomonadati > Pseudomonadota > Alphaproteobacteria > Hyphomicrobiales > Rhizobiaceae > Rhizobium > Rhizobium sp. 01L410. Next base: position 9,828 of record NZ_JBFTST010000021.1, read on the forward strand.
GCCGTCAGCGACGGCAGCGATGTTGATTGGCGTCGCTCTGCGCCAATTACTTCTTCTTGACGTCGCTTTCGCTCGACTTCACCTGCGAGCCGAGAGCGGGAGGGGCCTTGGCTGCCACTTTGTCCTTCTTCGGCTTGCGTGTCTCTTTGTTGCTGCGAACCTGACCCTTGGCCATAATTTGCTCCTCCGGTTGAAACCCTAGCTAGCAGCCTATTCGCGGAAAATTGCAAGCGGCTCCAGCATGTTCGCGGGAGCGGAAACAGAAAATCCTGTCCGGAGCGCTGACACCCGCCGCGGCGGGCGCACCTTGCGCAAACAAAACACCCGGCGCTTTCGCACCGGGTGTCTTCAAATCCGTTCTGTCCGAACCGATTACTTCGTGGCTTCTTCGTAGCGCTCCAGGACGTAGTCCCAGTTGATCAGGCTGTCGACGAAGGCTTCGAGATACTTCGGGCGGGCGTTGCGGTAGTCGATGTAATAGGAGTGTTCCCAGACGTCGACGCCAAGGATCGGGGTGGCGCCGTGGACGAGCGGGTTTTCGCCGTTCGGGGTCTTGGAGATTTCGAGCTTGCCGTTCTTGACGGAAACCCAGGCCCAGCCGGAGCCGAACTGCGTGGCGCCGGCATTGGCGAAATCAGCCTTGAACTTGTCGTAGCCGCCGAGATCGGAGTTGAAGGCCGCTTCGAGCTTGCCCGGCAGCTTGTTGCCGCCGCCGCCCTTCTTCATCCACTTCCAGAAATGGACGTGGTTGTAATGCTGGGCAGCATTGTTGAAGAGGCCGGCATTGGTGCCGAACGACTTCTTGACGATTTCTTCGAGCGAGAGATCGGCCAGACCTGCTTCAGCCGCGAGCTTGTTGCCGTTGTCGACATAAGCCTTGTGGTGCTTGTCGTGGTGGTACTCCAGCGTTTCCTTCGACATGAAAGGCGAAAGCGCTTCGTAGTCGTACGGGAGTGCGGGCAATTCAAAAGCCATGGTAAGTCTCCTCTTGGCAATGGGTTGCGTGATCGGCAGGTGAGGCGGAACATAGGAGCGGAACCTGCCAGTGGCAACGGCGGAAACATCAAAAAAGGCAGCCTCAGAGGAAAAATTGCCTTGATTGCGGGCTTGGCTTTGAGGGGTAAAATCACCGATGATGCACAGACAAACCCGAACGATACGCCACAGCGAACCGAACGAGGCCCCTGATGCAGAGGAATAAAATCCGCCTTTCCGTCGCCCTTTTGCTGCCGCTTTGCGCCGGCAGCGCTCTCGCCTCCTCCGACGACGCCTGGAAGGATTTTGCCGCCGATGTCGAAGCCAAGTGCAAGGCGGCCGCCACCGTCTCGATCGACGAGGCACGCGCCGTCGTCGATCCCTTCGGCAGCGAACATTACGGACTGGCGCTGGTGACCGGCCGGCCGAAGGGCGCCAACGGCTTCGTCACCCATATCTGCGTCTATGACAAGCAGTCGAAGGCCGCCGAGATCGGCAGCGAGCTGCAGACCGACAAGCTGAACCTGCTGCCGGAAGAATAAGCAGCGCTCGCTGCCCGTCCAAATCTTAAAAAACTGTTGATTTCATCGAACGGTGCTTTGACAGGCGGCGGGTTTGCGGTCCTAGATGCGCTACAAGTTATCCGGGCAAAGATCGTTAGAACAACCTTTGATAGGACGAACTTAATTAGCGTGAATTGATAATTCGAAACTGCATTTTGACATCGATCTTTTGGGGCGCGAGTGATGGTCATGAGTTTTTTCCGCCGAGGCGACGAGCCGGGCAAGACGGATATCCGCACGAACAGCCAGGCCTACCGGCCGGCCTCCATCACCGAACAGCCGATGACGCCGCAGGCAACGGCGCCGCAGCCCTACCAGATGCCAGAGATCAACGAGTTCCAGGCCTTCGGATCGGTGCTCGAGGAAAACCAGCGCAATTCCAAGGAGCTGATAGCGGGGCTTTCCGCATTGCAGGACCGCGTGACCACGCTTCTCGGCGCCCATGACCATTCGCTTTCCGAGACCGGACGGCTGCAGGCCGAATGCGCCCGCATCAGCTCGCTGCTGGACTACGAGAGCGGCGCGAGACGCAAGGCCGACGAGGACAATGCGCGGCTTGCCGCCGAGAACAAGGACATCCGCACCGCAAACGGCCAGTTCCGCATCGAGATCGAAGCGGTGCGCGAAGAGCTGACCAAGCTGCAGAGCGTGCACGGCATCACCTGCGAGGAATTTTCGATCATCGAGACGCGGCTGCTCGACGCCGAGCGCGAGCTTGCCGGACGGATCATGCAGTTCGACGAAGCCTCGATGCTTCTGAAGCGCGCGCAGCAGGAGCTCGACAGCCGCAGCCGCGAACTGTCCGCCACGCGTGAAAAGCTCGATCTGGAAACGACGGCACACCAGCTCTTGACCGAAACGTCGCGCCGCGAAAGCGCCGTGCATGCCCGCGACATCGCGCGGCTGACGGAAGAGCGCGGTCACCTGAAGAGCAATCTGATGGCGCAGGAAGCGCTGGTTTCCAACCTGCAGACGGCCGTCGCCAGCCTGAAGCAGGAACTGTCACTGGTCGAGGAGCGCCACAAGCGCGCCGAGGTCGAGCTGCATACGGTCACCACCTCTTCGGCACTCGAGATCGCCCATCTGACGACCAAGAGCGACGCCGTCGGTTCCAAGGCCGAGCTGGTCGAGAAGCTTTTGATCACCGCCAATGGCCGCAACAAGATGACCGACGAGGAGCTGCAATCGGCGCGCGGCGAGATGAAGCGGCTGAAATCGGAACTCGCGGCCACCATCTCGCGCGCCGAGCGCGTCGAGGAAGAGCTGCGCCGCGCCCGCATGAGCGGAACCGAGAGCGAGACCGCCCGCCGCGAGCTTTCCGCCTATAATAACGAACTGACGGTGAAGCTGCGCGAGGCGGAAAGCCTGCGCACGCGCCGCGACCGGGAAGCCGACGCCATGCGGCGCGATCTCGACACCCGCATGGACAGCGACCGCCACGAAATCGGCCAGCTGCGCACCAGCCTGGAGATCGCCAAATCCGAGATCCGCCAGCTGCGCGCCGAACGCGCCATCCTGAACGGCCAGCTGGAGGTCGCCCGCGGTGACAGGTCTTCACCTGCTGCGTTCGACGAGCCCGAGGATGTGCGCATGCCGGCAGCCACCTTCTCGCCGCTGATCGACATCTCCGAGAAGTCGCTACGCTCTTCGGGCGATAGCTTTGGCGGTGAGCGGGAATTCTCCGGCGAGCCAGCGCGGGTACCGCCAGCGGAGTAAGCGCCCGCTCATTTTGAAGGCCTTGTTTTCGCCGGGATTTTAAGGGTTTCTTAAGAGGATACCAGCCGGAGGAATATCATGGCGCTTGGCGCATCTCACCGCCTGCACGACGGCATCGAAGCCGTGGAAACGATGACGCGCTTTGCGCTGGCGGTTCTGGCGCTCGCATCCGGCGTCTATACCTATCTCGGCGTGCGCAGCCTGCTCGACGGTTCGCCGACCTCCACCTTCTTTGCGGCGCTGATCTATTCGGCTGCGGTTTCGGTGGCGATCTATGCCTTCTGGACCTATCTCGCCCGCTTCTACCCGCATGTGACGACGGTGGCGGCGCGCACGGCTCTGCTCTGCATCATGGCGCTCGGCTGCGCGATGATCATCGCCATGGCGAGCTGGCTGAACGCGGCAGCTCTTGCGGGTTCGGCAGCACTCGAACAGCATCTGGCCGAAACGCTGGAGGACTACACCGGCAATCTCGACCGGGCGCACCAGAATGCGCTGGCGGCGCAAAGCCTGCTGCCCGATATCCAGCGCACGCAGGAACGCTTCCAGCGGCTTGCCGATCAGGAGCGCGAGACCGGCGCGCTGACCGGCACCACGGGTGCCGGCAGCGTCGTGCAGCTCCTGTCACAGATGGCCTCGCAGCTGACCGAACTGCAGAACAACATCAATGCCTCGCGCGAGCGCGTCACCACTCTTTTCGATGACGGGCGCAAGCATCTGGAAACCATGCGCACGCTGGTTTCGGCGCCCGGTGCCATCGACGAGCGCGCTGACCAGTTCGCAGCCGAAGTCGTGACGCTGACCGGCGTCATCACCTCGCTGGAGCAGACCTCGATCGCACCCTCCGTCAAGCGCGCCGCCGAGGACCTGTCGCTCGGCTTCATCGCCCCTGTCGCCGATGGCCGCGAGGTCGATCTCGCCAATCGGCAGGATCAGGTGATGGAGACGATCCGCTCCTCCGTCGCCGCGCAATCGAAAGTGCTGTCGCAGGCTGCCGACCAGATCCTCGCTCGCGAGCCTGTCGGCGAGCGGCGCTTCGTGCCGCTGTCTTCGGCCGAAGCCGTGCTGCGCTATGCCTCGGACTTCATCCCCAGTTGGGCGGGCGCAATCTCGATCGACCTTCTGCCCGGCGTGCTGGTGCTGATGCTGTCGGTCGCCCACGGTGCCCTGCGGCGGCAGGAGCAGAGCATGCCCTTTGCCGAGCGGATCACCGCCGCCGAGCTTCTTGAGGCAATCGAGGTTCAGCGGGCGCTGCAGGCGCGCGGCATCGATATCGAGGCCGTCGTTGCCCGGGCGGAAGCCAAGGCCGCGGCGAAGGCGGATGGGCATGCCGAAGCGGCGTCCGAAGCGCATGCTGCCGGGGAACATGAGCCAGAACCCTCCAACGTCACCAGCCTCGACCTGCCGGGCAAGCCACCGCGCAAGGGTCCGCAGACATGAAGATCGAAGCGGCAGGCGAGCAGATAAAGCGCAGGCTGCTTGCCACCGACGACTCGACGCTGCCGCGGCTGGTGCTGCATGCGCTGATCGCCGCCGCCGTCGCCTTTCTGGTGATCGACTTCCGCGATCTCAGCATCGCCAATGCCACGTTGCCGGTCTTCGATCCGTCCGCCCCTGACGGCATTCCCGTCCTTCCGCCAGCGCTGACCGATGGCGAGCCCGAAAACCCGCCTGCCGAAATCACCACCAGCGCCGAGCTGCTGAAGCAGCCGATGACATTCGAGCTTCAAGCAGGCGGCATTCTGCTGGCGCGCGGCGCGATCGAATACGGCGCCGCCGGCCGTTTCCAAAAGGAGATCGAGGCGCGTGGCGAATATGTGAAGACGGTATCGTTGGATTCGCCGGGCGGCGCGGTCGGCGATGCGCTCGCCATGTCGAAGCTGATCCGCGAGCGGAAGATCGGCACAACGGTGGCGAAAGGCGCGCTCTGCGCCTCCTCCTGCCCGATCATTCTTTCCGGTGGCGTCAGCCGCAGCGCCGATGACGGCGCGGTGATCGGCGTGCATCAGGTCTTCAACGGCACGAAAGAAAAGTTGTCGCCCGAGCGTGCCATGTCGGATGCGCAGCGCACCACCGCCGATGTCACCCGCCATCTCGACGCCATGGGCATCAAGCCTGGCCTCTGGATCCACGCGATGGAAACCCCGCCGGACCGGCTCTATTACCTGAAGCCCGCCGAGATGAAGGAATTCGCGCTGGTGACAACCCCTGAAAAGGTCAGCGCGGCTGCCGCGAAGGTGAAGTGACCTCGAGGCCGCGGCCCGCCAGAATGTCCCGGCGCTAGTAGAGCGTCCTCTTGTAGTCGGCTTCGAGATCGTCATCGATCTTGCGCATTGCCGACGCGTCGGCAGGAGCCCCGGTCGTTTCGTCCAGAATGATCTTCACCAGCGAGGGCATTCCGCTGCGGTCCTGGAAGTGCTCGGGGTTCCACAGATGCGAGCGCCGGAACGCCTTTGCGCAATGCATGAAGGCTTCACTGACGGTGACCACGATTGCGAGTTTCGGCACACGATCGTTAACGCACATGCTCTTGAGCAGGCCGGGGTCCCGCGAGAGAGTGGCGGTCCCGTTCACCCGCAAAGTGTCGTCAAACCCCGGGATGATGAACAGCAATCCGACATTTGGATTGGCCAGAATGTTGACCAGCGTATCGAGGCGATTGTTGCCCGGACGGTCCGGTATCGCCAAGGTGCGCTCATCCAGGATCTTGACGAAACCGGCAGGGTCGCCGCGCGGGCTGACATCGGCGCTGCCATTCGAACTCTGTGTGCCGATGCAGAGGAACGGCGAGCGGCGGATAAATTCCTGCGCGTGCCGGCCCAGCGTGTTCTGGCACTTCTGTATGGCGAGAGAGCATGGGTCGGCTCGAACAGGCCCCGAAGTGCCTCTTCGTCTCTGATGGCAAATTCCGGCTTTGGATTGAATGTTTCCACTGTCTTGCCTCCCCGCGTTTTAGTTGACGTCCGAAATGATGTACGTACCTCATTCTTGAGATACGCTAAACGCCGGTTGTCATCAACAGAGATCAATCGCCGAAGCGTCGCTGAGCTACGAAAACAGAAAACCGGGGCCTCTGCCCCGGTTTGCTATTCGCTTCACTATCGCTCAGTAGCGGTCGTAACGACCACCGCCATCCCAGCCGCGGTCACGGTCGCGGTAATAGGGACGCGGGCGTTCCCAGCCGCCGCCCCAGCCCCAGCGCGGCGGTGGGGGACGGTGCCAGTAGCGGACAGGCGGTGCATAGCGGCGATAGTCGTTGCGGCGGCATTCGCCCCAGCGGGTCATGTGCCAGCCGCGGCCGCAGGCGTAATCCACCTTGGTCACATCGGATGCGGCGGCATTGTCCACGGCAAGCGGCGCAACCGGCATTGCTTCGGCTGACAGTGCCGAAAGGCCTCCGATAACGAGCGCTGCTGCCAGCGTGATGATCTTCATTGCGGTTCTCCAAAAATCCAGCCAGGCGAGAGATTTAGCCCCCTGCCCTGAACCGGCGATGAACCCGCCGTTCATGCAAAATGTGGCGGATCAGGGCCGGTGCGCCTGCACCAGTCTGGAGGTCTTTTCCGGCTGGATTTCCGGCCACTTGCTGTTTGGCGCCGGCGCCGTGCCGATCGCAGAAATCGACACCACGATCGCCGTCACGGCCGAGAAGAGCACAAGTGCATAGGTCATAGCTTCCGATCCTTCGAGGTTGGTTCCCAGCCACCCCGGCCGCAAACTGCTCTGGGAGGATGAATCAAAGGCTAAGCAACATGGTTAAACCCACGTGTTTTTCCCGTTAATGGACAGGATGGGGATGGCACGGCGGGCCCGGCGCTTTCGGAACCGGTCCTGTCCGCCGTGAATTGTCCCCAGGCAAGATCTGAAAAACGGCCGGCGATCGCAGTATTCGTCGTCATCGATCATTGGCCTCACGTCCGAAATAAACATCGACCGAGACGATCTTCCCGCCCTTGAAGCGGAAGCTTTCCATGTTGTGGAAGGCGGAGCCGTCGTTTTTGACGGCGCGATAGCGGATGGCGGCTTCGTCGCCGGAGATGGTGAGGTACTCGATCTCGATGGCGCGGAAGGCAGGCGGCTCTGGCCAGCAGCGGTCGAAATAGGCGGCGCGGCCGATATGATCGTCTCGCGGGCTGGAAAAGGTGAAATCATCCGACAGCATCGCGCCGACGATATCCTTGTGGCCTTCGAGATAGGCGGCGAACAGGGCGCGGATCATCTGCTCTCGATCGTCCGTCACACTCATCGCAAACCTCATCCTTTTTCCGGTTTCGATTTGCAATCAGTTTATAGCGGAAACCAGTGAAAGCCGCAAACGAGCAGACGGTTCGGGCGCTATCCGTCCTTGGCACCGCGATAAGCCGGGCGTAGGCTGCCCGCTCCCCAAGGCTCCCGAAGACGCATAGAGAACCCCTGATATGGCCGACACCCCGATGAACGCAGCCGACGCCGCGGCCGGGTCCGTTTACTGGAAACGCAACCTCGCCGTCTCGCTGATCGGCTCGTTTACGACGATCGTGGCGATGACGCTGCTGCTTCCCTTCCTGCCGCTCTATGTCGAGGAACTCGGTGTCCGCGATCATGCGGCGATCGTCCAATGGTCGGGTATTGCCTATGGCGCGACCTTCTTTGCCGCCGCGTTCGTGGCGCCGCTGTGGGGCAGGCTCGGCGATATCTATGGGCGCAAGCTGATGCTTGTGCGCGCCAGTCTGGGCATGACGATCGCCATTTCGCTGATGGGCATGGCGGGAGACGTCTGGCAGCTGGTGGCGCTCCGCCTCTTCGTCGGCTTGGCCGGTGGCTATTCCTCCGGCTCGATGGTGCTGGTGGCGACGCAGACGCCGAAGGACCGTTCGGCCTGGGCGCTCGGCATGCTGTCATCAGGCATCATGGCCGGCAATCTCGTCGGCCCACTGATCGGCGGGGCACTGCCGCCGCTGATCGGCATCCGCGGCACATTTCTGGCCGCCGGTGCCTTCATCTTCCTGGCGTTCCTCGGCACCGCTTTTCTGATCAAGGAGGAGAAGTCCCCCGCCCGCAAGCAGGCCGCCAAGGCCAGTGGCGGCTGGCGCTCGATCCCGGACAAGGGGCCGGTTATCGCCATGCTTCTGACCGGCATGCTGCTGATGCTCGCCAACATGTCGATCGAGCCGATCATCACCGTCTATGTCGCAGATCTCGTCACGGATCAGGCAAGCGTGACGATGATCGCAGGCGTCGTCATGTCGGCAGCGGCGCTTGGCAGCATCCTCTCTGCCTCGCGGCTCGGAAAGCTCGCCGACCGCATCGGCCACTGGCCGGTGATCGCGGGCGCGCTGGCGGTGGCCGCGGTTCTGCTGATCCCGCAGGCCTTCGTCACCAGCGCCTGGCAGCTGATCATCCTGCGCTTCCTGATGGGGATCGCCCTCGGCGGGCTGCTGCCCTGCATCTCGGCGGTGATCCGCCACAGCGTGCCAGATAGCGCGGCAGGCAGCATTCTCGGCCTCTCGGTCTCATCGCAATATGTCGGCCAGGTGGCCGGGCCGGTGCTCGGCGGTTTCGTTGGCGGCCATATCGGCATGCCCTCGGTGTTCCTGGGAACCTGTGTCCTGCTTGCCGCCGGTGCCGCCTTCACGTGGATTGTGAAGCCAAAAGACGAAAACTGAGACTATCGTTTGCAACTCCCGGCGCTATGATTGCGTTTCAGAACGGAACCGCATGCAACGGGAGAAGCGCTTGCAGCAGATATTCGTCACCGACCGTCTCATTTTGCGTCCGCGGACGCTGGCCGACCTCGATGACTGTATGGCGATGGACCGCGACCCCGAGGTGACGCGCTATATTCCCGGCCCCTGGGCCGATCCGGACGCGCACAGGCGCTTCGTCATCAACCGCATGGAAAGCGATTTCGGCGAAGGTCTCGGCTACTGGTCGATCTTTGCCAAGACCGCGCCGAAGCAGTTTCTCGGCTGGGTGATGCTGATCCCCTACGACACGATCGGACCCGACATCGAGATCGGCTGGCGGCTGAACCGCCATGCCTGGGGCCAGGGCTACGCGACGGAGGCCGCGCGCCCCGTGCTCGACCACGGCTTCGAAACGCTGAATCTGCCACGCATCGTCGCCAACATCTTTGCGGGCAACGATGCATCGATCAAGGTGGCCGAGAAGCTCGGGATGACGTTTCTCAGTGACGAGGTTTCGGACGGCCTGCCCTGCAAGGATTATGGAATCACGCAGGATGAGCGTGCGCGGATGCTGACGGTGTGACAGAGCGCCGTTGAGGGTGGAGCGGGCGCTACTCCCCGCTCGCCGTCCGCCCATAGGCCCAGTTCATATAAAGCTCCAGCGCCTTGCGCGTGACCGGACCTTCCTGGAAATCGCGGCCATCGAGCCTGACGACGCCGACGACCTTGGAGTAGTTGCCGGAGGTGAAGATCTCGTCGGCACCCATGAAGTCTTCGACCGAGAGCGTGGTCTCGCGGACGTCGAAACCCGCCTGGCGGAGCAGGCCGATGACGCGGGCGCGAGTGATGCCGGCGAGGAAGGTGCGGTTAGCGACCGGGGTGAACACCACGCCATCCTTGACCATGAAGACGTTCGAGGAAGCCGTCTCGACGACATTGCCGTTTGTGTCGCGCATCAGCGCGTTGTCGAAGCCGCGCGCGCGGGCTTCGGCGATGGCGCGGCCGGAATTCGGGTAGAGCGAGCCAGCCTTGGCCTCGGTCATCGCCGTCTCCGGCGTCGGGCGGCGGAAGGGCGAGACGGTGATCGACGAGCCGCCATGGCCGCCCATCGGCGCTTCGAAGAGGCAGAGCACGAAACGGGTCGATTCCGGATCGGCGGTGACGACGCTGAACGGCGCACCATGCTCGGCCCAGTACATCGGCTTGATATAGATCGGCGTCTTGCCGTCGAACTTCTTGATGCCTTCCCAGGCGAGCGCCTCGATTTCCTCGGGCGTCTTGGTCGGCTTCAAGCCCATGTTGACGGCCGAGCGGTTGATGCGCTGGCAGTGCTGATCGAGATCGGGCGCGATGCCATCAAACCAGCGGGCGCCGTCGAAGACGGTGGAGCCGAGCCACATGGCGTGCGAGGTCGGGCCGATCAGCGGCGGATTGCCGCTCAGCCACTCGCCATCGACATAGGTCCAGGTGGTGGAACGGGGCGCTGTGTTGACGGCCATTTTTCTTCTCCTCAAACAAGTTGCAGAAGCAAAATCCTTCCAAACTGGCGGGGTCAAGGAGAAACTATCGCTCAAAAAGCGGACGCAAGAAAATGGCGCATGCGCTTTCCCCGCCGCAACAATCCGTCTCCGCCCTTCACGCCTATGCGATGGATCGATCAGCAAAAATGATGGAAAGCGAGGCGCGCGCCGTGCCATCATAGGGCCGGATTCGAACGCGGGAGAACACCATGAAAGCCATGTATTACGACGCCTTCGGCAAGCTGCCGGAGATCCGCACCGTGGCCGATCCCTCGCCTTCGGAAGACGGCGTCGTCATTGCCGTCGGCGCCACCGGGCTTTGCCGCAGCGACTGGCATGGGTGGATGGGGCACGACCCCGATATCCGCCTGCCGCATGTGCCGGGCCACGAGCTGGCCGGCAAGATCGTCGCCACAGGCAAGGGCGTGATGCGTTTCAAGGTCGGCGACCGGGTGACCGTGCCCTTCGTCTCGGGCTGCGGCCATTGCGGCGAGTGCCATTCCGGCAACCAGCAGGTCTGCCCGAACCAGTTCCAGCCGGGTTTCACCCATTGGGGCTCGTTCGCCGAATATGTGGCGATCGACTATGCCGAGACCAACCTCGTGCATCTGCCTGAAACGATCGACGATGCGACGGCCGCCAGCCTCGGCTGCCGCTTCGCCACCTCCTTCCGCGCCGTGGCCGATCAGGCCCGCACTGGACCCGGCGAGTGGATCGCCATCCACGGCTGCGGCGGCGTCGGCCTTTCGGCCATCATGATCGCGGCGGCCCTCGGCGCCAATCCGATCGCTATCGATATCTCGGACGAGAAGCTCGCCTTTGCGCGCGAATGCGGCGCGGTGGCGACGGTCAATGCGGCCACGGTGGGCGATGTGCCCGAGGCAGTGCGCGAGATCACAAAAGGCGGCGCGCATGTCTCCATCGATGCGCTTGGCCATCCTGTCACCTGCTTCAACTCGATCAAGAACCTTCGGCGGCGCGGGCGGCATGTGCAGATCGGCCTGATGCTCGGCGACCATTCGACGCCTCAGATCCCGATGGCGCAGGTGATCGGCCACGAGCTGGAGATCTACGGCAGCCACGGCATGCAGGCCTGGCGCTATGACGCGATGCTGGCGATGCTTTCGGCCGGCAAGATCGCGCCGCAGAAGCTTATCGGCAAGCGGATCAGCCTCGCCGATGCCGTGCCCGCCCTCGCCGCGATGGAACGGTCGGAAGGGCTCGGCATCAGCGTGATCACGCAATTCTAGGCGTGCCGCAACGGCACAGTCGAAGCGCAATCGTTAACTATTTATTGGTGTATTTAGTCGAGTTGCAATTTATAATACATGAAGCATAATCCCTTCTGCCCGGAATGATTTCGGAGCGGAGGGGAACATGACGGTTCGTTTTATTCTATCGATCGATGGCGCCGGCATCCGCGGCCTCATTCCTGCACTTGTGATCGCCGAGCTTGCCAAGCGCCTGAAGGACCTTGCCATGCATGAGGCCTTCGACCTGATCGGCGGCACCTCGACCGGCGCCATCATCGCCGCCGGACTGACCTGCCCGAACCCCAAGAACAAGAAGATCGCCGCCTGCACGCCTGCCGATCTCGTCAAGCTCTATGCCGACGAGGGCAAGGACATCTTCTATTCCAAGATCATCGCCCGCATCCTCAATATCGGCGGATGGCAGGAGGAGCGTTACGATGCGACGGCGCTGGAGGAGAAGCTCCAGGCCCGTCTCGGGGCCAACACGCTGATTGCCGACGGACTGACGAAGGTGCTGATCACCGGCTATGACATTCACCAGCGCGAAGCCGTGTTCATGACCAATTGCGATATGGAGAACGCCAAGTTCCGCTTCTGGGAAGCGGCGCGCGGCTCCTCTGCCGCACCCACCTATTTCGAGCCGGCACTGGTCGAGAACCTCGGCAAGCCGGCCGGCGACGCGCAAAGAAAGATCCCGCTGATCGATGGCGGCGTGTTTGCCAACGATCCGGTGCTGGCGGCCTATGTCGAGGCGCGTAAGCTCTGGCAGGCGGCGGATGACAGCTTCGTCGTGCTGTCGCTCGGCACCGGGCGGCAGAACCGCAAGATTCCCTATCAGCAGGCCAAGAACTGGGGTGCCTTCGGCTGGATCAACCCGCAGAACGGCACACCGCTCATCTCGGTGCTGATGCAGGGACAGGCAAGCACGGCGGCCTATCAGGCGAACAAGCTGCTGAACCCCAAGGGCGCCAGGCTGAATACCGAAGGCTCGACAGACATGAGCTTTGCGAAACCCGAGACCCTTGCCTATTTCCGTATCGACGGCGCGCTTCAGGGCGCCAACGACGATCTGGACGATGCCAGCACGACGAATATCGAGCAGCTGAAGGTCGTGGCCGAGCGGTTCATCACCGGCAATAGCGCGGTGCTGGATGCGGTCGTGAAGCGGATCAAGGCGGAGAAGAAGCGCTAGAGATCGCCAAGGCCTGCAAACAGGATGGCCAGACGCTCCCATATGGCGCTGACCCTTGGCACGCCCATCAGGCCCGATGGCGCCAGCATCCACAGCTCGCGGCCCGGCATGACAGCGCCGAAATCAATCTCGACAAGCGACGGATATTGCCTCGCCTGAAAGCGTTGCAGCATGACGACGCCCATGCCGTTTGCGGCGGCAACCGCCTGGGTGATGGTACTGCCGGAGCGCACCGAATAGGAATGATGCGCATAGTGCGTTTCGAGCCAGCGGGCCTCGGCGATCAACTGCTCGCTGTCGAGATCGAATCCGATCAAGGGCACGGCCTCGCCTGCCCGCCAGCGGGCAGCCATCGTCGCACTGGCGTAGAAACCGTGCGTGATGGTGGCAACGCGCTTGCCGGTCAGGTCGCTGTCCTTCGGCCGACCGAGACGCAACGCGATATCGGCCTCGCGATGTGCCAGGCTGTGGACGCGAACATCCGTCAGGATTTCGAGCTCGATGCCGGGAAGTCTATCGAGGACTTGGCCGAGATTTGGCGCGAGAAGCAGATCGGCAACCGAACGGATGGTCGTCAGCCGTACGCGTCCGCCCGGCCCCTCCGGCGAGACGACTCGGTCACGGATCGCAGAGGCTGCCGACGCCATCGCCGCAGTCTCTGCCGATATCGATTGCCCCTGCGCCGTCAGCACATATCCATCGGGGCGGCGTTCGAAGAGCTGCGCGCCGAGGCTCAACTCGAGCGCGGATATTCGGCGCGCAACGGTGGCATGGTTGACCTTCAATGCGCGGGCCGCCGCCGACAGGCTGCGATGCCTTGCGAGCGCCGCGAAGAAGCGGAGATCTTCCCAATCGATATCTGTGCGTTTTTGCTCAGCCATTGCGAATAATTAGCGAATATTCGATCACACGGAAAGGCGTTACATCATTCTCCATCTGTAAAACAGGAGATGAACGCATGGCTCCCTTCACCCTTCTTCAGCGCTCCGGCGTCACCGCGAAAGCGGCCGACTGGACGAAAGCAGTTCTCGTCATCATCGATGCGCAAAATGACTATGCAGACGGCAGCCTGCCGCTTTCAGGCGTCGCCGGGGCCACCAAGGAAATCCAGAGCCTGCTTGGCAAGGCCCGCGCTGACGGTGTTCCGGTCGTCCATGTCATCCACCTGTCAGGAGCCGATAGCTGGCTGTTTGCGGCCGGTTCGCATGGCGCCGGTATCATGCCTGCGCTGACGCCTGCCGATGGCGAGCCGATCATTTCGAAGACGCTGCCCAACGCCTTTGCCGGAACCGAACTCCAGGCGACCCTAGCCGCGATTGCTGCGGATACCGGCCGAACGGAACTGATCCTCGTGGGCTTCATGACGCATATGTGCATCGGGGCCACCGCACGGGCTGCCCTCGACCTCGGGCTGCAGGCGACCGTCGTCGCATCGGCCACGGCGACCCGCGATCTGCCGGATCCGCTGGGCAGCGTCATCCCGGCCGACACGGTTCAGCGCACAGCGCTGGCAGAGATCGCCGATCGCTTCGCGACTGTTGTCCCCGACATCTCGGAGGTTGCCAAACCGGCTGCGAAGGTCTAACGGGCTGCCGCAAGAAAAAGAATGAAAGGGACGTTAATGTCCAACTCCAGTGTCAAAAACTTTGCCCAGACGGGCTCCAAGGTGTTTTTCGTTGCTGCCGAGCGCATCGAGCGCACGGTGCGCCTGCAGGGCGCATGGCTGAGCATCGTCGATGTCAGCGTGCCCGCCGGTGTTTCCGGCACCGCGCAAACGATCGGCAGCGAACAAGTGCTGCGCATCATCGAGGGCCGGTTGACGGTCTGGCGGATGACGGATCAGGGCCGCGAGGAGATCGCGGTTTCTGCAGGCGACATCCTTCATATTTCGGCCGGCCAGGCGCATGGCTATTGCAACGACGGGGCCACGGCAGCGGCGTTTTCGGCGATCATCGACAGCGATGCGGCAGGCCAGCTTGCGGCTCCGGCGGAAGCCTCCGGCTCACCGGTGGCAGCACAGCGGATGGGTGCGGCAGCCAATAGCGGAAGCACGCGGATCCGGGCTGCCTGAGCATCTCGAAAGGCGCCGGTAAAGGGCGCCTTTTTTGACTGATGTTCACTGGTTTGTCATCGCAGCGCGCGTATAAGCGGCTCCGGATTGCTGATAGAGATGGCTGGCCCGCGGCGCACTGATCGGCGCTCCGCGCAAAGACATATCAGCAGGAGGTTCCGCCATGGCATGGTCTGCCAGCCAATACGTCAAATTCGAGGATGAACGGACGCGCCCGGCGCGCGATCTCCTGGCCCAGGTGCCGCTGACATCCGTCAGAAACGCCATCGACCTCGGTTGCGGACCGGGCAATTCCACCGAACTGATCGTCGATCGCTATGGTGCGGACAATGTCTCCGGCCTCGACAGCGACGACAACATGCTGGAAGCAGCCCGCAAGCGCCTGCCGCAGACGCGCTTCGAAAAGGCCGATCTGTCCACCTGGCAGCCTTCGGGCGAGACCGATCTGCTGTTTGCCAATGCCGTCTTCCAATGGCTGCCCGACCATCTCGACATCTTCGACCGGCTGATGGACGGACTGGCGCCGGGCGGTGTGCTGGCCGTACAGATGCCCGACAATCTCTCCGAGCCGACGCATCTGGCAATGGAAGAAACCGCCCATGCCGGGCCGTGGAAGGCCAGTTTCGAGAAGAAAAGCGTGCGCCGCAAGCCGCTGCCGCCGGCTTCGACCTATTACGGCCGGCTTTCCGCCAAGGCTGCTCGCGTCGATATCTGGCACACGATCTACAACCACCCGATGGCGGATGCGGCTGCGATCGTCGAATGGCTGAAGGGCACCGGGCTGATGCCCTATCTCGCCCAGGCCGGCGAAGAGAATCGCGAGGCGTTTCTGGCCGATTACCTGGAACGCATCGAAAAGGCCCATCCTAAAATGACCGACGGCCGCGTGCTGCTGCGCTTCCCGCGGATTTTCATGGTGGCGGTGAAGGGCTGATCAGCCCGCTGACGGTTCACCATCATCATCCAGTACGGCATTTCTGCCGTGATTGAAGATGCGCAGGATTGTAACGCTGTCCGCCCGGACAAGGAAGGCGATCGTCGCCTTCCTTTTGAAACCGACTGTGCGCAGACCTGGCCTCATATGGTCGAGACGGCGGCCACGCTCAGGAAACGTCTCGAATTCCTGGCATTAGTCGATGATCTGATTGACGTAAGCGCTGGCGATCCGGTGACCGCCAAATCCGCCAGATAAAGATAGATCTGCTGCAAGTCCGCTTCGGCCCGGGGATCGAAAGCGACCGTGTATTTCATTTGGCAGCGGGCTTGGCGGAGAGTCGAGCGTCCATGAAGGATTGAAGGCGCTTGCGCGTCTCTGCGATGGGGATCGCGCGGCCGGGATCGGCGTCATGCGCATCGATCGCCGGCGGCACCTCTTCCCTGCAACCATCTGTCGATCGCGGCATTTTGAGCGCTCAGGGCCCGCAGACCGGCACGAATGACCTCGCTTTCGCTGGCATACTCGCCGGATGACACTTTGTCCTTGACCATCTGGGCCATCTCGACCGGCAGTGTGATGCTCAATGCTTGCGTGGTCCGCATCCCGGCCTCCTTGATACGACTAAATCATATCAAGGTTTGATAAGTTGTTCAAACAGGCTGCTATTCCTTCACCCCCGCCTTGCCGCCTCGATCGCCGCGATGTCGATCTTCCGCATCGTCATCATCGCGTCGAAGGCGCGCTTGGCTTCCGCTGGAGAGGCTTTCAGAGCCTCGCTCAGCACGCGTGGGGTGATCTGCCAGGAGAGGCCCCATTTGTCCTTGCACCAGCCGCATTCGCTTTCCTTGCCGCCATTGCCGACGATGGCGTTCCAGTAGCGGTCGGTTTCTTCCTGGGTTTCAGTCGCGATCTGGAAGGAAAAGGCTTCGCTCTGCGGGAAGGCCGGGCCGCCGTTGAGGCCGATGCAGGCGACGCCTGCAACGGTGAATTCGACCACCAGCACATCGCCCTGCTTGCCATCGGGATAATCGCCCGGCGCCCGGACGACAGCGGTCACCGCGCTGTCGGGAAAGGTCGAGGCGTAGAAGCCTGCGGCTTCCTCAGCATCCCCGTTATACCAGAGGCAGATGGTGTTCTTGGCCATGTTGCGTTTCCTCCCCGCTTGTTGCCGTCGGGAATGACATAAGGAGCGCGGTGGATTTCTCCAGTCCTGACATCGCGATATGGCGCTTGGCGGGGTTCGATGCTACGCCACCGGCGGCCTGACCCGCCCGCCTTGCCGTCACGCAGCATGAGGAGTTTGACATGCGCCAACAGATCACCGCCGATTATCTCGAAGGCTTTCTCGGCAATCGCCGTCTGATGGAGCAACTGGCCTTCATTCTTGAGGTCGAGAAGCTGAAGACGGTGCTGCGCAGGACGCCGCTTCTGGATCGCTCGCGCGTCGAGAATGATGCCGAGCACACCTGGCAGCTGGCGCTGATGGCCATGGTGCTCTCGGAGCATTCGCGCGAGAAGGTCGAGCTTCTGCGCGTCCTGAAGATGCTGCTGATCCACGATATCGTCGAGATCGATGCAGGCGATACCTTTGCTTATGACACAGTGCTTGCCGCGAGCCAGGTGGAGCGGGAGCTGAAGGCCGCCGAGCGGATTTTTGCGCTGTTGCCGGATGATCAGGCAAAAGAATTCCGGGCGCTCTGGAACGAGTTCGAGGCGAAGGTCTCGGCGGAATCGCGCTTTGCCAATGCCATGGACCGCCTGCAGCCGCTGCTGCACAATTTCTTCACCGAGGGCGGCACCTGGGGTTCGGCCGGGGTGACGGCAGCAAGCGTCGAACGGCGCATGCTGCCGATCGGCGTGGCATCCGATACATTGGGCGAACTCAGCGCCCGGCTGATCGCGCTGGCCGTCGAGCAGGGCATCCTGGCGCCTGCGCCGCAGGGCGCCTGACATGCCGGGTGGCTGGCGCACTCTGCGTCACG
The DNA here is from genome assembly GCF_056400165.1 of Rhizobium sp. 01L410. Taxonomy (NCBI): domain Bacteria; kingdom Pseudomonadati; phylum Pseudomonadota; class Alphaproteobacteria; order Hyphomicrobiales; family Rhizobiaceae; genus Rhizobium; species Rhizobium sp. 01L410. The sequence goes on from NZ_JBFTST010000021.1 coordinate 27,703, forward strand.
CCGTCCCGCTTGCTCCCGGCGCCCCCTCGCTTATATTCGCTGCGATACGCAAGGAGCGAGACCGCCATGACCGATGCCGTGCCCACCCCGCCCGCCACGCTTGTGATCTTCGGCGCCACGGGCGACCTGACGCGGCGTCTGCTCATCCCGGCGATCATCAACCTGACGCGCAGCCGCCTGGTCGGCGACGATCTCCATATTCTCGGCATCGGCATCGATCCGGGCGATGACGAGATGCTGCGCGGCAAGCTGGACGAATTTCTCTCCGGCCTCGGCGGCGACCAGCCGATGTCGAAGGACGAGGCCTGGCTGAAGCTGCGCAGCCGCATCTCCTACCTCTCCGGCGATTTCACCAAGGATGAAATCTATGGCGAGATCGGCAAGCGGCTTGATGGCAATGCCGCCTTCTACCTCGCGGTGCCGCCGCGTTTCTTCGGCGAGATCGTCGAGCGTCTTGCCGCCAACAAGCTGACCACGGAAGGCGATAACAGCTTCCGGCGCATCGCCATCGAAAAGCCCTTCGGCACCGACCTTGCCTCAGCCAAGGCGCTGAATGCGCAGATTCTTGCCAAGGTCTCGGAAAACCAGGTTTACCGGCTCGACCATTTCCTCGGCAAGGAAACGGTGCAGAACCTGATGACGGCGCGCTTTGCCAACATGATGATCGAGGCGCTGTGGAACAACCGCTATATCGACAATGTGCAGATCACCGCCGCCGAGATCGTCGATGTCGGCAGCCGCGGCGCCTTCTACGACGCAACCGGCGCGCTGCGCGACATGGTGCCGAACCATCTCTTCCAGCTGCTCGCGATGATCGCCATGGAGCCGCCGAACAGCTTTGACGCCGAGGCAATCCGTAACGAGAAGAGCAAGGTCTTGAAGGCGCTGCGGGTCTATACGCCCGAGGAAGCAAAGACCCATGGCGTGCGCGGCGTCTATACCGCGGGCAAGCTCAACGGCGCCGATATCACCGCCTATCACGAAACGCCGCAGGTGGCGCCTGATAGCAAGACCGAGACCTTCGTGGCGCTGAAACTCTATGCCGATACCTGGCGCTGGGCCGGCGTGCCCTTCTATCTCCGCACCGGCAAGGCGATGACGGCGCGCGATACCGAGATCGTCGTCACCTTCCAGCCGGTTCCCTTCGCGCAATTCCGCGAGACCGACGTGACGCGCCGCCTGCCGCCGAACCGGCTGGTCATCCAGGTGCAGCCGGACGAGGGCATGAGCATGGAAATCTCCATCAAGTCCCCCGGCCTTTCGGTCGATACCGTGCCCGTCTCGCTCGATTTCCGCTACGCCGACAAGTTCGATATCGGCAAGATGACCGGCTATGAATCGCTGATCTACGACCTGATGATCGGCGACCAGACGCTGTTCCAGCGTGCAGACGGCATCGAGGCCGGATGGGCGGCCGTCCAGCCCTTCCTCGACCTCTGGGCCAAGGAGGGCGCGCCGGAAGCCTATGCGCCGGGAACGATGGGACCGGCCTGCGCCGACGAGCTCATCGAGCGCGATAACCGCCACTGGCACCAGATCGGCGCCGTGGCGAAGCCTTCATAACCGGATGGTTCAACGGCGACCGTAAAAATGCTAGGTTGTGCCCGGCCACAGGGCCGGGAGTTCGGCTGACGCCCCCTCTGCACGATCTCCGCAAGGCGCATCCACGCGCGTAAGGGAGGCTCTCGCATGGAAAAATCCGTCCTGTTCTGGCGCCGTACCGATATCGAAGGTTTCGAGCGTCTCACCCTGTCGATCGGCGCCGAAAGCGTCACGGCATCATCCACGGTCCTCTGTCTCGAAGACGGCGGCTTCCGGCTCGACCATCACTGGCGGCTGGACGCCAGCTGGAGCGCGCAATCGGTCGCCGTCGAGCGCTGGAACGGCCGCGACCACCGGAGGCTGACGCTGGAGCGCGTGCCCGGCGGCTGGACGGTGGACGGCCTGTGCCGCCCCGATCTCGACGGCGCCGACGAACCCGACCTCTCCGTCACCCCCTTCTGCAACACCTTCCCGATCCGCCGCACCCCGGAAACCTCAGGCGCCAGCCTGACCCTCGACACCGCCTTCATCGACGGCCCGGCGATGATGGTGCACCGCTCCAGGCAGCGCTACGACAGGCAGGGGCCGGGGCGGGTGCGCTATGTCGATCTTGGTAACTCGATCGGGTTCGAGGCGGATCTGAGGGTGGACGAGCGGGGATTGGTGTTGGTGTATGAGCATTTGTTTGAGAGGGTGACGCCCCCGGAGTGAAGCGTCAACGCTCCGGTTTCGGCCCTTTGCGGATAAGCGAACTAGAGGCATCCGGCAAAGGTGAGCGGTATGCCCGGCTGGATACTGAAATCGAGTTGCCGCAAGGATCTTTGGCATTGGCAAATTCATAGCCGTCGGCGACGTGAACGGGACCGAACGTCAACCCTTTCGCTACGCATTCGCCGCAAAACGCGCTAACATCCTGCACATCGAACACCAGCTTTACGATGGACTGCCCGCGCCGCTGCCCCTTGGCCGCGGGATGAAGTAAGATCGACCCACCGCCCGAGTTCGGAATGAGCTCGACGATCCTGTCACCTTCAAGCCTGCGAACGGTGAACTGAAAGTGCGTCTCGTAAAAGCTGGCGGTTGCCTCGATATCGGCCGCATAGATTATCACGCGATTGAACATTGCCCTTAAACCCTTTCGGCGAAGCGATGTCCGCCATTCGATCCTGCCCACTTGCGTGCCGCCAACGGCCCAGCCTACCAGCGGAAGTGTTGCCATTTCGTTCCGGCGCCGTTTGTATAGGTGGCGACGTACCGATTCTGGGGGACGGATTTGTGAGCAGGATGACAGTTGATGCGAAACCACCGGCGTGGCCTGAGCCGTGAACGCATATCTTGCCATCCTCACGATATCCGCCGCCCGCTGGTCCTATATCGCGGCTTTCATCGCCCGGTTGCCGATCGCCATGGTTCCGCTCAGCCTGCTGATCCTCGTCGAGGCGGCAACCGGCTCCTACGCGCATGGCGGCGCCGTCTCCGGAGCTTTCGCGCTCGGCAGCGCCTCGTCCGTGCCGTTCTGGGGCCGCGCGCTCGATAGAGGTCCGCACCGGCCGATCATCGGCGGGACATCCGTGATATCGGCGGCATTTCTTGCCCTGGCGTTGACCGGCACGCAGATGGAATGGGGGCTTCCTATTATCGCCGGATTGGCGCTCGGCGTTGGCCTGTTTTTCCCGCCGATAACGCCAGCAATGCGCGTTGCCTGGCGGCAGCTGGTGCCGGAAAGCTCGGGGCTGCTGGCACCTGCCTATGCCCTCGATGCAGTGGCCGTGGAGACGCTTTTCGTGCTCGGGCCCTTGGTCGTCGCGGGCCTATATGGCGGCGGTCCGGCGCTTCCCGTCATTGCCACCTGCATCCTGCTTGCGGCAGGCGGGGTTGGCTATTCCTTCTCTCCAGCGGGCCAAGCCAGCGGTGAGAAGCCCGATACGCCGACGGCAGGCGCGGCACGGGCCGTTGTTCTGCAGCCCGGCGTGCTGCTCATCGCACTCGTTGCAGCAGCCATGTCTATCGGCTTCGGGCAGATGGATGTTGCCCTGACGTCCGCAGCCCAGGCGATCTCGACGCGTGGCCTGATGCTCGGCCTGATGTTTGCGGCAGTTGCCATCGGCAGCATCGGCGGCGGATTGTTCTTCGGCGCGCGAAAATGGCGCCTTGCCGGTCATCGGCTGCTTGCCGCGTCTCTTTCCGGCTTCGGTCTTGGGCTGGCAGCCACAGGCCTCAGCCTGTGGCTGGCCTCCCCACCGTTTCTGCTTCTTCCCATTCTCGCACTCGCTGGGCTCTTCATCTCACCCAGCCTGCTCGTCATGCAGCAGATGATCGATCAGGCGCTGCCGCACGGCCGGACATCGGAAGGTCAGGCGCTGCTGAATGCCGTGCTGACGGCAGGCGGAGCGGCAGGGATGGCGCTCGGCGGTCTCTGGGCCGATATGGGGCGGCCGATGCTGGTGTTTTTCGCGGCGGCAGGAACGATCCTGGGCGGGGCCGCTATTGCCGGCTGGGCTGGTGGAAGGCTCTTACGCCATAGATCCAACCGGCGCTGACTCATTTCCGACATCCCAAAACCCGCAGGCCTAAAAATCACGCAGTTTATTCAACCCATCCTTTACGTATCGATGGCTACCTCATAGGGCACCGCGACCGCCATGAGGACACATGTTGTTTAAATTCGCTCGGGCAGGCACCCTGTTTGTAATTTTACTCGGCTCACTTGTCTTCCTGCCGCCATTCAGCGGCTATGTGCGCGACGCCGCCGATGTGTTCGATAAAAGGCCGCAGGAGACGGCGCTGTTCATCGGCAACAGCCGGACCTTTTATCACCACATGCCTGACATGGTGCGTTCGATCGCCGACTCGGCGGGCTATCCCAACAAGCTTGAGATCGTCATGGATGCCGAGCCGGGGGTGAGTCTGAAGACCCATATGGACGACCCGAATACGCAGGCTTTGCTGGCACGGCGCTGGGATCATGTCGTGTTGCAGGTGCTGAGCAGCGATCAATACAGCGCCGAGCGCTCCGGCGACACCTGGGATGTCGCCGCCGATCTGATCCGGGAGGCGCAGGGCAAGGGGTCCAGGCCTGCGATGTTCGTGACCTGGCGCTATACCGATCAGTGCAAGGATAATGAAGGCATGCCGAAATCGGCAACCGGGATTTCGCCTGCCGGCTATGCCAACATGCACCGCAATATTCAGGAACAGCATGCCCGCCTTGCGGCATCGACCGGGGTCGATCTGGTGAATGTCGGGCTCGTCTGGGAAGACCTGCAGAGCCGCCCTCAGAGTTTCACCCTCTACGATGACTGCAACCATCCATCGATCTATGGCAGCTATCTCTCGGCCTTGATGTTCTACGGCTATTTTTCAAAACGCGACGTGGCCGATGTCACCTATGAACCGCATGGAATTTCATCTGACGATGCCAAGGCACTGCGTCTGACGGTTTCCCAATATTTCAAGGAAGCGGCGCGAAACGCCGTGCCATCCGCCGATGGCGTCAGCGGGAAGTCTGGATCGACCTGAAGCGGTGACGGCTGGCCCACAGAACGATCGCGAAGTTCGGATGCCCGGCGAGGCCGGATTTCCGGCGCACATATCTCAGGTTGCCGCAAAAAATTGCGATTTGCGGACGTTCGATGCAACCTGAGAAGAAAAATTAAGATCTAATAAACATTCCTATGATTGCATTGCCTGGGTTGGGGCAAACAATCATGACGGACATCAAATCGGGCGGGCGGCGCCACGATCTCGACGCGTTGCGCGTCCTGTGTTTCGGCACGCTGATTATCTATCATACAAGTCTCGCCTATGGGACGAGGACGTGGCTGCTCAACTCCATCGACGGCAGCCGGCTGGTCGATCTGATTGCTGCCGCCTCTCATCCGTGGCGGATGAGCCTGCTTTTCTTCATCTCGGGGCTCGTCACGCGGTCGCTTCTGCGCAGCCGATCTGTCAGTGACATCCGAGGGACGCGAACGCGGCAATTGCTGCTGCCCTTCACGCTGGGCGTTCTTCTTGTTGTCCCGCCCCAGATATATCTTTCGGAGTTCAATCCTTTTCCCGGCCTCTCCTATTGGGAGTTCTGGAAAGCCTTCATGGTCTCCGGGCTAACGCTCGAGCACCTCTGGTTCCTGGCCTATCTCTGGATCTACGTCTTCGCCTGGTCGTTTCTCTGGCCTTACCTTCAGAGGGTCTGGCCGAACCTCCCGTCCGCATTCGCAAATTCGCTCCGCGGCGTAAACCTCTTCCTGATCCCGATCATTCTGCTTTCCGCCTCGAGACTCTGGCTATACCCGATCTTCGGCGAGACGCGGGCGATACACACCGACGTCTATGCCCATCTCGTCTATTTCTCGATGTTCATGGCCGGCTCGCTGCTGATGGAGGAGTCGACGTTCTGGCGTGAAGTCGACCGGCAGAGATGGCTTGGCGGCGCTCTTGCCATCATCTCTTTTCTGGTCGTTGCGGCAGCCGTCGTTGCCGTCCCGCGGGAAGATTGGCCGGATGCCGTCGTCGTCCTGGTGCGGATTGCCAGATCGATCTTCCAATGGTGCGCCATCATCGCATTGCTGGGCTTTGCCGGCAGGATGGCCAACCGCCCCAACCGGGTGATCGCATTCCTGAACAGATCGATGATGACCTACTACGTGGCCCACCAGACCGTCATCATCATCGTTGCCCATCAGATTTCGAAAATGGGCCCGTTGGATATTCGATCCTTTGTCCCAGTGGTCCTCTTGAGCACACTCGGCTGCGGACTGATCGGCGAGGCACAGAGGCTGATAAAGGCCTTCCTTTCGCCTCTTATCGCAAGGGCGATGGCCTTGATAAAACCGCCTCTGAAAACAGCGACATCGGGGGCCACAGCGGATTGACTCTCAATCCCATCTGACCTCCCGGACCAGCTCGACAAACGCCCTGAGCTTGGCCGGAATATGCCGCCGCCCGGGATAATAGAGGCACAGCCCCGGATAGGGCGCCGTCCAATCTTCCAGCACGCGGATCAGGCGGCCGGAAGCCAGGTCTTCGCCGACCTGCCATTCGTTGAGGTACGCAACGCCCGCGCCTTCTCTCGCAGCGCGCAGGATGAGGTCGCTGTCGTCGAGCATCAGCGTGCCGGGCACATCCATGGTGAATGCCTCGCCGCGCCGCTCGAACTCCCAGCGGTAAATGGTGCCGCTTGCCATGCGGGCGCGGATACAGCGGTGGGTTTCGAGATCGGCGGGGGTCTTGGGGATGCCCTTCTCTTTGAAATAGCCGGGTGAGCCGGCGATGACAGGGCGGATGAAACGGTTGATCGGCACGGAGATCATATCCGGCGGCACGGCTTCCAGGATGCGGATACCGGCGTCGAAGCCCTTCGCGTTGATATCGACAAGCGCGCCTTCGGTGGCGATTTCGAGCTGCATGGCCGGGTAGCGCCTGAGATATTCGACGGCGAGCGGCGCGACGATCATCCGGGCGGCGCCGATGGAGGTGTTGATCCTCAGCGTGCCCGAAGGCTCGGAGCGGTGCTCGTCGGCCTGGTCGATAGCGCGGCGGATGGCCGATAGCGCCGGGGTCACCTCGGCCACGAACTGCTCGCCAGCCGAGGAGAGCGTGACGCTGCGGGTGGTGCGGTTGAAGAGGCGGACGCCCAGCCTTGCCTCCAGCGTGGCGATCTGCTGGCTGAGGGCCGAGGAGGAAATCGAGAGGTCGCGGGCAGCAGCGCGGAAGCCGCCTTTGGCAGCGACGGCGATGACCGCTTCCAGTTCCGCCAGCGTGCCGCGCATCATTGTCCTGATCTCCTTATCAGCTCGTCCGTTATTGAGCAGCTTATCAGATCAATCGGCCGGTGCCAGATAGGGCGTATCGCATAAAGGAGAAAAGCGATGCGCAACATTACTCAGGTCTATATCGACGGCGCCTTCGTGACGCCTCAGGGCGAGGAAATCGCCGAGCTCTTCAATCCCTCGACCGAAGAGAAGATCGGCACCGTCAGGCTCGGCAACCGCGAGGATGCGCGCGCCGCGATCGCCGCCGCCAAGCGCGCCTTCCCGGCTTTCTCGCGCACCAGCAAGGAAGAGCGGATCGAGATGCTGCAGCGTCTGGCCGCTGCGGTTTCGGCCCGCGCCGAAGAGATGACCGCGGCAATGGCCGAAGAATACGGCGCCCCGCAATATTTCACCGGGTTTTCGGTCCCCTACGCTGCCTCGGCATTCCTGAAGATGGCGGAAGTGCTGGAGACTTACGACTTCACCCGCACGATCGGCCGCGCCGCGGTGACCATGCAGCCGTTGGGCGTCGTGGCGGCGATCACGCCGTGGAACAGCAATTATGGCTTCATCTGCGCCAAGCTGGCCACCGCGCTGGCTGCGGGCTCCACCGTCGTCATCAAGCCGAGCGAGATGAGCGCTATCCAGACGCAGCTGATCACCGAATGCCTGCATGAGGCAGGGCTGCCCAAAGGCGTGTTCAACATCGTCAACGGCCGCGGCGATGTCGTCGGCGCCGAGTTCAGCAGCCATCCGGATATCGCCAAGGTGAGCTTCACCGGCTCGACCGCCGTCGGCAAACAGATCCTGCGCTCCGGCGCCGAGACGATGAAGCGCGTGACGCTGGAACTCGGCGGCAAGGGACCGAACATCATTCTCGACGATGCCGATCTCGACAGCGCAATTCCGGCCGTGCTGATGATGGGGCTCATGAACAGCGGCCAGGCCTGCGTCGCCGGTACCCGCATTCTTGTCCCGGAAAGCCTGATGCCCGAGATCCTGCCGCGGCTGAAATCGGGCATCGAAGCGATCAAGACTGGCAACCCCGATGATCCCGAGGTCAAGGTCGGACCTATGGTGAGCCAGAAGCAATACGACCGGGTGCAATCCTATATCCGGCTTGGCGAGGAGGAAGGTGCGGAGATCCTCACCGGCGGCAGCGGGCGGCCCGAAGGCTTGGACCGCGGCTGGTTCGTTCGCCCGACGATCTTTGCCAATGTGCATAACGAAATGCGGATCGCCCGCGAGGAAATCTTCGGCCCGGTGCTCTCGGTCATCCCCTACAAGGACGAGGCGGACGCGATCAGCATTGCCAACGACACGAGCTATGGGCTGCAGGCCTATATCCATTCCAGCGACATCGATCGCGCCAGGCGGGTCGCCGAGCAGATGGAATCAGGCCGCGTGGTGATCAACGGCGCGCCGCACGAGCCGCTTGCACCCTTCGGCGGTTTCAAGCAATCGGGCATGGGCCGTGAGTTCGGAACCTTCGGGCTTGAGGCGTTTCTCGAGCCGCGAGCCATTCTGGCTTAGGCGCAGACGCCGACATCCCGCCCGCAAGGCTGCGGGCGGCGTGGCGCAACAGGCAATCGGCAGCCCTAGTTCGTCCGGTCCGGGCAGGCCGCGTTGACAGTGCCATCGCGGCGCGTCTGATGCGTGCTGTCGCGCTCGCACGGCGCTCTCCAGCTCGACGGGCGCAGGATGGTGATGCCGCCGGTTTCGATCGGATCGAGCGGTATTTCCAGGCCGCTTTGCTGCGCGTCATAGGCCGGCGACGTGCCGGGAGGCGGGCTGCCATCGAACCGGCCGTTGGTATCGACACCCATGCTCGACTGGGCAAAGGCCGGGGCTGCAATGAGAAGCACTATGGATGTGATTGAAATGAGCCTGCGCATGATCGTTATCCTTCCGGTGTGATCATCGCGGCTGAAACAGCCGACGGGGCGGTTTTGTTCCCTGCGTCAGCGGGGTCTGGCGATCAATATTTGGAGATTGGAAATGCGGGGTTAAGCGAGCCTGCGGCTGTGTAATTCCGGGGCTTGGTGCGGGTGAATGGCTGCGTTGTGAAGAAAGTGATTCAACGCGTTTGAGCGGGATGCGATGAATGGCGGGGATGTATTTGAAAATGCATTGCTTTCTCTGGACGTTGGCCGCGCCCCCTCATCCGGCCCTACCGGGCCACCTTCTCCACGTTGGGGCGAAGGGGAGTAGAACGGTTCGCGCCAGCATCCCTTCTCCCCGAGGGGAGAGCGACTGTCTTTGGCGTCAAGCGCTTTGCCATGGTTTTGCGTCCCGGATGATAGCGTTGAGGATGGTGAGGAGCTTTCGCATGGTTGCGACGAGGGCGACGATCTTCGGCTTGCCGGCTGCGACGAGCC
>NZ_JBFTST010000022.1:0-19359 GCF_056400165.1 Rhizobium sp. 01L410
CGGAGCCGGAGCAGCGTCGATCTGGTCATACGCCTTGAACTCGCCGAAATACTTCGTGATCGCTGCCGTCAGAGACGTCTTGCCGTGGTCAACGTGGCCGATCGTGCCGATGTTTACGTGCGGCTTGTTGCGCTCAAACTTACTCTTTGCCATTTCCGGCTCTCCATTCTTCTAAGGCCCGAAGGCGCTAATTCTTGTTATCGGACAATTGGTATTCCGGTCACTTCTGACCGGAATACTTTGCCTGGATTTCAGTTGCGACGTTCGACGGGACCGGCGCGTAGTGATCGAAGGTCATCGTGTACTGAGCACGGCCCTGCGACATGGAGCGCAGGTTGTCGACGTACTTGAACATGTTCGCCAGCGGAACGTTGGCCGCGATGACGATCGCGATGCCGCGCTGCTCCTGACCCTGGATCTGACCACGGCGGGAGTTGAGGTCGCCGATAACGTCACCGACGTAGTCCTCAGGCGTTACAACTTCGACCTTCATCATCGGCTCGAGGAGCTGAGCGCCGGCCTTCTTGGCTGCTTCACGGAAGCAGGCGCGGGAAGCGATTTCGAACGCCAGGACCGACGAGTCGACGTCGTGGAAGGCACCGTCGATGAGCGTCGCCTTGACGCCGAGCATCGGGAAGCCGGCCAGCGGACCAGAAGACAGAACGCTTTCGATACCCTTCTGAACGCCCGGGATGTATTCTTTCGGAACAGCACCGCCGACGATCTTGGATTCGAACTTGAAGTCGTCGCCTTCTTCGTTCGGTTCGAAGACGATCTTGACGCGCGCGAACTGACCGGTACCACCGGACTGCTTCTTGTGCGTGTAGTCTTCTTCGTGCTTCTTCGTGATGGTTTCGCGGTAGGCAACCTGCGGCGCACCGACAGTTGCTTCGACCTTGAATTCACGACGCATACGATCGACCAGAATGTCGAGGTGAAGTTCACCCATGCCGGCGATGATCGTCTGGCCGGATTCCTGGTCGGTCTTGACGCGGAAGGACGGATCTTCAGCAGCCAGGCGGTTGAGCGCGAGGCCCATCTTTTCCTGGTCGCCCTTGGTCTTCGGCTCGATCGCGATCTGGATAACCGGCTCGGGGAATTCCATGCGCTCGAGGATAACCGGCTTCAGCGGATCGCAGAGCGTATCGCCAGTGGTGGTTTCCTTGAGGCCGGCAAGAGCAACGATGTCGCCTGCAAAGGCTTCTTCGATGTCTTCACGGGAGTTCGAGTGCATCTGCAGCATGCGGCCGACGCGCTCGCGCTTGTCCTTGACCGTGTTCATGACCGACGCGCCCTTTTCAAGCTTGCCGGAGTAGATGCGAGCGAAGGTGAGCGAACCGACGAAGGGGTCGTTCATGATCTTGAACGCAAGCATGGAAAGCGGCTCGGAGTCGTCAGCGTGACGCTCGATATCGGCTTCCGTCTTGAAGTCGATGCCCTTGATGGCAGGGATGTCCATCGGCGACGGCAGATAATCGACAACAGCGTCGAGCAGCGGCTGAACGCCCTTGTTCTTGAAGGCGGTGCCGCAGAACATCGGATGGAACTTGACGTCGATCGTGCCGCGGCGAACCAGGGCGCGGATCTTGTCGTTGTCGGGCATGTCGCCGTTCAGGTAGGCTTCCATCGCTTCTTCGTCGATCTCGACAACGGTCTCGATCAGCTTTTCGCGATATTCTTCAGCCTTGGCCTTCAGGTCTTCAGGGATTTCGACGACGTCCCACTGTGCGCCGAGCGATTCGTCGCGCCAGATGAGTGCGTTCATCTCGATCAGATCGACAACGCCCTTGAACTCGGTTTCTGCACCGATCGGCAGCTGCATGACGACAGCCGTTGCGCCGAGACGGGTCTTGATCATCTCGACCGAGCGGTAGAAGTCCGCACCGGTCTTGTCCATCTTGTTGCAGAAAATCATGCGCGGAACGTTGTACTTCTCAGCCTGACGCCAGACGGTTTCCGTCTGCGGCTCTACGCCGGCGTTGGCATCGAGAAGAGCGACCGCACCGTCGAGCACGCGCAGCGAACGTTCGACTTCGATCGTGAAGTCGACGTGGCCGGGAGTGTCGATGATGTTGAAGCGGCGCATCTTGCCGTCACGGCCCTTCCAGAAGGTCGTGGTCGCAGCAGAGGTGATCGTGATGCCACGCTCCTGCTCCTGCTCCATCCAGTCCATCGTGGCTGCGCCGTCGTGCACTTCGCCGATCTTGTGCGACTTGCCGGTGTAGTAAAGGATACGCTCGGTCGTCGTCGTCTTGCCGGCGTCGATGTGCGCCATGATACCGAAATTACGGTAGTCTTCGATTTTATATTCGCGAGCCATAGTGGACTGCCTTTCGATACCGTTCGGGATTACCAGCGATAATGCGAGAACGCACGGTTGGCGTCAGCCATCTTGTGCGTGTCTTCGCGCTTCTTGACCGCGGAACCACGGTTGTTGGATGCATCGAGAAGCTCGCCCGACAGACGGTCGACCATGGTCGTTTCGTTGCGCTTGCGCGCAGCGGTAATCAGCCAGCGGATAGCAAGGGCCTGGCGGCGCTCAGGGCGGACATCAACCGGAACCTGATAGGTCGCACCACCGACGCGGCGCGAACGGACTTCGACGTGCGGGGCAATGTTGTCGAGGGCGGCGTGGAAAACAACCAGCGGCTCCTGCTTGGACTTGCCCTGTACGGAGTCAAATGCGCCGTAAACGATGCTTTCAGCAACGGACTTCTTACCATCGAGCATGATGGCATTCATGAACTTCGTGACGACCAAATCGCCGAACTTCGGGTCCGGGTTGATCTCGCGCTTTTCTGCTCTGTGACGTCTGGACATAACTTCTCGTCTCTTAACTGTTAAGGCGCTCTACCACGCGGAGAACCTCGCGCAGCGCCGGAAAACCAAAACCCGAATTACTTCGGACGCTTCGCACCGTACTTGGAACGGCGCTGCTTGCGGTTCTTGACACCCTGGGTATCGAGAACGCCGCGGATGATGTGGTAACGAACGCCCGGCAAGTCCTTGACGCGGCCGCCACGGATCATGACGACAGAGTGTTCCTGCAGGTTGTGACCTTCGCCGGGAATGTAGCCGATGACTTCGAAGCCATTGGTCAGGCGGATCTTGGCAACCTTACGCAGAGCCGAGTTCGGCTTCTTCGGGGTCGTCGTGTAGACGCGGGTGCAAACACCACGCTTCTGCGGGTTTTCCTGCAGAGCAGGAACCTTGTTACGCTTTACGTTCGGCTGGCGCGGCTTGCGGATCAGCTGGTTTACGGTAGGCATTCAACCATCCCTTACGTTTAACTGTACCCTTTCGGGCGTAAAATCACGCCGTCTCCGGCAAGATCACACGCTTGTCTCAATGCGCAAAACGTGGCCCGATCCGCTTTCACGGATGGACCACAGAGGGCAGAGGACGCAAAAGACATGCGTCATGCGTGCGGGCATCATATCTTCAACGTGCGTTTCGAACCTTGTTTGAGGTGAACTCCAGGGCAAGGCGCCCCAGAAAGCCATGCCTCACATGGGTTCCGATGGCGCGGGTACTACTGGTTTCCCTCACCTACGTCAAGGCCGGTTAAGAAATAATCTTGCCGCGAATGCCTTGAAATGCCGGGCTTACGCCCTCTTTGCAAGGGTTCCGGACGTTTTTGCGGCGGCCCTTAAAGTTCAACTTGGGGCTTGCCGGAAAAGCGGTTAAGGAATCGGCGATTGCAGACGAAATCCGCAGGAAGCGGATTCGAGTTTACGAATCGTTACATATTCAAAGGACCGCCCGATGATCACCAGCCCCGACAACGACAACAACTCCGAAGGCCCGATGGTCTTCATCATTATCGGCAAGGGTTATGAGTCGGACGGCAGCGAAGGCGTCGACCTGCATATCATGCTGAGAGCCGCCGATGACGACACCGCCGTGCGCGAGGCGCTCAACGCGCTGTCCGAGGAAGGCTTCATCGAGGCCGATCTCGACCAGATCGGCATGCTGACCGAAGTGCCTGAAGAAGAGCCGCACGCGTCTGCCTATCAGGGCGCGCTGGACGGCGAGGTCTCGATCATCCGGTTCAACTGACCGTCAGCTATCGGCGGCGCCAAACAGAGCTGCCTCATAGTTCATGGCGCCGTTGAGTATATGCAAAATCTGTACGGCGTCGGCGGTGCAGGTATAGAAGATATTGTAGCGGCCGTGCACGGCCCTTCTGATCCCGCTCTCCTCGTGACGGGGCACCAGCGGATAGGCAAGCGGACGATCGGTGATCATCAGGCAATGCCTCTCCAGCTCTTCGACGAAGGAAAGCGCGCGGCGCGGATTATCCCTCGCAATATAATCGCCAATCGAGAAGAGATCGCGGTGGGCTTCTGCCGCGATGACCAGCTTCATTTGCCGTCCGCCATGCGGCCATAGCGCTCCTTGAGCTCAGCGAAGACATCGTCAGCCGCATGGACGCGACCGGCGTCGACATCCGCCCTGCCCCGGGCGAGCGCCGCGTCCATCAGCGCAAGCTGCTTCTCCCGCTCCTCGACCAGACGAACGCCCTCGCGGAGCACTTCGCTCTTCGAGTTGTAGCGGCCGCTCTCGACGAGCTTCTGAACAACCGCTTCCAGATTTCCAAGTTCGACGCTTTGAGCCATGGGTTCCTCCGATAACTATTATTGGTACGCACCGCTGGTTTGGCAAGTCTCGCTTGCCGCCGCGCGGCGATTATGCCGCAGGCTCTGACACCGTTCTGTCATCTTCGCCAAACAATCCTCGGTTACCCGCGAGATGCATTTCATTGCCCCAAACGGAGTCCCCCAAATGCGTACTGTCTCGAAATTCCTGGCTCTCGGCCTTGCCACTGCCGTTGCGTTTGCTGCGCCGGCTTTTGCCGAAGACAAGGCAAAGCCCTTTACCGACAATACCGAAGTCAACCTTCTGAACCTGCTTCCGCCGCCGCCTGCCAATGATTCCGCCAAGACCAAGGCCGAGATCGGCGAGCTTCTCTCGATCCAGGTCACCCGCACCCCGGAGATGGAAGCCGAGGCCGTTGCCGATGCCGAGGAAAATGTCTGGCGTTTCACCGACGTCATCGACAATCCGAAATTCACCAAGGAGAACCTGCCGAAGTTTTCGGCCTTCTTCGACCGCATCGTCGAGACCGAAGCCGCCGTCGTCGACCCGGCGAAGGACGTCTGGAAGCGCCCGCGCCCTCACCTGCTCTATCCCGAGCTCGTCAAGCCGGTCGTGCCGCTCTCGAAGTCCGGCTCCTACCCGTCTGGCCACACGACGCTCGGCACGCTGATGGGCGTCGTCCTGTCGAACATGGTTCCCGAAAAGAAGGATGCCATCATGGGCCGCGCCTGGGCCTATGGCTGGAACCGCGTCATCGGCGGCATCCACTACCCGACGGATATCGAGGCCGGCCGTATCGCCGGTATCGCCACCGCACAGACGATCATGCAGCATGACGACTATAAGGCCGAATACGAAGCAGCCCGCACTGAACTGCGCACCGTCCTCGGACTCTAAAATTTCGAAATGCCTGCCGACAGGGCCGCGGTTCGACTGCGGCCCTTTTGCATGCCTGCAATCTCAAGCGGTCAACAAAAAAGCCGCCCGGATCGCTCCGGGCGGCTTTTGATTTCTGCAATCGAACCTGCCGTTATTCGGCGGCAGGCGCGCTTTCGTTTGCCATGTCCTGCAGCATCGGCGTTGCCGAGTCCGCACCCGTGCCCTTGCGGCGCTCTTCGAGGATCAGCTCGTCGCGCGACGTGGCGATACGGCGGATCTGGGTCATGGTGCCACCGGTACCGGCCGGGATGAGGCGGCCGACGATGACGTTTTCCTTGAGGCCCTGGAGACCGTCGGTCTTGCCGGCGATCGCAGCTTCCGTGAGCACCTTCGTCGTTTCCTGGAAGGACGCGGCGGAGATGAAGGACGGGGTCTGCAGCGATGCCTTGGTGATACCGAGAAGAACCGGGTCACCGTAGGCAGGCTTCTTGCCCTGTTCGATCAGGCCGTCATTGACGTCCTCGAGTTCGATACGGTCGATGTTGTCACCGACGATATAGGTCGAGTCGCCTGCATCGGTGATTTCCACCTTCTGCAGCATCTGACGGACAATCACTTCGATGTGCTTGTCGTTGATGACAACGCCCTGCAAGCGGTAGACTTCCTGGATTTCGTTGACCAGGTACGAAGCGAGTGCTTCGACGCCCTTGATCGCCAGGATGTCGTGCGGAGCCGGGTTACCGTCGAGGATGTAGTCACCCTTTTCGATATAGTCGCCTTCCTGAAGGTGGAAGGGCTTGCCCTTCGGGATCAGGTATTCGACAGGCTCGACACCGTCTTCCGCTGGCTCGATGATGACGCGGCGCTTGTTCTTGTAGTCGCGGCCAAGGCGGATCGTACCATCGATCTCAGCGATGATGGCGTGGTCCTTCGGACGGCGGGCTTCGAACAGTTCGGCAACACGCGGCAGACCGCCGGTGATGTCCTTGGTCTTGGCGCTTTCGAGCGGCGAACGTGCAAGCACGTCACCCTGCGAAACCTTCGTGCCCGGCTCGACAGACAGGATCGCGTCAACCGAGAGCAGGAAGCGGGCGTCACCACCGCGCGACAGCTTCATGACATTGCCGCTGGCGTCCTTAATGACGATGGCCGGCTTCAGATCCGAACCGCGGGGAGTCGAGCGCCAGTCGATAACCTGACGCTTGGTGATACCCGTGGATTCGTCGGTCGCTTCGAGAACGGAGATACCATCGACGAGGTCTTCGAACTGAACGGTACCGGCCACTTCCGTCATCATCGGACGGGTGTAGGGGTCCCACTCTGCCAGACGCTGACCACGCTTGACCTTGTCACCATCATCGACATGGATCTTCGAACCGTAGGCGACACGCTGCGAGGAGCGCTCGACACCGCGTTCGTCCAGGATCTGAACCGCCATGTTGCGGCCCATGGCGACGAGAACGCCGTCTGAGTTGCGCAGCATGTTGCGGTTCTTCATCTGAACCGTACCTTCGTACGATGCTTCGAGGAACGACTGGTCGACCACCGTTGCCGTGCCACCAAGGTGGAACGTACGCATGGTGAGCTGGGTACCCGGCTCGCCGATCGACTGAGCAGCGATAACGCCGACCGCTTCGCCCATGTTGACAGGGGTACCGCGTGCCAGGTCTCGGCCGTAGCAGATCGAGCAAACGCCGGTCTGAACTTCGCAGGTCAGTGCCGAGCGGATGCGGATCGACTGGATACCAGCCTTTTCGATCTCGATGACATCGGGTTCGAGGATCATCTTGCCGGCATCGACGATGCGATCGCCGGTCACCGGATGATCGATATCGTCAAGCGCCGTACGGCCAAGGACGCGAACGCCGATGGAAGCAACGACCTGACCGGCATCGACGATCGCCGTCATGGTGAGGCCCTTGTCGGTGCCGCAATCCACGAGGTTGACGATGCAATCCTGCGCGACGTCGACGAGACGGCGGGTCAGGTAACCGGAGTTAGCGGTCTTCAGAGCCGTGTCTGCGAGACCCTTACGGGCACCGTGCGTCGAGTTGAAGTACTCGTTGACGGTCAGACCTTCCTTGAAGTTCGACGTGATCGGCGTTTCGATGATTTCGCCCGACGGCTTGGCCATAAGGCCGCGCATGCCGCCCAGCTGACGCATCTGGTTCGGAGAACCGCGGGCGCCGGAGTGCGACATCATGTAGATGGCGTTCATCGGCTTCTGACGGCCGGTGTTCGGATCGAATTCGACGGCCTTAATGCGGGCCATCATGTCTTCGGCGACCTTTTCGGTTGCCTTGCCCCAGGCGTCGACGACCTTGTTGTACTTTTCGCCCTGAGTGATCAGGCCGTCATTGTACTGCTGCTCGTATTCCTTGACCAGGTTTTCGGTGTCACCGACGATCTTGGCCTTGGTTTCCGGAATGACCATGTCGTCCTTGCCGAACGAGATGCCGGCGCGGCAAGCATGGCTGAAGCCGAGCTGCATGATGCGGTCGCAGAAAATGACCGTGTCCTTCTGGCCGCAGTGACGGTAGACCGCGTCGATCATCTTGGAGATGTTCTTCTTGGTCATTTCCTGGTTGCAGATGTCGAAGGTGACCTTGCCGTTCTTCGGCAGGAGTTCGCCGATGAGCAGACGGCCAGGCGTCGTTTCATAGATCTTCGAGTACGGCTTGCCGTCCTCGCCGATCGACTTGAAGCGGCCGCGGATCTTGGTGTGCAGCGTCACGACCTTGGTTTCGAGCGCGTGATGCAGCTCGCCGAGATCGGAGAAGGCCATGCCTTCGCCCGGCTCGTTCTGGTTCAGGATCGAGAGGTAGTACAGGCCGAGAACCATGTCCTGCGACGGAACGATGATCGGTGCACCGTTTGCAGGGTGCAGGATGTTGTTCGTCGACATCATCAGAACGCGGGCTTCGAGCTGGGCTTCGAGCGACAGCGGCACGTGAACGGCCATCTGGTCACCGTCGAAGTCGGCGTTGAAGGCCGTGCAGACGAGCGGGTGCAGCTGGATGGCCTTGCCTTCGACCAGGGTAGGTTCGAAGGCCTGGATACCCAGGCGGTGCAGCGTCGGTGCGCGGTTCAGGAGAACCGGATGCTCGCGAATGACCTCGTCGAGGATATCCCAGACTTCAGGCTTTTCCTTTTCGACCAGCTTCTTGGCCTGCTTGACGGTCGAGGAGTAACCCTTGGCGTCGAGGCGGGCGTAGATGAACGGCTTGAAGAGCTCGAGCGCCATCTTCTTCGGAAGACCGCACTGGTGCAGCTTCAGTTCCGGACCCGTCACGATGACCGAGCGGCCGGAATAGTCGACGCGCTTGCCGAGCAGGTTCTGGCGGAAGCGGCCCTGCTTGCCCTTCAGCATGTCGGACAGCGACTTCAGCGGACGCTTGTTGGCGCCGGTGATGACGCGGCCACGGCGGCCGTTATCGAACAGCGCGTCTACAGATTCCTGCAGCATGCGCTTTTCGTTGCGGATGATGATGCCCGGAGCGCGCAGTTCGATCAGGCGCTTCAGACGGTTGTTACGGTTGATGACGCGGCGATAGAGATCGTTCAGGTCAGACGTCGCGAAACGGCCGCCATCCAGCGGAACCAGCGGACGCAGGTCCGGCGGGATGACCGGGACGACCTTCATGATCATCCATTCCGGACGGTTGCCGGATTCCATGAAGTTCTCGACGATCTTCAGGCGCTTCATCAGCTTCTTCTGCTTGAGATCCGACGTGGTGTCGGCGAGATCCGAGCGCAGGTCGCCCGCAATCTTCTCAAGGTTCATGGAAGCCAGCATTTCGAAGATGGCTTCAGCGCCGATCATCGCGGTGAACTGATCTTCGCCGTATTCGTCGACGGCCAGCATGTACTCTTCTTCGGAGAGCAGCTGGTGCTCCTTCAGAGCAGTCAGGCCCGGCTCGGTGACGATGTAGTTTTCGAAGTAGAGAACGCGCTCTACATCCTTCAGCGTCATGTCGAGCAGCGTCGAGATGCGCGACGGAAGCGACTTGAGGAACCAGATATGGGCAACGGGAGCGGCGAGCTCGATGTGGCCCATGCGCTCACGGCGAACGCGCGACAGCGTCACTTCGACGCCGCACTTTTCGCAGATGATGCCCTTGTACTTCATGCGCTTGTACTTGCCGCACAGGCATTCGTAGTCCTTGATCGGCCCGAAAATGCGCGCGCAGAAGAGACCGTCACGTTCCGGCTTGAACGTACGGTAGTTGATGGTTTCCGGCTTCTTGATCTCACCGTAGGACCAGGAGAGGATCTTCTCCGGAGATGCGATAGAAATTCGAATGCTATCGAAATTCTGCGCAGGCACCTGCGGATTGAAAAGATTCATGACCTCTTGGTTCATGCCTGTCTCCTTCATGGGCGGATGCGCCCTTATCTTGCTATGGCCGGCGGCAAATCCCGGGAGCCGCGCCAACGCTCAAAACGACAATAACCGCGAAATGCGGCGAAATCGTCCCTGCCCGGCCAACACGTTACGGGGCCAGAGCGGGAACGGTGTGCGCTGATTACAGCGCACACCCTATCAGATGGTTACTCAGCAGCATCAGGCAGCTGGTTCGCCTGCTGTTCGTCGAGCTTGGAGTTCTCCAATTCGACCGACAGACCGAGCGAGCGCATTTCCTTGACGAGAACGTTGAAGCTTTCGGGGATACCCGCTTCAAACGTATCGTCGCCACGGACGATGGCTTCGTAGACCTTGGTACGGCCGGCGACGTCGTCCGACTTGACCGTGAGCATTTCCTGCAGCGTGTAAGCCGCACCATATGCTTCCAGTGCCCAGACTTCCATTTCGCCGAAGCGCTGACCGCCGAACTGCGCCTTGCCGCCCAGCGGCTGCTGGGTAACGAGCGAGTAAGGACCGATCGAACGGGCGTGGATCTTGTCGTCGACCAAGTGGTTCAGCTTCAGCATGTAGATGTAGCCAACCGTGACCTGGCGGTCGAACTGCTCGCCCGTACGACCGTCGTAAAGGGTCGACTGACCGCTTTCCTTCAGGCCGGCCAGAGCCAGCATCTCGTTGACGTCACCTTCGTGCGCACCGTCGAACACCGGCGTTGCGATCGAAACGCCACGCTTCCACTGGTCGGCAAGACGCAGGACCGAGTCATCGTCGAAGTCCTTGACCTGCTCGGCCTTCGGACCGTCGCCGACAACGTCGCCGATCGTCTTGCGCAGCGGAGCGATGTTGCCGCTCGCCTTGTAGGCTTCCAGCATGTCGCCGATCTGGCGGCCCATGCCGGCGCAAGCCCAGCCGAGATGCGTTTCGAGAATCTGACCGACGTTCATGCGCGAGGGCACGCCGAGCGGGTTCAGAACGACGTCGACATGCGTACCGTCTTCGAGGAACGGCATGTCTTCGACCGGCACGATACGCGACACGACACCCTTGTTGCCGTGACGGCCGGCCATCTTGTCGCCTGGCTGGATCTTGCGCTTAACAGCAACGAAGACCTTGACCATCTTCATGACGCCCGGAGGCATTTCGTCGCCGCGCTGGACCTTCTCGACCTTGTCCATGAAGCGCTGTTCAAGGCGCGACTTGGATTCGTCGTACTGGCCACGCAGGGCTTCGAGTTCGCTCTGAACCTTCTCGTCCTCGACGGCGAACATCCACCACTGCGAGCGCGGATATTCGGAAACGACGGAGTTCGAAAGCTCGGTGCCCTTCTTGAAGCCCTTCGGGCCCGCGATGGACATCTGGCCGCGAAGCATCTCGATCAGACGGCCGTAGACGTTACGGTCGAGGATCGCCTGTTCGTCGTCGCGGTCCTTTGCAAGACGCTCGATCTCTTCGCGCTCGATTGCCATCGCGCGCTCGTCCTTTTCAACGCCGTGGCGGTTGAAGACGCGCACTTCGACGATCGTGCCGTAGGTGCCGGGCGGCATGCGCATGGACGTGTCGCGCACGTCGGACGCCTTTTCACCGAAGATGGCGCGCAGAAGCTTTTCTTCCGGCGTCATCGGGCTTTCGCCCTTCGGGGTGATCTTGCCGACGAGGATATCGCCCGGCTGAACTTCGGCGCCGATGTAGACGATACCGGCTTCGTCGAGGTTCTTCAGCGCTTCTTCCGAAACGTTCGGAATGTCGCGCGTGATTTCTTCCGGACCAAGCTTGGTGTCACGCGCCATCACTTCGAATTCTTCGATGTGGATGGAGGTGAACACGTCGTCAGCAACGATGCGCTCGGAGAGCAGGATCGAGTCTTCGTAGTTGTAACCGTTCCACGGCATGAACGCGACGAGCGCGTTGCGGCCGAGAGCGAGATCGCCCAGATCCGTGGACGGACCGTCAGCGAGGATGTCGCCGCGGTTGACCTCGTCACCGACGGTGACCAGCGGGCGCTGGTTGACGCAGGTGTTCTGGTTCGAACGCTGGAACTTCTGCAGGCGGTAGATATCGACGCCGGACTTGCCAGCTTCGAGATCTTCCGTTGCGCGGATAACGATACGCGTCGCATCAACCTGGTCGACCACACCGCCACGGCGGGCGCCGATAGCAGCGCCGGAGTCGCGGGCAACGACCGGCTCCATGCCGGTGCCGACGAACGGAGCTTCAGCACGCAGCAGCGGAACGGCCTGACGCTGCATGTTCGAGCCCATGAGAGCGCGGTTGGCGTCGTCGTTTTCCAGGAACGGGATGAGAGCGGCCGCAACCGAAACAACCTGCTTCGGCGAGACGTCCATCAGGTTCATGCTGTCGCGGGGCGCGAGCATAACTTCGTTGGCATGACGGCAGACGACGAATTCGTCGACGAAGGAACCATCCTTGTCGAGTTCGGCGTTGGCCTGGGCAACGTAGTACTTAGCTTCTTCCATGGCAGAGAGGTAGAGAACGTCGTTCGTTACCTTGCCATCGACGATCTTGCGGTACGGGCTTTCGATGAAGCCGTACTTGTTGACGCGTGCGAAAGTTGCCAGCGAGTTGATCAGACCGATGTTCGGGCCTTCAGGCGTTTCGATCGGGCAAATACGGCCGTAGTGCGTCGGGTGAACGTCGCGGACTTCGAAGCCTGCGCGCTCGCGGGTCAGACCGCCCGGGCCAAGAGCCGAGAGACGGCGCTTGTGGGTGATTTCCGAAAGCGGGTTCACCTGGTCCATGAACTGCGACAGCTGCGAGGAGCCGAAGAATTCGCGGACGGCAGCTGCTGCCGGCTTGGCGTTGATCAGGTCCTGCGGCATCACCGTGTCGATTTCGATCGAGGACATACGTTCCTTGATCGCGCGCTCCATGCGGAGCAGACCGAGACGGTACTGGTTTTCCATCAATTCGCCGACGGAGCGAACGCGACGGTTGCCGAGGTTGTCGATGTCGTCGATTTCGCCCTTACCGTCGCGCAGTTCGACCAGCATCCTGACCACGGCCAGGATGTCGTCCTTGCGCAGGATGCGGACGGTATCTTCGACCGAGAGGTCGAGACGCATGTTCATCTTCACGCGGCCGACGGCGGAGAGATCGTAACGCTCCGCATCGAAGAACAGCGAGTTGAACATGGCTTCGGCCGAATCCATGGTCGGCGGTTCACCCGGACGCATCACGCGGTAGATATCGAACAGAGCGTCCTGACGGTTCTCGTTCTTGTCTGCCGACAGCGTGTTGCGGATGTAGGCGCCGACATTGATGTGGTCGATGCCGAGAACCGGGATTTCTTCGAAACCGTGGTCGAGAATGACCTTGAGGGTCTTCTCGTCGATTTCGTCGCCGGCTTCGAGATAGATCTCGCCCGTCGAGTAGTTGACGATGTCTTCGGCAAGGTAGTTGCCGTACAGGTCTTCGTCGGTCGCCTTCAGGGCCTTCAGGCCCTTGTCGGACAGCTGACGGAGCAGACGCGGCGTCAGCTTCTTGCCGGCTTCGACAACGACTTCACCGGTGTCGGCGTCGACCATTTCGGTGATCGCCTTGGCACCCTTGAGGGTTTCCGGCTGGTAAGGAATGCGCCAGCCATCGCCGGCACGCTTGTAGAGCGACTTGGTGTAGAAGGTATCGAGGATTTCCTCGCCGTCCATGCCGAGGGCCATCAGCAGCGACGACACCGGAATCTTGCGGCGGCGGTCGATACGGGCATAGACGATGTCCTTGGCGTCGAATTCGATGTCGAGCCAGGAACCACGATACGGGATGACGCGGGCAGCGAAGAGCAGCTTGCCGGAAGAATGGCTCTTGCCCTTGTCATGGTCGAAGAAGACGCCCGGCGAACGGTGCATCTGAGACACGATAACGCGCTCGGTGCCGTTCACGATGAACGTGCCGTTGTTGGTCATGAGCGGCATGTCGCCCATGTAGACGGACTGTTCCTTGATGTCCTTGATCGACTTGGCGCCCGTATCCTCATCGATATCGAACACGATGAGACGGAGAGTAACCTTCAACGGCGCAGCGTAGGTCAGGTCGCGCTGGCGGCACTCATCGACGTCGAACTTCGGCGGTTCGAATTCATAGGACACGAATTCCAGCATCGAGGCGCCGGAGAAATCGGTGATCGGGAAGACGGACTTGAAGACGGCCTGGAGGCCCTCGTCAGGGCGGCCGCCCTTCGGTTCTTCGACCATCAGGAACTGGTCGTAGGACGCCTTCTGAACCTCGATGAGGTTCGGCATCTCTGCGACTTCGGGGATTTTACCAAAAAACTTGCGTACGCGCCTACGACCATTGAACGAAAGGGTCTGAGCCATCGTCGCTCCTTCAAAAATTGCATCCGGGCCTGCAACGGACGGGAACCGATGGCCAGTCGACCCCGTCAAGCAATGGGTTGGTTCAAACTCGTCTCACTTCCCGAAACCACCAGGCCGGATTGCCTGCGTGTCCCGGTTCGAGACCATCCTCTTGAAGAACCCATTACCCAAAAGCCGTTTTCACGCGGCTTTTGGGTAATTCGTTCCGGAAAACGGCAAATGGGAGACGGCAAACGCCGCCTCCCAGATGCAGTTCAAGATTACTTGACGTCGGCCTTTGCGCCAGCGTCTTCAAGCTTCTTCTTGATGTCAGCTGCTTCAGCCTTGGAAACGGCTTCCTTGACAGCCTTCGGAGCGCCTTCGACGAGGTCCTTGGCTTCCTTGAGGCCGAGGCCAGTGATAGCGCGGACTTCCTTAATGACGTTGATCTTGTTCGCGCCGGCATCCGTCAGGATGACGTCGAACTCGGTCTTTTCTTCTTCAACGACAGCAGCAGCGCCACCGCCAGCAGCAGCAGCAACAGCTACCGGAGCAGCAGCGGAAACGCCCCACTTTTCTTCGAGAAGCTTGGACAGTTCTGCAGCTTCCAGAACGGTCAGTGCAGAGAGGTCTTCAACGATCTTTACGAGATCAGCCATGTTATCAGTTCCTTTTGTTCGGTTCGAACCGGTGTTTTATAAACAGCAAAAAACCGCCTTATGCGGCTTCGTCCTTCTTGGCGTAAGCCGAGAACACGCGAGCAAGCTGGCTTGCCGGTGCTGCAACAACGCCTGCGATGCGGGTAGCCGGAGTCTGGATCATGCCCAGCAGCTTTGCACGCAGTTCGTCCAACGACGGCAGGGTCGCAAGCGACTTGACTGCATCGGCGTTGAGCGTGGTTGTTCCCATGGCGCCGCCCAAAACAACGATCTTATCGTTGGTCTTGGCGAAATCCACGACGACTTTCGGAGCGGTGATCGGGTCATTGCTGTATGCAATGAGCGTCTGACCTGTGAAGAGACCAGAGATCCCTTCTGCTTCCGTACCCTGAAGGGCGATCTTGGCCAGGCGGTTCTTCGCGACTTTGACGGTACCGCCAGCTGCGCGCATCTTTGAACGGAAGTCGTTCATCTGCGCGACTGTAGCACCAGCATAGTGGGCCACGACAACCGAGCCCGAAGCCTTGAAGACTTCGTTCAGTTCCGTGACGAATTCGCGTTTTTCCGCTCTTTCCACTGCCTATCTCCAGTTGACAGGTCCGTTTGACGGGGCCTGCCGGGTTGCCTTTTGCCTCCTGGGATCAGAAGCGATCCCAAGCGACGCTTGAGGATCCTGTCCCCTCGCGCTCCGCGCCACTCAAGGCTAGGAGGACAAGGCATCCAAGGCTCGAACCAAATCCATCGAAGCTAAGCTTCATGCAATTCGGGTCTTACCCGTCTCATGCAGGCTTAAGTGATTAAGGGATAACCACCTGCAATCTCGGACAGGATTCCGGATTTCTCCGGAATATCCCGGCCCCTTGCGAGGCCGGAATGCATGCTGCCGGGCCTAGGCCCGGCAAATTCGTTAGGCGGCCGGAGCCGTGACCGAGCCGAGCTCGATCTTGACGCCCGGGCCCATGGTCGAAGAGATCGCTACGCGCTTGACGTAGTTGCCCTTGGCGCCAGCCGGCTTTGCCTTGATGACGGCGTCAGCGAAGGCGCGGATGTTTTCTTCCAGAGCCTTGGCTTCGAACGAGGCCTTGCCGATGCCGGCGTGGACGATACCAGCCTTTTCGACGCGGAACTCGACAGCGCCACCCTTGGAAGCCTTAACGGCACCCGTGACGTCCATCGTAACCGTTCCGACCTTCGGGTTCGGCATCATGCCGCGCGGACCGAGAACCTTACCGAGACGGCCGACGAGCGGCATCATGTCGGGGGTCGCGATAACGCGGTCGAAGTCGATCTTGCCGCCCTGGACGATATCGACCAGGTCTTCAGCGCCGACGATGTCTGCGCCTGCCGCCTTGGCTTCATCAGCCTTGGCGCCGCGGGCGAAAACAGCAACGCGAACGTCGCGGCCGGTGCCGTTCGGCAGGTTGACGACGCCGCGGACCATCTGGTCTGCGTGACGCGGGTCAACGCCGAGGTTCATCGAGATTTCGATGGTCTCGTCGAACTTGGCGACAGCACGCTCCTTGACCATGCCGATGGCGAGGCCGAGTGCGTAGAGCTTCGTGGGATCAACACCTTCGTTGATCTTCTTGGTGCGCTTGCCTGACATGGTCTTAACCTACCACTTCCAGGCCCATGGCGCGGGCAGAGCCCTCAATCATCGCCATTGCACCTTCGATATCTGCTGCGTTGAGATCCTTCATCTTGGCTTCGGCGATCGACTTGATCTGAGCCTTGGTGAGCTTGCCGGCGTTGGCGCCCTTGCCAGGCGTCTTCGAACCGGAAGTGATCTTCGCTTCCTTCTTCAGGAAGTAGCTGACCGGCGGCTGCTTCATGACGAAGGTAAAGGACTTGTCCTGGTAATAGGTGATGACGACCGGGATCGGCATACCCTTTTCCATTTCCTGCGTAGCCGCATTGAACGACTTGCAGAATTCCATGATGTTAATGCCACGCTGACCAAGCGCCGGGCCGATTGGCGGGGACGGGTTAGCCGATCCTGCCTTGACCTGAAGCTTGAGCTGGCCTGCAACTTTCTTAGCCATAACTCTCTGCCTTTCATTGATAGCCGGTTACCCGGCCCTTGATGCCGGATCGCTCCGGCGGCTGCGGTTGCGTGGTGCGGAATATCGAGGTCCGGCTAAGGCCCCTCACCTTCCACGCGATTTGCGGTTTCCACCGCACACGAGCGAGCCTTGGCGGCTCACCCGCAACTCAGACCTTCTCGACCTGAGCGTATTCCAGCTCGACCGGCGTAGCGCGGCCGAAAATCGAAACTTCCACCTTGAGGCGTGAGCGCTCTTCATCGACATCCTGAACCGTGCCGTTGAACGACGCGAACGGACCATCGGAAACGCGAACCTGCTCGCCGATCTCGAAGCTGACCGAAGCCTTCGGACGCTCGACACCTTCCTGGACCTGACCGAGAATACGGTCGGCCTCGGAATCCGGGATCGGAACAGGCTTGTTGTCGGAGCCCAGGAAGCCCGTGACCTTCGGCGTGTTCTTGATCAGGTGGTAGGCTTCATCCGTCAGGTTCGCACGAACCATGACGTAGCCCGGGAAGAACTTGCGCTCGCTGTCGACCTTGCGGCCACGGCGCACTTCAACCACCTTTTCGGTCGGCACGAGAATCTTCTCGAACAGGTGCTCAAGCCCCTTCTGGCGAGCCTTGTTCTCGATGTCCTCGGCGACCTTCTTTTCAAAATTCGAATACGCGTGGACGATGTACCAACGTGCCGCCATCTTCTATCTCCACCCGATCAGTTGCTGATGTTGAGCACGAAGCTCAGGAGCCAGCTGATGAGCTGGTCGGCAGCAAAGAAAAACAGCGCGGCGAAAACCACCATTACGAGAACCATGATCGTCGAGATCATCGTCTCGCGGCGCGACGGCCAGGTGACCTTGGCCGTTTCCGACCGCACCTGCTGAAGAAACGTAAATGGATTGGATTTGGATGCCATCACTGCCCACGCAATTACGGCGCGTAAAGCTGAAACTATCAGCCCCACGCACCGCGTGTCTGTTGAACCCTACATAAACACCGATTCCCGATTGCACAAGAGGGGAACCGAAGTTTAACGAAATCGCTATGCCGCCCTCCTCACAGAACGCAGCGAAGATTTCGCGCATACCGTTCGAAGGAAATGGCAGGGGCAGAGGGGCTCGAACCCACGGCCTGCGGTTTTGGAGACCGCCGCTCTACCAACTGAGCTATACCCCTTTACGCTTTGCATTCAGCTTGTTGACCTCAAGGCCTCGAAGCACCGTTTAAAGCATGGCGCACCCTTTAAGACGGCTGCGCGGGATTGGCAAGTGCGTTTTTCCATTTTTTCCAACACCGCGCCGCCGTTCCGCTTCGGCCTTACGCCTTCACGTATTTGCGCCAGTCGTGCTCTTCCCTGAAGCCCAGCACTTCCCGGATCTTGCGGTTGGAAAGCAGGCCCTCGTATTCGCCGATCTCGCGGGTGAACGGAACATTGGGGAAAAAGCGTTGCGCCAGTTCCCGCGACGGCGTGTTGGCGGACACCGTATCGTTGGCGGCGTTGAACACCTGATAGCCAAGCCCGTCCTTCTCGATGCAGAGATGGCAGATCTGACCAAGATCGCGGGCATCGATATAGCTCCAGGCGATGCGCTTGCGTATTTCCGGATCGGCGAAGAATTCCGGGAATTTCTGGTACTCGTGCGGCTCGATGACATTGCCGATGCGCAGCGCATAGATATCGGCGCCCGAGCGCTCGGCAAAGGCGCGCGCCGTCTTCTCGTTGATCACCTTGGAGAGGCCGTAGGAATCCATCGGATTGACGTCGTAGTCTTCGTCCAGCGGGAACTGGTGGAAGTCGCGATGCCCCTCGGCGAAACAGACGCCGTAGGTCGTCTCGCTGGAGGCGACGATGATCTTGCGGATGCCGAGCTTCACTGCCGCCTCGATGACATTGTAGGTGCCCATCGTATTGATGCGGAAGGTCTCGTTGTCGGGCTTGATCAGGATGCGCGGCACGGCGGCGAAATGGATCACCGCATCGAAAGGCTGAACGCCCTTCCCTGCTTCCAGATCGGGAAAATCGCGGTGCATCGACAGCGCGTTGAAGACCTGGCCGCTATCAGTGATGTCGGCGATCAGATTGGTGACACCGGGACTGTCGAGCGGCACCAGATCGATATTGTGGACCTCGTAACCCTTGGCAACCAGCCACGGCACCGTATGCCGCCCTGCCTTGCCCGAACCGCCGGTGAAAAGAATGCGCTTCTTCATGAAATATCCTCCGCGTGATGAAAATCGGAGGGATAGATAAAGGCTTTGCAGCCAAGCGCAAGAGCCGCCCGAAAGGCCGGCGTCACCATCGCGTGACAATGAAAAAGGCCCCGCTGTTGCCAGCGGGGCCTTTCCAGACTTTCGGTAATCCTGGGATTACTCGATGATCGAGGCGACGATGCCGGCGCCGACGGTACGGCCGCCTTCGCGGATCGCGAAGCGCAGCTTTTCTTCCATCGCGATCGGAACGATCAGCTCGACAACAACGGTGACGTTGTCGCCAGGCATAACCATTTC
>NZ_JBFTST010000023.1:0-18939 GCF_056400165.1 Rhizobium sp. 01L410
TTGTTAGGAAGAAGCGGCTGGATAATGCTCCATTCGAAATCAGTCAGGTCGAACCGGCGACGGGTCATCTGAGGCCTCCAAATCAAAGCCTCATTGAATCAAAGCCATGCCCGCGTGTGAACCCCGTTTATGAGTGCAGGGCCTAGTTCACTCTCAACGCGGCCTTCAGCGCTGCCAAAAGGCCAGTGTCACTGAAGGGTTTAAACAGGCATTCGGCCTCTCCCAGGTCTCTTTCGTTTGGCGGCGCGTTCTCGTCACCCGTGGCGGTGATGAACACGACAGGGATATGCTGTTGACGCCTGGAAAGCTCTCGCTTCAACTCAGGGCCGGACATTCCGGGCATGGAGATGTCAAGGATCAAACAACGGGTTTCATCGACATGGCCGGACGTGAGAAACTGCTCCGCCGACGAAAACGCCATGGCTGCAAAACCGAATTCCCTCAAAAGGTCGGGCAAGGAGTCACGAATAGACTCATCGTCGTCGACGACCGAGACGAGTGGTGGCCTAATCATCATAGTTTTCCTGCAGCATGCTGTCCGTTTGGCCGTCCGGCTATCCGGTCGCGCACACAGTTGCCGACACCGGGAGAACTTTCCACGGAATGCGGTATGGCGAATGAGAAGGTGGCACCAGGACCACTGTTGGGCACCGCCCAAAGGCGACCATTGTGCCGTTCGACGATGGAGCGACTGACGGAAAGGCCGATCCCCATCCCGCGGTTCTTGGTCGTATAAAACGCCTCGAAAAGTCTGTTCGCTTCGTCAGGCTGGAAGCCGACGCCGACATCTTCAACCGTCAATCGCACACTATTGTCATCGTCTCTGGTCGTCGTGATCACCAACTGTCTCGGACGATCGTCAACGGAGACCATGGCGTCAGATGCGTTCATCAGAAGATTCATGATCACTTGTTGCAATTGAACGCGATCTCCCAGGACAGGGGGAAGCGCGTCTGCGAGCTCGGTTCGAAGCAACACTCGGCTTCTTTGGAGCTCGTTCGATAACAGTGCGGTCACCTCCCGCGTCGCTTCGCTCAGGTCCACCAGTTCATTGTTGGCGGCGTTCTTGACGAACAGCGCGCGCAATCGCTTGATGACTTCGGACGCACGGTTTGCGTCCCGTATCGTGCGTTTTGCTGTTTCGCGTGCACCTTCCACATTGGGGGAGTCCGACGCCAGCATCCTGAGACAGGTTCCGGCGTTAGTGATGATGCCCGCAAGCGGCTGATTGACTTCATGAGCGATTGAAGCCGTCAGGGTACCAAGGCTGGTCACCCGAGCAACACGCGCCAGTTCGGAACGCACCTGGTCAAGCGCTTCCTCCGATAGCTGCCGATCCGTGACGTCCTGGATCGCCCCTATGTATTCGAAATTCTCGTTGGCTCCGCATTGATGGGCGACGAGATGCAGGTGCTTGACCGACTGATCGCCCATGCGCAAGCGATATTCCTCGTCCAGGTCTTCGCCGCGGCGGGCGCGGCCGGCCATATCAAGAAAAAGGGGCATGTCGTCGGTATGCGTCATCCTCGCGATGCTCGCGAAAGATATGGGGCCAGCTTCGAACTCATAGATCCGATAAGCTTGGGCTGAGAATGTGACAGTGTCGGTAGACACGTTCCAGGAGAAGCTACCCGTCCGGCTCAAGTGCTGGGCTTCCTCCAGGAAGGTTTCGCTCCGGCGCAGGGCGGCGGCCTGAGCATGTCCTCGCTGCGCGAGGAACACCGTCAGACCAAATATAGGCCCGACCACGCACCCGACGACCAATACCACCGTCGGCAACATGGAGAATGGCGCATACCCTCCCAATACGAGCGCTCGCCATAGGCCGACGATACCCGTCAAAACTCCAATCACGACACTGAGGGGGAGCCATGGCGGCGTTGGCATGGGATGTGCCTCAACCCGCCAAGCCAACGCAAGCATTCCCACGCCGAGGATCACGAGACCGAATGAAGTATGGAGGGCTGCGAGGGTCACCCCACCCCAGTAGCCAACAACTGCGGCCGCTCCGAAGGCAGTGACGATTGAGCCACCCAGGCCCACCAAGAGGGACGATGTGATCGTGAATGTACTGGGGGCCAGCATCAGCGCCACGGAGCTAAACGCGAAACAGACTGCTGTCAGCGGAGCCATTCTTCCGGGACTTCTCAGGTTCACCGAAATGAAGGAGCTGCCGAGCAGTTCGTCGATACCGGCATCGACCCGGAACACGATCTCGATGATTGTCGTCATGCTGACAAAAGTCACCAATCCAGCGCACAGGAACACAGCCCAACGAGGACCATCGATCGCCAAAGTCAGAAGGGCGACACCACATAATCCGAAGCACAATGCGGCGTTTCGCGTCATTGGCGGCAGAGTGGGCGAGAGCTGTATCAAAGCCGGGCTTTTGACAGTCCAGCCCAAGAGAACGATAGCGCCGAGCGTGATCATCAGAACCGCCGAGACCTTAGCCACATAACTGGGCCACGGCCTTCTTGCGACGGTGTCGATCACATTAGTATCCTTTGGGGCTTGCTAGGCGGTGTGACACACCCTCGCGAAACAGCAGGCGCAACGGGCGGTATTTCATGGGCATGGGCGGCGTCTTCGCAAGTGCGGTGCCCACTAGCCATGTGAAAGTCTGCGCTCGAATTTCTCTGTTGTCTATGGCACCATAGTGTTGGTTTTCCAGCGACAAGGCAAAACCTTGGGGGATGCGGAAGATGAAGGCAAAATCGTTGCCGGATCTGGTAAACATGAACGGACGTTTGCAATGAGCTCGAACGCCCTTTTTCTTCTTTATTGGTATCGCGGGGCAACGTCTTTTTTCGACAAATAAGGAGCCATCGCCAAACGAGCCTCGTTGTACGCAAGCCAGAGCCGTTCGTCCGCTAGAGGTGGGATAGTCACCACCTCACGCTTGTCAAATCCAACAAGGGCAGCATCGACCAGATCCCCCGCATCCATGACTGCCTCTGGAACGATGGCGTCGACGTCTTTGCCGGAGCGCTCCCAGATTTCGGTTCGGGTCGCTCCTGGGAGGACAACCTGGATCTGAACGTTCCCGGTTGTCATCTTCAAAGCCATCGACAGGCTGAGATTGAGCAGATACGCCTTCGATCCACTATAGACGCCATCCAAGAACTCCGGGGCGAATGCCAGTACCGAAGCTATGTTGATGATGGCACCTGCCTTCCGGTCCATAAATGCTCTGCCTGCGGCGGCGGCCAATACCGTTGGCGCGGTAATGTTGAGGTCGATTAATTGTTTTAGTTCGGCGGCTTTGTTGTCGAGCAACCCTCCGTTCAGATCAATCCCTGCATTGTTGACCAACAGAGTGATCGAGGCATCGGTTTCAATACACCGCTCAATGCTCGCGAGGTCGTCCGAGTTGGTCAGGTCCGCCGCCCGAACCTCAACTTTTTGGCCTGTTTCGGTCCGAACTCGAGCAGCGATTTTTTCTAGGTTCGCAGCATTTCTTGCAACCAGGATCAGGTCGTAACCGCGCCTTGATAGCCTGTCGGCATAAACCGCTCCGATGCCGGTCGACGCTCCGGTGATTAACGCGGTTCCCATCACGGTGTGTCTCACAATAAGCTCCTTTAGCGTCAGGCGATCCCAATCGATTGGGATCCAGCGAACGCGTCAAACCACGTTGATAACCACGTCAACATTGCCACGCGTGGCTTTGGAATACGGGCATGTCTGATGGGCGGCGTCTACGACGGCACGTGCCATTTCCGGGTCAAGTCCAGGGAGGCTAACGTTGAGACGTGCCTGCAGGAAGTACTGACCATCAACCAGACAAAGATCGACTTCTGCGTCGATCGCGAGGTCGGCTGGCAGGGCGATTTTCATTTTGCGAGCCGCAAGCCCCATTGCACCTTCGAAGCATGCCGACCAGCCCGCTGCAAAGAGCTGTTCCGGATTGGTGCCGCTCCCCGCCGTGCCGGGGGACGAAAGCTTCACGTCGAGCCGCCCATCGGAGCTGCGAGACGCACCGTCTCTGCCCCCCGCCGTGTGGGTCTTGCCTGTGTAATAGACTTTTTCAATCTGTGTCGCGGTATCCATTATTTGTCTCCCTTTCTCGGCATCTGTTCTCAAATGCGCGGGTAAGTTCAGACAGAACTCTCCTGGAAACCATTGTACAATAGTATCGACGATACCATCGCATTGGTCGGCGTGAGCGTGCAGCAACGCCGGGCTAGAACGTTTTCAGATGACCTGCGCTCTGCGGATGGCTCAACGGATCTAAACCGATACCTTAGGACAATGGACTTTTGCACGTACTGGCTGCATGGTGTTCGTTAGAAGTCCTGAAAGGACTGCCATGAACAACCCGCTTCGCCATGTCGTTGACGCGCTCCCCGGACTGGTTTGGACTGCTCATCCCAATGGTCAAGCCGACTTTTTGAACAAACGCTGGCTTGAATACACCGGCCTGGTGCGTGAGGAGGCACTAGGCACCGGTTGGCATTCGTGTGTTCATCCCGAGGATCTGGCTGAATTCCTGGCAAGCTGGGAGCGTATGGTCGTATCAGGCCAAGCGGGAGAATTTGAAGCGCGTATGCGGCGCTTCGACGGCGTGCATCGGTGGTTCAACATTCGCGCCAATCCACTCCTCGACCCGGACGACAAGATAATACAATGGTGTGGAATAAACTCGGATATCGACAACCGAAAACGGACCGAGACGATTGGACGCGAACTCCAAGACCGCTATCGCTCGATCGTCGATGGGCTGCCGTCAATAGTCACCCTTTTATCCCCCGACGGTCACGTCGAACATGCCAATAGGCACATGCTTGAATATCTCGGCACCACAAGCGAGGAGATGCGCGGGCGTGCGGTTGGCCAGGCTTTTCACCCCGAAGATCGCCCCGAGGTATTAAAAAGGTGGGAACGCTCTGCTGCATCAGGACAGCCATACGATTTCGAGGCTCGTCTCCGGCGCGCAGACGGAGCGTATCGGTGGTTTCACACGCAAGGATGCCCGTTGCGAGCCTCAAATGGAGAGATCTCCGTTTGGTACTTTCTGCAGACCGATATCGAGGACCGCAAACGCGCGGAAGCACTGCTGTTCGGCGAGAAGCAATTGCTAGAAATGGTCGCAAGAGGTGACTCTTCACCCGCTGTGCTGGATGCGCTTTGCCGACTGGTCGAGAGCACTGCTGACGGCTGCTACTGTAGCGTTATCCTGGCGGACCAGAGCGGACAGCGCGTTGAGCAGGGTGCAGCTCCCAGTATCCCTGCCGAATTTATTGATGCCCTAATCGGCAGACCGATCAACGCCGAGTCTGGACCTTGCGGGATGGCGACGTTTTTGAAAGAGCAAGTCACTTCGGAGGATATCAGCACCGAAACGCGCTGGCCGACCTGGTGCCCTGTCGCTATGGAACACGGCCTTATGGCCTGTTGGTCAACCCCGATTTCATCATCGACCGGCAGGGCGTTAGGCGCCTTCGCGATCTATCACAGGGAACCAAGCACGCCCACCTCAGTCCTCCGTGAACTGATTGAACAGTTTGCGCATATTGCCAGCATTGCGGTCGAAGGCTTGCAGAGCGGAGCGGCCCTCAAGCGAAGCGAGGCATGGTTGCGCGAAGCGCAACACCTGAGCTCGACCGGAAGCTGGTACTGGCGAGTAGCGGCGGACACATTGGAGTTTTCCGAACAGACCTGCGTCATCTATGAACTTGATCCGCTTCAGACAATTACCCTCGACGTCATCGCATCACGCATACACCCCGAGGATCTTCCCATTCTTCAGGAGATGATCGATATCGCGCGAGGTCCGGCCGATGACCTGGACTACCTTTACCGCGCGCAGATGCCGGATCTGTCCGTGAAGCACCTTCATCTGGTGGCTCACGGCTCTCGCGACAAAAATGGTCAGCTCGAGTACATCGGCGCGATCCAGGATGTGACGCAGCGCCATTTGGCCGAAGAAGCTCTGGGACGCGCCCGGTCCGAGTTGGCTCATGTTGCACGCGTCACGACACTTGGCGTTCTGACCGCATCGATCGCCCATGAGGTCAATCAGCCCCTGCTGGGAATCGTCACCAACGCGAGCACCTGCCTGCGCATGCTGGCGGCCGACCCACCGAACATCGAGGGCGCGCGCAGGACCGCCGAACGGTCCATTCGTGACGGTCATCGTGCAGCCGATGTTATCACCCGGTTGCGCTCGCTTTTTGGCACAAAGGGCACCACGACAGAACCAGTAGACCTCAACGAAGCCGCTAGGGAAGTTATTGCGCTCACATCGAGCGAACTGCAGCGTGCTCGGGTGAATTTGCAAGCCGATCTCGCGGGCAAGCTGCCGCTTGTTTCGGGGGATCGAGTGCAGTTGCAGCAGGTTATCCTCAATCTGCTGCTCAACGCCTGCGATGCAATGAGCGAGATCCATGACCGGCCCAGAAAGCTCATTATTCGGACCCGACATCAAGCAGACGACAGGGTAGACCTCTCCGTTCAGGATGTCGGAGCTGGCTTGGAATGGCAGGATCTCGAAAAGCTGTTCGAGGCGTTCTACACCACTAAAGAGACCGGAATGGGCATGGGGTTGTCCGTCAGTCGTTCAATCATTGAAAGTCACTCCGGAATTCTGTCTGCAACACCAAATCAGGGCCCCGGAGCGACGTTCTCCTTCTCCTTGCCAATCTCGGAGAGCGCTGAATCCGTCGGCAGGACCATCGTTCGTATTCCGCCGTTAAAACTCGTAGACGTCTCAAGGCATCCGCAATGATCGAATATCCGCTTGTTTCCATCGTCGATGACGACGAGTCCGTCAGGGATTCTCTGCCGGACTTAATAATTGAGCTTGGCTTTGCAGCGCGAGCATTCTCTTCCGCAGAAGAGTTCCTCGCCTCAGAGGATCAGCGTAGGACCGGTTGCCTCGTCCTTGATGTTGCAATGCCAGGAATGTCGGGTCCGGAGCTTCAGGAAGAGTTGAGGCGAAACGAGATGGAAATCCCGATCATATTTATCACCGCCCATGGCGACGATAACGTTCGGCCTTTGATGATGGCGCGCGGAGCAGTAGAATGCCTATTCAAGCCGTTCACGGACATCGCCCTGCTTGCCGCTCTCAACGCGGCCTTTGGCAGATCCTAATTTTCCTCGCGGGGACGTATGCTCTGCACGACATGCCGATGTCATGCAGAGCTTACGGTCGTCTTAAGCCGGCCGTCCTTCAAACGATGTCAAAAGCAATGCTTTAGTATCGCCGACACCATCGTTCAATATATTTGGTGCCGTCGCCATGATCTGAATAGCTCAGCGTTTGCATGATGCAAACAGCATTCACATGAGGTGAGGAGCATCAGCATGACCGCGAAATCATTTCCACAAACAAGACGGGATTTTCTTTCGGTCTCGGCAGCCACATCAGTCGCACTCTTGGCGAGCACGACTGCATTCAGCGTGTTGTCGCCGCAAGTGGCCACCGCTGCAACGAGTGGCGCGATACGTCCGTTTCATATCGACATTCCGGAAGCTGCGCTCGCCGACTTGCGCCGTCGCGTCCAGGCCACACGATGGCCGGACCGCGAGACCGTCAACGATCGATCGCAAGGTGTGCAACTGGCGAAGCTTAAGCCGCTCGTCGAATATTGGGGAACTGGCTACGACTGGCGAAAAGTTGAGGCGAAGCTCAACGCCCTGCCGCAGTTCATCACGGAGATCGACGGGCTGGACATCCAGTTCGCACATATCCGCTCGCCGCACGAACAGGCTATGCCGATGCTCATGACGCATGGTTGGCCGGGCTCAATCATCGAACTGCTGAAGGTCATCGAGCCGCTGACCAACCCAACCGCTCACGGCGGCCGCGCCGAGGACGCCTTCCATCTCATTCTTCCTACGATGCCCGGTTACGGCTTTTCCGGCAATCCGACGACCACGGGCTGGAGTCCGGCCCGGATGGCAACCGCTTTCCACGAACTCATGCTGCGACTTGGCTATCCGAAGTATGTCTCTCAAGGTGGCGACTGGGGTGCAATTATCTCGGAAATTCTTGCGGTCCAGGCTCCTGAAGGGCTGCTCGGCATCCACATCAACATGCCAGGTACCTTGCCGCCGGACGTGCTGCGTCACCTGCTGAACTTCGACCCAGCGCCGACTGAACTCTCTGATCGGGAGAAGATCGCTTATGACCGACTGCTTCATTTCTACCGCGACGGCTTCGGATACGCCGCGATGATGAACCAGAGCCCGCAAACAATCGGTTATGCATTGGCTGACTCGCCAGTGGCGATGGCGGCATACTACTACGATAAGTTCGCTGAGTGGACCGACACGGGCGGCGAACCTGAAAAGGTCCTCACCAATGACGAGATGCTCGACGCGATCTCCCTCTATTGGCTGACGAACACGGGGACATCCTCATCACGGTCATATTGGGAAGGTGCCCAAGCCGGCGGCGGTCCATTCAATGCGTTTGACATCCCAACGTTGCCAGTCGCGGTCACAATTTTCCCTGCGGAAATATACCGTGCGCCAAAAAGCTGGGGCGAAAAAAGCTTCGGCAATATCATCCACTGGAACGAAGTCGACAAGGGTGGCCATTTCGCCGCGTGGGAGCAGCCCGAGCTTTTCTCCGCCGAGTTGAGGACTGCGTTTAAGTCCCTCCGCTCGTCCATTTGAGCACCTGACGGCGCCGACCTCGGTGGGCGCCGTCGAACAAATAGGTGTCGCCGCTCCGTCGCCACGAGCATTTCAAAGGATTTGTTGCGTCGATGAGCATGAATCAAGTGAGATCCCAGAGGAAGTAAAATGGACAGGTTGTTGACGAGCGTCCTTGACGCGCATGGTGGATTGCAAAATTGGTCGAAGGTCACCAAGCTAACGGCTGAAATGACGCTCGGGGGTCCTTTTTGGGCAGCCCGTGGATGGCCAGGCATTTTCGACAGGCAAACCGTCGTCGCAGATCCACATCGCGAGCACATTACCTTTTCGCCATTCACTGCGGAGGGGTACACGTCCGTGCTGGACGTAGCGCCTGAGCGTGTTGCACTGACGACGTCGGATGGTCGCGCGGTTCAAGAGCGCCTCAATCCGCGCGAGTCCTTTCCAACAGTCTTTGACCCCTTCACCACGCCATGGGACGCGATCCAGGTCGCATACTTCACCAGTGCGGCGGTATGGAATTACCTCACAGCGCCGTTTGTTTTTGTGCAGTCTGGTGTCATAGCCACGGAGATCAATCCCTGGACCGAGGACGGCCAGATTTGGCGACGACTGGCTGTCAGTTTCCCGACATCTATCGCCAATCATAATGCCGATCAGACTTTCTATTATGATGAGTCCTTTCTTCTTCGGCGGATGGACTACTCACCGGATGTGACCGGCAAACCGCCTGTGGCGCACTACACCTTCGATCACAAAACGTTCGACGGGTTCGTTTTTCCAACCCGTCGCCGAGTGTTTCTTCACGACGCCGATGGGGTCGCGGACCAGGGATTCGCGCCCATTACGATTGACCTTGCGACTGTCAAAGTTGAACGCCGGTAGCGGACAGCGACCGTCGTCACGAAAACGTAGATCGCAAAGTGTTGGAGGAGCTTCAATGTCCACCGGGTTCAGCGGCCAACGCCGCCAATTTCTCGCTATCGCAACTGGGACTTTAGCCCTAGCACAAGCTGTTACGATCCGTCCTGCGCGCGCGAACTCAGCAGAGGCGGTATCGAACGACACCGCGCTGGCTAACCTCACAAGCAAAACTACGTATGCCTCGGTGAAACAGATTAAAGCCGGCGTCCTTGATGTTGGATATGCGGAAACTGGCCCTGCCGATGGGCCTGTTGTTATTTTGTTGCACGGTTGGCCCTACGACATTCACACCTACGTCGACGTTGCGCCCTTGCTGGCATTGAAGGGTTTCAGGGTGATTGTCCCTTTTTTACGCGGCTATGGCACGACGAGGTTCTTGTCTGCGGACACACCGCGCAATGGCCAACAGGCTGCGCTTGCAGTCGACGTCATCGCGTTGATGGACGCCCTGCATGTTGACCGGGCCATCATTGCCGGATGCGACTGGGGCGCAAGGACCGCATGTATCCTTGCCGCCCTATGGCCGGAACGCGTTAAGGCATTGGTGTCGGTGAGCGGATATCTGATCGGCAGTCGGGAAGCGAATAAGATGCCTCTGCCCCCAAACGCCGAACAGCAGTGGTGGTATCAGTTCTATTTCGCGACCGAGCGCGGACGTGCTGGATATTCTGTGAACCGGCAGGACTTTGCCAGGCTTATCTGGCAGACCGCATCGCCAAGCTGGAAGTTCGATGATGCAACGTTCGAGCGGACCGGCCGATCACTCAACAATCCAGATCACGTGGACATCGTGGTGCATAATTATCGCTGGCGCCTGGGGTTGGCAGACGGGGAATCGAAATACGATGACCTGGAAAAGCGGCTCGCACAAAGCCCGGTTATTACCGTTCCGACGATTACTCTTGAGGGGGATAACAATGGTGCCCCACATCCGCTTGCGACTGTCTATGCAAAGAAATTCTCGAGCAGATATGAGCATCGGATTATCAGTGGCGGCATAGGACATAATCTGCCACAGGAGGCGTCGCAACCTTTCGCTCACGCCGTCATCGATATCGGGGGCTCTTGACACTCCTTGTAGCGTTGTCGGTGCGGAATGTTAGGCTGTGCCAAGAAGGCGTCTGAAGCGCATCTCGTCCTTCACTCGGTCTAACCTGCCGTCTCACAAATGTTCCCCCTTCGCCTCGTTCTTGCCTATGCATCGACTTCGACAAGCTTAAGGTCCGCGAACGGGCCGGCACATCCCCGGAAGGAAGCCCGATGATGGAATATCACGCTCGGACGGCGCCAGGAAAAACCCAGCCTGATGGCTGATTTGAGTTAGTCCAGACTTCCGCATTCACGCCTTGGATGTCTGCTCTTCGCAATGACCGTCTAGCAACGGACAGTCCGCCTCCGGCCCCAAATCAGCCTTTCCCCCTTAAGTGAAACGACTCTCCCCGCTGTGGCATCTCAGCGCGTTAGCTCTATTCAAATAACAGGGTCGTTGGTTCAGGTCCCTTCAAGGCGTACGATTTGAGCGCCCGCTCCAACACGCCTCCGCTCACTCTTTTCGATAGCTGGCGAATCCCCTCCGAGTTTCCGAAATGGACGGCTGTAAGTTCCGGATTGGACGAAGTTGCAAACCGAATTGGACGGATGTAAACTCCGACCTGAACGCAGCGGCAATCGTAGAATTTGGTAGCGGTCAGGAGGGAAAAATAGATTGAAAGGGGAAAGTCCTTCTGACCTCCTTTATCCGAGAGGCACAGCCGAGCGAATTAGGGTCGCGCTCGAAGATACGCCAGTCGTACTTGTGAACGGACCGCGCCAGTGTGGCA
Source organism: Rhizobium sp. 01L410 (assembly GCF_056400165.1). Taxonomy (NCBI): domain Bacteria; kingdom Pseudomonadati; phylum Pseudomonadota; class Alphaproteobacteria; order Hyphomicrobiales; family Rhizobiaceae; genus Rhizobium; species Rhizobium sp. 01L410. The sequence continues at coordinate 11,355 of NZ_JBFTST010000023.1, forward strand.
AGACGACGTTGGCTCGAACCCTGCTCCAGACAGATCGTCCGTATTTCACGTTAGATGACGAAACGACCTTACTATCAGCAAAGACCGATCCAGTCGGCTTCGTTCGTCAGATTGATACTGCCATCATAGACGAGGTGCAGCGTGCACCGGAGTTGCTGCGTGCCATAAAACAGGCTGTAGACAACGATCGGCGGCCTGGGCGATTTTTGTTAACCGGCTCAGCAAACATTCTTGCACTCCCGACGATTTCCGATAGTTTGGCCGGGCGGATGGAAGTCGTCACCTTGTTACCCCTGGCTCAGTCCGAAATTCGACGCAACCAGTCGAACTTTCTCGATTCCGCTTTTGCCGGAACGGTCATAGCCCCTCGCAACCCAACGGTCGGAAGCGACCTGATGGAGCGAGTGCTCATCGGCGGATATCCTGAGATGGTCAGTCGTGGCGATCCTCGCCGTCGATCCGCATGGGCTAGAGAATACATACGAGCCATTGTTGAACGAGATGTGCGCGAAATTGCCGATGTCGAACGCCTGGACCAAATGCCGCAGCTTCTTCGGGCGCTCGCGCACCATTCGGGACAGTTGCTCAATTTCACCCAATTGGCCGGCCAGGTCAGCATTGATGACAAGACCGCCCGGCGATATATCGGACTCTTTGAACAGCTGTTCCTAGTTCGTCGCATCGCGCCTTGGTTTCGAAACCCTTTGAAGCGTCTTATTAAGACACCAAAGCTCCTGTTTCTTGATAGCGGTCTCTTAGCTGCGTTTGTCGGAATGACGATCGATCGAATTTCAAGTGACCGAGGACTATTTGGTTCATTGCTGGAGACGTTTGTCGCAGGCGAAATCCTCCGGCTTGCGACCTGGAGCGAAGTCCAATCAACCTGCCATCACTATCGGGATAAGGATCAGGACGAAGTAGATATCCTTCTCGAAGACGAAGCTGGCAATATGGTTGGACTTGAAGTCAAGGCCGCGGCAACGGTGACCGCAGCAGATTTCAAAGGCTTACGCAAGGTAGCCGTGGCCACGGGGCGCGCCTTCAAGGCAGGCTGGGTGCTGTACGACGGCGACAAGATCCTGCCATTTGGCGATAATCTTGCGGCGATACCGCTATCTTGTCTCTGGGGCGATTAAGGTAAGGGCGGGAATAAAGTTCGATTCCCTTCAAGAGCAAATAAGGTTATATGGACCGTATCACTCGTACTTTGGCGTTTTCCCCGAGCAAAGTGGGGCCGGTTTACCCTGGCTGAGATCGATTTCATCGAACAAGCCCCGACAGATTCCGAAGCTTGCACTGAGGCTGTCTCCTTCGACCCGTTGCATTCGGTGCTGCTGTCGGTGGCACCTGGCACAAGCGATATTTGCAGCCGACGGCCTGTCGCATTATGTTATGGGAGAATAGAAAGGAGAACGCTGATGCTTTTGCAGAAATACCGCGAGAACAAGCAGGCCTTGAAGCAGATCGGCCGGGAGGCCATCGCCGAGAGCCGCCGTATGGGCCTAGCGATCACTGCCAAGGACCGCCAGAACGAGGCTAAGGATAAGGCCCAGCATGAGCGCGAGGAACGTGCTCCGGTTACCGTGAGGTAGCAATCGCTTCATGCCCGAGTTGTCGTGCATCCTTCTCGCAGGGCCGAACGGCTCCGGCAAACCTCCGCCTTCGCGAAGCTGAAACTCGAGGGTGTTTGGATCAACGCGGACGAGATCGCCAAAGCGATGCCAGCCGCCGATGACAGATCGACCGAAATCCAAGCTGGTCGAGCAGCTCTCCTGAAAATTGACGAGATGATCGACACCAGGCAGTCTTTTATTTTCGAGACGACGCTGAGCAGCAACCAATCGTTGAGAATGATGCGGGCTGCCAAGGCGGCCGGGTTCAAGGTCGGCCTGTACTATGTTGCTTTGGATTCCGTTGAGACGAACGTCGAGCGCGTTAGACAGCGTGTCCTCAAGGGCGGTCACGACATCCCGGAGACAAACATCCGCAGGCGGCACGATGGATCCTTAGCTGACCGAAGGGCTCACGATCGCAGACGAAGTTTTGTTGATCGACAACTCAGGGATAGAACCGCACGAGGTCTTCGCCATTAACGGCGGCGTGGTCCAGTCCTTCGACATCGATGACAACCAAGCGCTGCACAAGCTCTTTGAGGCCAAGGTCTGCGAAGCGTATCATCTCATGCGAGTGCTGGAAGGCTTTGAGAGCAGGTAATTGAAAAGGGATAGGCTGCCTCCGGTAAGCAGCTTTTTGAATATTGCGCCAACACTCCGACCGCGCACCGCCTGGCGTTCCGTAAAATAACGTTATGCTTCAACACGTTGATTTATTGCACATACATTTCCATGCGGGGTGGTTAGCGGTTCAGATTGCAACAAGAGCTACGAGAGCCGTGAAAGGGGAATGACGGCGTGAAATTTCAGCTGGAAAGCGTCATTCAATTGCATTACGTTTTCTTTGAATTATGGAGACAGCCATGGCCGCAAACGCACTTGTACAAACACGTATTGATTCCGAAGTCCGGGATCGTGCTTCTGCCGTCCTTGAAAGCATGGGCCTCACGGTATCTGATGCAGTTCGTATCATGCTCACCCGGACTGCGAACGAGGGCGCTCTGCCTCTTGAACTTTTATCCGGCAGTGAGGCGCATGACGCCTGGTTTCGGACCAAGGTGCTCGAAGCGTTAAACGATACTCGACCGGATTTATTGGACGAGGAGGCCGAGGCGCACTTTGCCAAACGTCGAGCGGCGGCCCGCCTTAAAGCTGGTGTGCCAGAATTGTGAAACTTACTTGGTCTGCTTTTGCGTTATCGGATCGTGACGCCATCTTCACATACATCGAGGCAGATAATCCCGCCGCTGCCGTCTTGATCGATGAACGGATAGCCGCTGCCGCCCGTCGCTTGCTCGATTTTCCTGCCAGTGGGCGCGTGGGTCGAATTGCCGGGACACGCGAACTCGTCATCAATGGTACGCCCTATATTGCCGCCTACGCCGTTGCCGAGACGACGGTTCGAATACTTCGCGTACTTCATGGCGCGCAAGAATGGCCAGAAAATCTGCCGCTAAGCTGATCGACCACGATTGTGTGTGGGTCGAAGGTTCGAATCTCTTCAAGGCGAAGGCGACTGGTGCGGCATGGATCGCATGTGTGTGGCAAACCTAAATTGTATATCCCATTGACATATCCCAGCAAGAAGGCTATTTACGTTACGTCGTTATTATGCAATTCGGAGACGTGCAGATGGAGCAGGGTGCAGTATTCCAGAGCAATCGTAGCCAAGCGATCCGTTTGCCAAAGGCGGTTGCCTTGCCTGATGATGTAAAGCGTGTCGACATCGTTGCGGTGGGACGCACTCGTATCATTGCACCAGCTGGTGAAATCTGGGACAGCTGGTTTGAAGGAGCGGAGGCGACATCCGACTTCATGAGCGAGCGTGATCAACCTGCTTTGCAGGAGCGTGAGGCATTTTGATGCTGAAGTACATGCTCGATACCAATATCTGCATCTTTACGATCAAAAATCGACCGCAGCAGGTGCGAGACGCATTTAATCGTTCCCATGATCAGCTGTGCATCAGCTCGGTTTGCCTAATGGAATTGATTTACGGCGCGGAAAAGTCAGCCAGTCCTGAAAAGAACCTTTCCGTTGTGGAGGGCTTCGTAGGGCGCCTCGAGGTATTGCCGTACGACGAAATGGCAGCAGGCCATAGCGGTCAACTGCGAGCTGAACTGGCGCGTAACGGAACTCCGATTGGTCCATATGATCAATTGATTGCGGGACACGCGCGCTCGCGGGGACTGATTATGGTTACCAATAATCGACGGGAATTTGATCGCGTGCCCGGCTTACGAGTGGAAGATTGGACAACTTAGTTTTAAATAATTAATCACATAGCCGGATCTCGCGGATTGCAGTGAGCATTTAACCACCGGGTTGTCGGACCGAATCCCCATCAAGAGCGCGATCCCGCGAGCTTTATTTTCAAATTATTTCCGAGGGGTTCGCCATCCTAGATCAACCCCGAGCTTTCCTATGGATTTCTTTATTTGCCCGATCGCGAAACATCCGCCGGCTGAACGTGGTATAGTAGTTTGCGGCACGAACAGGTGCCCATGGAGATGCCCGTGACCAAATTCGCACTTTACGTTCCGCTTGAAGCAAAACCCGGTAAGGAACAGGAAGTCGCTGATTTCCTGAGATCAGCCATACCTCTCGTCAACGCGGAGCCGGGCACGATTTCCTCGTATGCGATACAGGAAGGCCCGAGCTCGTTTGCAATCTTCGATGCGTTCGACGATGGCAAATGAAAGATCAGACAGTCATCCCCGTCAGCCGTTTCTTTCCGCGGCACCACAGCGCGAGGATTGGGTGTTTCTCAACCCGTTAGCCGGCGGAACTCTCCAACATTGGCGAGCTTTGGAGAACCTTAATCGCGTCCTCATTCTGGCAGAGCCTGGTGCCGGTAAGACCTTTGAAGCTCGCCATCAATCGCGCAAGCTCTCTGAAAAGGGCGGGAAGGCTTTAGGTACAGCAGCTCACCCATGACGAACGCGTCAACTGGTTCCCCCATCGCCAGACGGTGAAATCATCGCCTACATTGCATTTCCCCAGGGCACACTGGGTCATCCTGCCTTCAAGGACGTCATCATCAGGACCATGAGCCCCGAAGGCGATAACATCGCGGACATCAACAGCTTCAACGGCGGGCAGGGCAGCATCAACGTGGCATTCTGGTCGCCGGACTCGAAGTCGTTCGCCTACGTTCGATATCCATCCGGCGGATCCAACTAGGGATCCGATTGCGGAACCCGGATCCACGATGGGAATACCACGCTCACGATCACCATAGCCTAAAACCGGCCGTGGTCCGACTCTGCTCAATCGGCGAGCTGATCCTTCTGAGTTTCAACGTGGTCAGCCCGCTGCCGTTTGGGCGCGCGCTGACGCCTGCACTGCATCCGGGAGACTAGCGCCTTTGATTTGAACCAGGTATCCAATTCTCAATTCAGTGTACGAAGTAATTGCCACTCGCGCGCCGCGCACCTGCTGAAGATTGTCGATAGAACGTTAGCGGCGGGCCTCTAAGCCACTTCCCATACGCGGTTAGGATCTTTGCTGCCAGCATTTGTGGCAGCAACCGTCCGTGACCGTTTGGGCGGCTTCAAACGACTTGCATCTTGGACCGCGAGACCTTATATGTAGGTACGTTCCTACATGGAGGTTGCTTTGGGCACTATCAGTCTAACTAGTCGTGAATTGAATCACGATGTCAGCCGCGCGAAAAGGGCTGCTGAGGCCGGCCCGGTTGTCATTACAGATCGAGGCAGACCATCGCATGTCTTAATGACGTTCGGCGACTACGAGCGCCTGACCGGCAAGAGCCATAATCTGGTCGATGCGCTCTCGATGCCTGGCTTGTCAAATATTGAGTTTGATCTACCACGGGCGGTCATCACCACTCGAGAGATCGATTTTTCTTGAAGTATCTGCTCGACACTAATGTCATTTCAGAACTGCGCAAAGTCGGCGACGGTAAAGCTGATCCGAATGTGGCGGCCTGGATCAGTGCGCAGGACTCTCGTGACCTCTTTTTATCCGCGATAACAATTCTAGAACTTGAGCGGGGAATACTCAGCATTCAGCGGCGAGATGGGGTACAGGGTTCACGCTTGCGGAAATGGATGGACAGTCGGGTTCGCCAGGAGTTTGCAGAGCGGGTCATATCTGTCGATGATGCCATTGCGACGCGGTGTGCTCACTTACATATTCCGGACCGCCGCAATGAGGCAGATGCGATCATTGCCGCGACGGCGCTTGTTCACGGTTTCGCAGTTGTGACGCGCAATATTCAAGATTTTCAGAGCACTGGCGTTGTCCTCGTGGATCCATGGAGCGCTTGAGCTTCGCCACATTGAACGACGCCAACCGTCCTTCGTTTGATCCATCTGATCCCGGCAAATTCTCTCCACGAGGTCCTGTAAAACCTTCACCCTCTCTGTCAGCCAGTGAAGCTCGTCTTTGGTGATCTCGTAGCTTGCGGAATATCGGGCTTCGACATAGGCGCGTGACAACAGCTCGAAACGCCGCCGGGCGATGCGGTTGTCGCGAGGCCAGGCCTCGACCAATCGCGTGTCGATATCCTCGGCTTTTGATTTCAGATTCTTGATGCGATGCGACTTCGGACTTTAAAGCGTCAGGGTCAGCAGTAAACAGTGATATGCTTGCTCTGTCGCTTGATGCGGCATGAATGCCCCATGGCGCCAGATAAATGGGGACAGCGTAACCCAATCCGCACTGAGAGAAGCAGAAGCTATCATCGAGGAAGCGGAAACGATCAGAGTGTCAAAGCGCGATCATCTTCGCATTCTTGAGCTTCTGGAAAATCCGCCCAAACCCAACGCCAAGCTGCGCGCGGCAATCGCCGGTTTGCCTGACAGTCTATGACTTTACCTTCATGGCATGAGGAGCCGATTGCCAAGTCTCATCGTCGGGAGGAGTTCGATTGCGGCGACGCTAAGATGAACGAGTTTCTGCTCCGCTTTGCCCGACAAAGCCATGAGCAGAACGCCTCGAAGACCTTCTGTGCTATCGATGATACAGTATCCGACCGCATTCTTGGGTTCTATACAATCGCGCCTTCGGCACTCGAGCATGCAACTGTGCCTGATGCAATGACACGCGGTCTTGCCCGCCCTGACGTGCCGGGCTTCAAGCTTGCACGACTGGCTACCGACCGCGCGGTTGCCGGGCAGGGACTGGGAGGCCAACTCCTAGCCGCCGCAGCGCTCCGCTGCCTCCGACTTGCAGGAGAGGGGGGGGGACTTCTACTGATCATCGATGCCAAAGGCGAGCGCGCCGCCAATTGACTATACGTGACGTCGAAAGCAGCTAAGAGAATGATCGTTGGCGATGCCAACCGCCTGCATCCATGCGTAGGTGATCGTCGGGCCGACAAACTTGAAACCGCGCCGCTTCAATTCCTTAGAGATCGTCTCGGAGAGGGGCGTGGTCGCGACCCAGCTTTTCCCGTCACCAAGAACAGGAATGCCTTTCGTGAAAGACCAGCAGAATTCCGAGAAGACCTCGCCGCGATCCTGCATCTCGCAGTAGATCTGTGCGCCCTTGATTGTGCCTTCGATTTTGGCCCGTGCGCGTACGATGCCAGGGTCCGCCATCAAGCGCTGAATATCTCGTTCGTCAAAAGCAGCGACCTTGGCTGGATCAAAATCTGCGAAGGCGGCCCGAAAAGCATCCCGCTTACGAAGGATGATGATCCAGGCAAGTCCGGCCTGGAACCCCTCTAGCATGAGCATTTCCCACAACATCCGCGGATCTCGCTGTGGTACGCCCCATTCAGCATCATGATATCCCCGCATCATCGGGTCATCTTGAGCCCAGCTGCAGCGCTCGCAGGATGAATTGTCAGGCATTGTGTTGGTTTCCACGCAGAACTGAGCCGGTTAGGCGCATAATTTCCATTGAGAATTGAGCCATGTGAACCTTCCCCCAATGCGGCGAGCGGCGGGGGCAACGGAGTGATCCACATGGGACTTTTAAACATCATCCGCCGGATGGCGTTG
>NZ_JBFTST010000024.1:0-11266 GCF_056400165.1 Rhizobium sp. 01L410
CACCAGCGAATTCAGCCGCTGATCGCGATAGGCCGTCCACCACTGGGCGGTCGCAACATCACCATTGCTCTTGACCCCGCCTTCACCGAACTTCGCGGGAAGCGGCATCTCCGGGGGGACATGATCCGGACCGCTCACGCAGCCGGCCAACAAAAGCATCAATGCCGGTGTGGCATAACGAAGAGATACCATGCAATGTTCTTCCTGTAACTCGACCAAGTTCTAAATTTCTTGTCCGAAGCATCATGCTTCGCAATCGGCCGCGCTCCGTGCCAACGAGATACACCATGCCGAAGCAGTTCCGCGGCAATGTAGCAATGAGTCAGTCATTCTGGCAGTGTATTTTTATCACACTCCCGCCTCATTTTTGCGCCGCGAGAAGACCCGGCGAATGACCACAAAGAAGGACGGAACGAAGAAGATACCGAGCGCGGTCGCCGCCAGCATGCCGCCGAGAACGCCGACACCGATGGCATTCTGGGCCGCCGAGCCGGCCCCGGTCGCGATCGCCAGCGGCACGACGCCGAGGATGAAGGCGAGCGAGGTCATGATGATCGGCCGCAGACGCAGCCTTGCCGCTTCGAGAGTCGCCTCCAGAAGACTCATCCCCGTCTCCATGCGGTCCTTGGCGAACTCGACGATGAGAATCGCATTCTTCGCCGCCAGTCCTATCGTCGTCAGAAGGCCGACCTTGAAGTAGACGTCGTTGGCCTGGCCGAAGAGCGTTGCCGCGGCAAGCGCGCCGAGCACGCCGACCGGTACGGCCATGATCACCGAGAACGGGATCGACCAGCTTTCGTAAAGCGCTGCAAGGCACAGGAAGACGACGAGAATCGAGATCGCGTAGAGGATCGGCGCCTGCGAGCCGGAGAGCCGCTCCTGATAGGAAATGCCCTGCCAGGCAACGGTATAGCCGCCGCCGAGCTGCGCCGTCAGCGCTTCCATCTCGTTCATCGCGTCACCCGAGCTGACACCCGGCGCCGAGGCGCCGTCGAGCGGGATGGCGCTGACCGCATTGAAGCGGGCAAGCGAAGGGGCGCCCTTTGCCCATTCCGTCGTGGTGAAGGCGGAGAAGGGCACCATTTCGCCAGCCGTGTTGCGGGCATACCAGTGATCGAGATCGCTCGGCTGCATGCGGAAGGGGGCGTCGCCCTGCACATAGACAGGCTTGATCTCGCCGTTCAGCGTGAAGTCGTTGACGTCGCGGCCGGTAAAGATGATCGACAGCATCGAATTGACCGAGGCGATGTCGACGCCCATCGCACCGATCTTTTCCTGATCGATGATGATCTTCATCTGCGGTTCGACTTCCTTGTTGTTGCTGCGCAGAGCGACGATCTTGCCGCTGCTGTTGCCCATCTGGATCAGCCGCTTCGATGCCGCATCGAGTGCCTGGGTGCCATGGCCGCCGGTATCGACGAGATACATGGAGAAGCCGCTGGATACGCCGAGGCCCTGGATGGCCGGCGGCAACAGCGCGAAGACCTGCGCCTCGCGGATGGTAAAGAAGTTCTTAAGCGCACGATTGACGACGGCCTGCGCATGCAGGTTCTCGTCGGTGCGCAGCGAGAAGTCCTTGAGCTTGGTAAAGACGATCGCGCTGTTCTGGCCCGAACCGTTGAAACCGAAGCCGAGAGCGCCGAAGACCGAATCGACGGCGTCCTTCTCGTTCTCGCGGTAATATTTCTCGACCTTCTCGACGACGGCCTGGGTCTGCTGCGAGGTGGAGCCTGGCGGCGTGGTGACGATTGTCAGCAATACGCCCTGGTCTTCCTGCGGCAGGAACGAACTCGGCAGTTTCGTGAACAGATAGGCACATCCGCCGCCGACGATCAGGAACAACAGCATGACGCGGACCGGCCGCTTCAGCAGGTAGCCGATGGTGCGGACGTAACCGTTGGTGGAATGGGTGAAGTTGCGGTTGAACCAGTCGCCGACGCGGTTCTTCTTGTGCTCGTTGACCGGCTTCAGCATCGTGGCGCAAAGCGCCGGCGTCAGCACGATGGCAACGAGGGCAGACAGCAGCATCGCCGAGACGATGGTGATCGAGAACTGCCGGTAGATGATGCCGGTCGAGCCGCCGAAGAAGGCCATCGGAATGAAGACGGCGGTCAGAACGAGCGCGATACCGATGATGGCACCGGTGATTTCACCCATCGATTTCTCGGTCGCTTCGAGCGGCGAGAGCTTCTCTTCAGACATGATGCGCTCGACGTTCTCGACGACGACGATGGCGTCGTCGACGAGCAGACCGATCGCCAGGACCATGGCGAACATCGTCAGCGTATTGATCGAATAGCCTGTCGCCGCAAGGATGCCGAAGGTTCCGAGCAGAACGACGGGCACGGCGATCGTCGGGATCAGCGTGGCGCGCAGGTTCTGCAGGAAGATCAGTAGCACGACGAAGACAAGCACGATCGCTTCGATCAGGGTGTGGACGACCTTTTCGATCGACAGCTCGACGAAGGGCGTCGTGTCGTAGGGATAGGTGATTTCGACGCCTTCGGGCAGCGAGCCACTGATGCTTTCGAGCGATTCACGGACGCGGGCGGCGGTGTCGATGGCGTTGGCGCCGATCGCCAGGTTGACCGCGAAGCCGGTCGAAGGCTGGCCATTGTAGCGGGACGAGCCGCCGTAGCTTTCCTGGCCGATCTCGATGCGGGCGACGTCGCTGAGGCGTACCGTCGACCCGTCCTTCTCGACCTTCAGGATGATGTGCTCGAAGTCGGCGACGGTCGTCAGCTGGCTCTGGGCGGTGATCGTGACGTTCAGCTGCTGGCCTTCGGTGGTCGGCTGAGCGCCGAGCGAGCCGACGGAAACCTGCGTGTTCTGCGCCTCGATGGCCGAGGTCACATCGCTTGGCGTCAGCTGGAACTTCTGCAGTTTGTAAGGATCCAGCCAGACGCGCATGGCGTAGCCGGAACCGAAGATATTGATGCTGCCGACGCCTTCGAGGCGCTGCACCTGATCTTCGATCGAGTTCGAAACGATGTTGCCGAGATCGACGGAGGAACGCTTGCCATCGGTCGAAACCAGCGACCCGACGAGCAGGATGCTCGAGGTAGAGCGCGTGACGCTGATGCCGGCGTCGATGACGTCTCCCGGCAGCTGCGACTGGACGAGCTGCAGCTTGTTCTGCACCTGCACCTGGGCGATGTCGGCATCGACGCTGTTGCCGAAGGTCAGCGAGATGCTGGCCGAGCCGGTCGACGAGGTCGAGGTCATGTAGGTGAGGTCGTCGAGGCCGGTCATGCCTTTTTCGATGATCGTCGTCACCGATTTCTCGACGGTTTCTGCGCTGGCGCCGCGATAGGTGGCGTTGATGCGCACCGTTGTCGGGGCGATGTCAGGGTATTGCGAAATCGACAGCGTATAGATGCCGAGCAGGCCCGCGAGCATGATGGTGATCGCGATGACCCACGCAAAGATCGGGCGTCGGATGAAGAACTTGGCCATCAGTTTATTCCTGTGCGGCTTGGATCACTGTGAAAGGCGTCGCGACTTACTTCGCGGCGGGCTTCTGAGCGTCACCGGCCGCAGGCTGCTCAGCAGCCACGACCACACCGTTTTCATTGATTTTCATGGGAACCGGCTTCACCGGCATGCCTGGCGTAATGGATTGCAGACCGCTGACGATCAGCTGGTCGCCGTCCTTGATGCCCTGCGTGACGAGCCACGCGTTGTTGGAGGGCGTGGCGTCTTCGAAGACGCGGCTTTCGACCTTGCCATCGGCAGAGACGAATTGCGCCGTCAGGCGGCCGTTGGCATCGCGGCTGGTTGCGAGCTGGGGCAGCGCATAGCCGTTTTCCGAGCCGAGCTCGACGGTGGCGCGGACATACATGCCGGGCAGAATGACGCGGTCGGGGTTGGGGAAGAGCACGCGGATGATGAAGGTGCCGGTCGTCTCGCTGACGATCTGCTTCGACATATCGAGCTTGCCCTTCTGATTATACTCCTTGCCATTCTCCAGGATGACGCGGAAGGCGACGTTGGCGCCTTCACCCTTCACTTCACCGGAGGCGATCGCATCGCGGAGCTTCAGAAGATTGGTGCTCGATTCCGTCAGCGAAATGTAGATCGGGTCGAGCTGGCGAACCGTCGTCAGCGCCGTCGTCTGGTTGGCGGCGACGACGTTGCCGACATTGTAGGCGGTCTGGTCGATGACGCCATCGAAGGGAGCGACGATCTTGGTGTGGTCGAGATCGATCTGCGCCGAGGCCAGCGAGGCCTTGGCGGAGGCGACTTCGGCCTGGGCCTGGAGCAGCGTCGTCTTGGCGGTTTCATATTCGATCTGTGTCGCACCGCTGCCGACGAGGCGCTGGTAGCGGTCGAGATTGCTCTGGGCGCTCGGAACGCTGGCTTCCGCCTTGGCAATCGCCGCCGTCGCCTGCTCTACCGTGGCGATATAGGGCGCGTCGTCGATCTGGTAGAGAAGGTCGCCCTTCTTGACTTCGCCGCCTTCGCGGAAGGCGATTTCACGGATGATGCCGCTGACCTGCGGGCGGATATCTGCGGTCTGGAAGGCTTCAGCACGGCCAGGCAGGATCGTCGTCACCGGGTAATTCGCCTTGGTGAGTGCGACAACGCCGACGGGCGAAGCCTGCTGGGCAGCCCCTGCCGCGCCAGCGCCGGCGGCTCCCTGCTTGTTGCCGCTATCGCTGCAGGCTGCGAGCAGTCCGCAAATTGCCAGAGCCGAGATGATGAGGAGGGCACGCCGTATCATTATGAATTCCTTGATGCAGATGGCATTCACAGACCGGACCAGCCTTCCGGCCGGCAACAAGCGACATATTAAAAGGCTGGTTGATACGGATTCAAATGCCATCAATCCGAATTTAAGAAAAGCTTTCCGAAGTGACGTATGTCAGGAATCGTCACTTAGCAAGCGCTATTTTGCAGTGCGGTATCAACAAAACAAACGATATCGTGTGCTTTGTGAACGAGCGTTTCCTTGTCATCGCGTGCAATCAGCACCGGATGAAGGACGCAGGCCAGCACGTCGGCGACGGTGATTGCGGCGCGATGCGGGTCGGCGCAGCGGTAGGCGCCGGAGGCGACGCCGTCCTGAATGATCTGCTGGAGCCGCTGTTCGATCCGCTCCCGGTAGCGGTTACCCGCCTCGAACTTGGCTTCGATGGTCGTCAGAACCATCTCGAAGATATAGGGGTTGTCCTTGATATCCTGCAGATGGCTGTCGAGCAGGCGGAGCACGAAGCGCTGCAGCCGCTCCTTGGGCAGCATCTCGCCGTCGACGGAGCCGAAGCGGTCGGCCATCGCTCCGAGATGGATTTCGGCAATGGCATCGACCAGCGCCGTCTTGGAATGGAAATGCTTGAAGACATTGGCAGGCGACATGCCGAGGGCGGTCGCGATGTCGGCGATCGAGACGGCGACATAGCCCCGTTCACGAAACAGCATCTCTGCCATCGACAGGATGTCGGCGCGTGTCTCTTCGGCCTTTCGTCTCGGCCTGCGTGCCATTCAGCCCCCTGCCGGTCTTTGCCGGCTCGCTTTCATTCAATGCTAGCGCGATCGAAGCCCGGCCTGCAAGCATCTCTGCAGGCCGGCTTCAGGCGCTCAGGCGAAATAGGGCGCCAGGTTGCTGCGCACACGGGCGAGGGGCGTTTCGCCGCTGTCATCGGGGATGAAGGTCTTTCCGGTGATCGCCTCATAGGCCTTGATATAGACGGCCGAGGTCTGCTCGATCAGATCGGCGGGGATTTCCGGGATCGCGTCCTTATAAGGGTCGCAACGGTCGGCGACCCAGGCGCGGACGAAGTCCTTGTCGAAACTGACAGAGCGGCCGCCGCTTTCGAATGCGGCCTGATAGCTATCGGCCAGCCAGTAGCGGCTGCTGTCGGGCGTATGGATCTCGTCCGCGAGGATGATGTTGCCCTCGGCGTCGGTGCCGAACTCGTATTTGGTGTCGACGAGGATGAGGCCGCGCTTGGCCGCCATTTCCTGACCGCGGGCAAAGAGCGCCAGCGCGTATTTCGACAGCGTGTCCCACTGCTCCTGCGTCAGCAGTCCTTTGCCGGTGATTTCGGCGGGTGTCAGCGGCGCGTCGTGGCCGCCGTCGAATTCCTTGCTGGTCGGCGTGATGATCGGTTCCGGCAGGATCTGGTTGTCGCGCATGCCGTCGGGAAGGGTGATGCCGTACATCTGGCGCTCGCCCTTCTTATAAAGAGTGAGGATCGAGGTGCCCGTGGTGCCGGCCAGATAGCCGCGCACCACGACTTCGACCGGCAGGATGTCGAGCCGCTTGCCGACGACGACATTCGGATCGGGATAGGCGATGACGTGGTTCGGGCAGATATCCTTCGTCGCCTCGAACCAGTAGCGGGCGGTCTGCGTCAGCACCTGGCCCTTGTAGGGAATGCAGGTGAGGATGCGGTCGAAGGCGCTGAGACGGTCGGTGCTGATGATGATGCGGCTGCCATCCGGAAGATCGTAATTCTCGCGCACCTTGCCGCGGTAGTAGTTCGGCAGTTCGGGGAAATGGGCTTCGGATAGGATTCGCACGGGCTCAGCATTCCTTTGTCGGAGGGGTTCATCCCTGCTCTAGTTTCATTGCGGGCGATGTCAAGCAAATGGCGGTCAAAGCCAGACGGCCGCGACGATCAGCACCGTCATTATATAGCCGAGCAGCGCGAGAGGGCCACCGGCGCGCAGGAAGTCCGAAACCCGGTAGCCGCCGATGCTCATCGCCAGCGTATTGTTGTGATGGCCGAAGGGCGTCAAGAAATCCAGCGAGGCCCCGGCGGCCACGACGATCAGATAGGCTGCCGGTGGATGATGGGCGGCGGCGGCGAATTCCAGCGCGATAGGGCTGAGCACGATCGCGACCGTGGCATTGTTGACGAAGGGCGTCAGCGCCATGGCGATGAACAGCAGCAGCGCGATGCCGGCAAGCGGCATGGAGATCGGCACGGCGAGGCTCAGCCAGTGTGCCAGCACTTCGGCGGTGCCGGTCGTCGCCACCGCCGAGCCGATCGGGATCATGGCGGCCAGCATAATGACGATCGGCCAATTGATATCGGCCATTGCCTGGCGGATGTTGAGAAAGCGGGTCACGGCGAGCACGAAGACGACGGCGGCGAAGGCGATCTCGGGCCGCAGCAGACCGAAGGCCGAGAGTGCGACACCGGCGGCGAAGATCGCGAAAGGGCGCCACGATCCCTTGACGCTGCTTGTTGCCGGTTGCGTCGCCAGCGGCAAGCATTCGCATTCCTCGAGCGCCTCGGCGATCGCATCCCGCGTGCCTTCCAGAACCAGGATATCGCCGATCGACAGCTGCAGATCCTCGAAGCGGCCTTCGATGCGTGGCGAACGCATCGATAGCGCCGATACCGAAACGCCCCGATTGCGGAAGACGTCGAGCGAGCGGATGCGCGAGCCGATCAGCGTGCTTTCGGGCATCACGACGGCCTCGATGCGCGCGAAATCGGTCTGCAGCCCGTTCGGATGGGTGGGTGCGGCAAGGGCTCCCTCTGCCTCCAGATCCGAAAAGACGGCATCAGCGCCTTCGGCAAGCAGTATGTCTCCCGCAGTGATCACTGATTGCGTCAGGCTGCCGAAGACGAAAGTGCCGCCGCGGATCAAAGCATGCGGTTGCAACCCGAAACGCTCGGAGCAATCGGCCAGCCGTGTGCCGGCGAGCGGCGAGGTGACCGGGATTTCTCGCTCTGCGACGATGCGGCGGGTCGCGGGCGGCGGCGCCGAGACGTCGCCTT
Organism: Rhizobium sp. 01L410; assembly: GCF_056400165.1. Classification (NCBI taxonomy): domain Bacteria; kingdom Pseudomonadati; phylum Pseudomonadota; class Alphaproteobacteria; order Hyphomicrobiales; family Rhizobiaceae; genus Rhizobium; species Rhizobium sp. 01L410. The sequence continues at coordinate 7,734 of NZ_JBFTST010000024.1, forward strand.
CGGTTTCCGGAAACAGACGGACGGCGAGGGCGGAGACGAGCAGGATCCCGGCGATTGCCACCGGCAGGCCCGCATAGGCGAAATCGAAGAAGCGGAACCCCGTTCCCGTTGCCTTTGCCAGGGCATCGCTGACGAGCAGATTGGCCGGCGTGCCGATCAGCGACACCAGGCCGCCAAGCAGCGCGGCGAAGGAAATCGGGATGACCAGCTGGCGCCTTGGAATCTGCAGCACCGTTCCGGCGCGCAGGGTCGCAGGCAGCATGATGGCGAAGGCGCCGATATTGTTCATGAAGATCGAGATGAAGCCGGTGATCCCGGCAAGTGCGGCGATGACGGCGGCATTCGGACAGCCGGCCGATTGAAAGCGCTGGGCCAGCCCGTCGAAGAATTTCGCCTGCGCCAGGACCTGAACGATCAGCAGTATTTCGACGACGGTGATGACGACAGGGCTTGCAAAGCCCGAAAAGACCGCCTCTGCCGGGTAGAGCTTCAGAAGAAATCCGGTCAGCAATCCGCCAATCGCCACGACTTCGATGCGGAAACGGTCGAGGGAAAACAGAACGAGCATCGCAGCAAGGAGGACCAGCAGAGAGGCTTGCTCGACATTCATGGGCAGGCTCGCGTTGCAACCGTCAGCCGAATGTAGCGGCCAGGGCGCGGCTGTATAGAGAGAGGCGGGAGAAAGATCGCATAATCCTCAGGACCGGCCGCGTTGGCGGCGGTGATCAGAGCGCCGGAACGCGCCAGCGGCCGTCGGCCGTCTTTTCCAATATCGGCGTCGAAAACACGCCGATCGTCCGGGCCGGCCAATGCGGTCCCGATGCTGCCAGCCTGTCGCGCCAGCGATCCGATTGCAGCATCGCCGCACCGATCACCACCGGCTCGATGCCGCAGGCGCTAAGCAGGTTCAAGCCTGAGACGATCGAGGCGCCGCTCGATATGACATCGTCGATCAGGGCGACACGGCGGCCTTCGAGCAAAGGCAGCATGCGCGGGTCTATATAGAGACGCTTCTGCTGGCCGGGCGTGGTGATCGACGAGAGCTCGACGGACAGCTCGTCGCGATACCAGAATTTGCGGGAGGTGCCGAGCGGCACATAGCGCGCATGACCGAGCTTCTGGGCGACGGCCGCCGCAAGGGTCAGGCCAAGCGTCGGCAGGCCGGCGATCACGTCTGGTTCGAAGGCTGCGAGCTTTGCGGCCAGCGCCGCTGCCAGCGTATCCAGAACGGTAAAGCTCGCCTGATTGACGATCAGCGATGCCAGCGCGTGCTCACCGTCCGAAAGCATGCGGATCGGCAGACGAAGCTGGCGGCCGTCCTCGAGCCCGGCAACATAGAAATCAGTGAAAGTGCCGGATGCTTCGAAGCTGCCGGGGGCGTGGATCTCCTGCCAGAAGTCGTGGGGGGCCATGGTCATGCTGCGGTTCAATCCCGTCTTGTCTTTTCCATGCCGGTGCGGCGGCGCAGATCGCGAAGCTCGGTCTCGGTCAATGCCCGGACGGCGCCCTTCGGCAATTCACCGAGCTCCAGTCCGCCGATCGCCACGCGCACGAGCCGCAGGCATTCGGTATCGAGCGCCTCCAGCATGCGGCGGATCTGGCGGTTGCGGCCTTCGTCAAGTTCGACCTCGATCCAGGAGTTGCGATCGCCGCTGCGCAGCAACGTTGCCGAGGTCGCCTTCAGCAATTCGCCATCATGGCGCACGCCATAGGTCATCTCCGCCAAAAGTTCGCCGTCCATGATCCTGCCGACCTGCACATGATAGGTCTTGGTCACGTGGGTGATCGGGTCGAGAAGCGTCTGGGCGAATTTCGTGTCGTTGGTAAACAGCAGCAGGCCTTCGCTGGCCTTGTCGAGACGGCCGACCGGCGACAGATGCGGGGCGTCGAAATCCTTCAGGCAGTCATAGACGGTCGGCCGGCCCTCGGGATCGTGGCGGGTGGTCACCAGGCCGCGCGGCTTGTTCAGCATCAGGTAGATCTTGTTTTCGGCGGCGATCGCCGTGCCATCGACCGATATCTTGGCCGTCGAGAGATCGACCCAGGCGCTGGCATCGGTGATCTTGCGCCCGTCGACGAGCACCCGCCCGTCGGCAATCAGACGCTCCGCCTGGGTGCGGGAACAGAAGCCGAGCTTCGACAGGGCGCGGGGCAGGGTGACCCGCTTGCCGCTGGCATCGGGGCCGGGCCGGGCGCGGTCACGCAGTTTCTGCGGTGGGCGCCGTTCCTTCAACGCGCTGTCCTTCTTCCATTCATGGCGAAGGTTCTTGGCACGAACGGCAAACGGGCGCCAGCATGGGCGGTCAAAATCCAGAGAATTTCAGGAATTGCAGTATAAGAGCGGACGTCAAAAACCAGCGGCGCGAAGAGCGCCGTCTAAAAAGGCAGTCTGAGCGTCGCCGTGCCGCTCAATGATAGGCCAGGAAACCAGCGAGTTCCTGACGGCTGATGGTAATGCCGGCCGCAGCCTTCACAGGGTCGGGATGCGTATAGGACAGGCTTGCCATTTCAGGCAGGTCGAGAGCCTGCTGCATGTTCATGATGCCGATCGCGCGACGGCCGTTTGCGCTGTTGACGCTGACCTCGACGATGCAGTTCGTCTTCCTGTTTTCCATGATCATTTCCTCCCTCCTTATTATGCTTGAATATCTGGCATTAAAAGTAGGTTTTTATGAGACATAAGTATTTACGGACCTTGGCGAATTTAAGATCACCAAGGTCCGTAAAAAGTCATAGTTATTGTGCGTCGCGGTATCAGCGCCACCAGTTGCGCTGCGGCGGCTGTTGCTGGCCGCTCAAGAGATAGCCGGCGAGAAAGCCGAGCGCGCCGACAAGGGCGAGCGCCGTGGTCGTGGCTGCCGGGTGCTCGCGGGCAGCGCCTGCTGCGGCGACGCCTTCGGCGCGGATCTGCGCGACCGCATTCTTGGCCTTGGGAAGCGCGTCGTCATAAGCCTTGCCGGCGCGGTCGCGGACTTCATAATAGGCTTCGGCGCCCTGGGCGGATATCATCTTCTGCAAACGCGACACTTCCTGCTGGAGGGAAGCGATGTCCTTGCTGACGGACGAACGGATGTCATCGGTATTGGCTGCCATAATGGTCTCCTTTCCTGCAATGGTGAGAGAACACCGCAGGACGGATTAGGTTCCGCGCCGATGGCGGCTTTGCGAAGCCGGTTCTTTAGCATTCCGTGAATTATATCGGTGAGGATCAGGCTGTTTCCGCAGGCTTTTTGCGGTTTCCGGAGGGGCGGAAAGCGATTTTTTGACCGGTTGATAAAGATTTTCGGCGGGAGAGCGCTGTAAAGGGCGAGACTGTGAATAATTCACTCGAGAATCTCCGAGCCAAATCAATCTGTTACAAAAATGTCAAAAAACTTTGTTGGGCAGTGTTGACTGCTCAGCGGTGATAGCCGTATAAGCCGCGTCACTGAACGAGGGCGGCGGCGCTGCAGGCGACGAAGTCTTTCGCTCTAGGATTTCTTGAAGGTTGGCCTTTGAGGCTGATTTGTTCCCAGGCTTTCGGGTTTGGGTGC
>NZ_JBFTST010000025.1:0-8849 GCF_056400165.1 Rhizobium sp. 01L410
AGCGAAACCTCGTCGAACGCTTCTTCAACAAGCTCAAGCAGTTCAGAGGGATTGCCACTCGATATGACAAGGACCCCCAAAACTTCCTAGCAGCCGTAAAACTACTCGCCACCCGCATCTGGATCAGGTCGTTATGAGTCTACGCCCTAATACGGCAGGAAGTGGAGCAAATCGCCGTCGTCCCCACACACATTCGGGACGCTGATTTACAGGAGGCCATGAACTCGCCCCGGCGCCGGGGAAAGCGCACTGTAACCCTTGCAGAGCTAATCGAAGAGTTTAAGGCTGATCCCAACCGAAAGGATATGCGGAAAAAAGTCGAACTGGACTACGCGCTCCTATTCCGCGTCATGGACGAGGTAATTGGGCATGACCGGCGTCTTCGAGATATTGACCGCGACGATTGCAAGCGCGTTCGGGATTTGCTCATACGGCTGCCTCCCAACTCCACAAAGCTCTATCTCGGCCTGACGTTCGCGCAGGCTGCCGACAAAGGCGAGAAGGATGGACGCAACACGTTGAGCCCGACGACCGTCAACAGTTATGTCCACAAAATGAGCGCACTCTTCAACTATGGTGTTGTTGAGGAGCGCATCGACAAAAATCCGGCTCGCAAGCTGGGGTTGGAAGGTTATGAGCATTCCGAAGAGGATCGTAATCCGTTCAGTCCGGCGCAGCTTGAAAAGATTTTCTCGGCGGCGATCTACACAGGCTGTCAGGACGACGGTCGGAACTGGGCCAAGGTTGGCACGCTGCGGCCCAAAGGCACAAAATTCTGGGTGCCGCTTATTGGCCTCTACCAAGGGATGCGCTTGAACGAAATCTGCCAGCTTCGTCTGGAAGACATCAAGCGAGAAGGCGGCATAGATTTCTTCGACATCAGACCCGACAGCATGGGCGCCAAGAAAGGCCAAGCGAAACAGGAGGATCGCGGTCAACGGACGAAAACCGCTTCAAGCCGTCGTCGCGTCCCTGTGCACCCTCGGCTGGTGGAGCTTGGATTTCTGGACTTTGTTCAAGGCCTGCGCGGCAGTGAGGAGCGGTTGTTCCCGAACCTGAAAAAAGACATCCGAGGATACTATTCTGACGGTTTTCAAAAGTGGTTTTCCCGACTGCTCGACAAGCAGAAGGCGAGAGAGGCAAAGACTTCTTTCCATTCCTTTCGGCACAGTTGGGCGAACGCGATGCGGCTCGCGGGTGTGCCGCAAGAGCGGCGGCGTCTCATCGGTGGCTGGAAACGGACCGCCACAGATGAGAAGTATGGTTCGGACCTACCGCTTGCGGAAATCTACCGTGAGCTTTCCAAGGTTGCGTATACAGACATCGCGGCCATTGGCGCGCTATAATGTCAATTTAGAACTTCAGCCCATCTGGTTTTGCTTTTCAAACTAAAAAAGCGAGCCAGTTCAATCGATTGCGGCTCTCTTAAACTGTTTAGTCAAAAGCCGCTAATGGCTCTTTGGGCCTCTTTGCACCGGCTTGCATGCGTACCAGCAACTATGGATATTGCGCCTCTTGCCTCTCGTCGAAGGGATTGAACTCATATCGGAGACGCCGTTACCAGTACATCGTGGGGAAGTGCACACCACCGTTGCAGCGCCAGTCCCCCAAGATATTCTCCCCGCTGGCGAACGTCGAGTTCAGTCCACGTCGTCTTTTTTAAGAACCACTTGTTCATATACAGGGTCGTATGCTCTTCATACTTCGCGCGCTTGTCCGCAAAGCCGCTATTTCCCGAAGAAATGTTGAGGCCGCCACTCATAAGTGTCAAATTTCCGACTGTGTGTAAAAGTGTGTTGCGCGCGACGGCTCGATGGTCGCTGGAGTAACGATTGACAAACGGCTCCTCGGGGAAGGGCCAGTTTTCGTTCCATGACACTGGTAGAACGTGTTCAGTCCACAGGCCGTCAGGCCGTTCTGTCTTTTCACTGAATTTCGAGCGGCTTGCGAGTTCTAGTTCCCAAAGAATGTCCTTTGTTCGTTCACCGGGAGCGAGCACGTATAAAGGCTTCGAAAGAAGCGCCTGAAGAAATTCCTTATTGTCTGGAAATCTCGAACTTTCTCCGGAACGAGTTGAAAAGAACGCGACGAGGTTTTTGTGGGATGGACCATTCTCGTGAAAATGTTGCGCAATTGCGCTGAACAATTTGTTCAGGTTTTTGCCGGTAAGGCCGCTGACGGCACGTCGGACCAAATACGAATAAAGTAGGTTCGCAGTGCTATTCTGTTCGTCATGCGTTAATTCTGACGCCGCAATCTGAAGGGCGATTGGATAAACGGTTGTCACCTGCCAAGCTGCCAGCTTGCGTCCAAACCAGCTCATTGTTGGATTGTCGTTCGGTTCTCCTTCCAGCGCCCTATAGATAGGAGCGTACTTTTGGAGCAGGTTGAGTTCATCTTTTACGTCGGGAAATCGAGGCTTGCCTTTGGGAACAGCAAAATCACGGTATTCGGCATACAACTCTCGCATCGCTATGGTCGCACCAGTTTCAGCAGCCAGAACGTGCGCTAGAAAATGATCGATGCGGGGCCTTTTAGGTCGAGCAAACGGAGCATCAGCTTTCCACCAAGGCGCGTCAAATGAGGCCCATAGGCTATTATATAGGTCCTCGGTTTGTAGAGACTGCTTTTCCGCTCTTTGAAAAATGTTATTCCGAACGAGGTCCATCGCAAGAAGTGGCTCTCCTTTGGAATTGAGCGTCTCGAATATGACCTGAGCGTCATCACCTTCGTCGAGGGTGATTACCACGAGCTTCATCTGTTCAAGCGCGGCGCGGAGGAGTACCTCAATACGACCTTCTGAAATTTCACGGACGGCGGCCTCATCGATGAGGTCATTGTTATCCGCATCTTCGGTCTCGGGCTCCCAATCGCTTGGACCGTTTGCTACGAAGTCGAGCATCCATTGCCTGAAAAGGTGGTAAGCGCGAAGGGCAGGAAACGGTGTGTTTTTGGGGACCTTTTCTCCGTAAAAGTACTTTGAGAGCCTCAATCGAACTTCGCTGTATTGCCTCTCGACTATGCTGTGGAAGATTTCGCGGTCGGACGGCGTGGGCGTAAGTTTGAATTTCGTCAAAGGGTCAGTGTCCTTTGAACGCGGCTGATTATATAAATAACCCTCAATATGTTGAACAAGATGCTCAGCCTTATGGTGCCGTGCAACTTCGCGAAGCGCAGCAAGAAACAGCTGGAACGTCGTAAGCCGTTGTTGACCGTCAACGACCTGTACGCGTGGCGTTATTCCTATCTGCGTGGCTTCGCTCAAGGGAGCCAGAAGCAATGCCCCCATGTAATGCTGAAATTTGTTTGTACCTTCTATTACCTCGGCGGCTTTGGCTTCCACATCCTGCCAAAACGGCACAAGACGGTTATCTCCCCATTGGTACTTCCGCTGATAAAGCGGCACTAAGAAGCGCCGCCCTTCTTTGAGGATTGTCTCGATGGAATAGTCATCCGCCTGCATGCGTTGCTCCGTCTATGTCGTCTGCTCACGCCTGTGAAGGGTCCATCCCGTACTGCGTCTCTCACGCTCATCGGCGCATAAAGCAATTTCAATCGAAATGTCATCCAGCCGAGGTGGTCAATATGTCGGAAGGTCTTCAGTGAGTGCGATGCCCGGAGTTGTGATCCAATTTTGTAAGGCACTGCGGGTCAGTCGCCCCTCCACGAGCCTAAGCAAGGCCTCGACCAAGTCGCTTACTTCAAGGACACACAGTCTTCCGCAGCCTTCTATGGTTGCCGGAACGCTTGGCTCGACGCCGGGGCTGCAAAGCGTGATACAAAAATGGTCTTTGTAACCAGCCAATTCGGAAGCCGAAAGGACCTCCATCGCCAAATTCAAGCTCACGAGGTCACTATCGCTACGCTTCGATTTCAATTCCACAATAAGCGGTTCGTAGTCTTCGATTTGTATTCGATAGTCGGGATGAGCCTGTTTGTCGGGAGTGTCCAGCTTTTCCCATTGAATTGCCACGTTCGAAAGCGCTCGTTCGAAGGCAGTTTCCAAATCTTGGCCGCGAAACTCGTAAAGAGCGAATACCATATCTGTGAGATTGAGTGGCGTTGCGCGGCGCAGATGGATAGCTTTGCAATGGTCTCGGTTTGACCGCTTCCATTCAACGGCAGCATTTCTTGCAAGATTAGCTGCCGAGTTCGAACCGAGAGCCAGACGTCGCTTTTCATCGTTGGCGGCACCACCATCCATCAAATCAATTGGACGTATAATTAGTTGAGAACGGAGAGCAATGATTTGTTTCCGTGTCAGTCTTCTGCGACGGCCTTGAAGGTCTAACTCAGTCATCCACAATACGTCTGTAGGCAGCCCGACGCCGATGCGTGTGGCCTGACGGCGAATGCTACGCGCGAGCTGCCGGACATAGGAATTCGTAACGCCGTCGCCTCTTAACTGAGGAGGTCTACTCTCTTCAGCCAACATCGGGGACGTCACATTCTGAATGACTTCGGCAACACCGGAAAGTACCCATGCCACGTCGCGAGCAGTGGCTTGCACTGTGCCAAGACGAACTCCTTGAATGGTTCGATCTATTGTCTCTCGCGGGCGTCCAGCGGCCCATTGCGCGAGAAGGAGTGCCCCGTTCGCGGCACTTGCATCCGCATTCCACGGTCCATCGAAAAGCTCGTCGCTCAGCCTTCTGCCGTAGTCATTGGCAACAGTCCCATTGTGACCAATTCGCCAATTCACAAACCGAGAGGGCTTTCCGGTGTGACGTACAAACTCAGGGCACCGAAGTGCTGCGTGGCAGAGTATAAACAGGATGTCATCTTCGCTAGTAGCGTTGTCGTCGCTGAGCTTTGAGACAAGCATCGCTGCAGATTTAGCCAAACCTTCGAGAAAAAATATAGCGGTGTCAGGTTTCAAGCCCGACCTCGCAACAGCAATCCCAAAGGTCGTGATGACAACCTCGCTACTCGTTTCGATTAGACATCCATTTGCGATTAGCTGATCGATGTTATCGTTAAGGTCTTGCCTCCAATGCGATATACCCGCGCGGTTGCGGTTTACCTCACGAGAAGCAGTGAGCGTTGATGCAACCAACTGAAACGCATCTTCTCGTGATCTGCACAACCGACCTGCGAACAACTGAAGGGTTAGCGTTTCAAAATCGCTGGGATTGATGCCGTTACCTAAATCACCTTCGGAATTGAGGCTCATGAGGCGACGAGCTTCAGCCGATTTTTGGGTGCTTTCTGCCGTTAGGATCACAAGACCCTCAGCAGCATCCTGACCCATTCGTCCTACTCGTCCGGCCATATTCTTGAATTCAGCAGCCTCAAGCGGCACATGAATTCGTCGGCCAAAATCCCAACGCTCCCATGAGGCGAAGACTGCTGATCCCAGTGGAAAGTTCACTCCGGCTGCGAGTGTTGTTGTGGCGAAGACCACGGAAATATCGCCGCTCTCGATACGATCTTCAACGAACCGCCGCTCCTCCTCGGTTAGTTCGGCGTTATGGTAGGCCGTACGTTTTGCCACCAGTGTAATCAGGTCGTTGTCGATGTCGTCCGCGGGAGCGGCCTCAAGTGACGCTACGCTTTTTTGTGTGAGAGACCACGAACGTGCAAGGTTGTATGTCTGATCGACCGTCATACAAAATACGATGATTGGACTTCGTTCTTTTTGTGCCGAAAGAGCTGCGATTATCTCGTTCAGATTTAGTGAGTTGTGACGTCTTTCTGTGACTTCGTCGCCCTCGTGGCGCGGGCCGAAAGAAATATGATGAAGGTGATCCGTTAAACGACATTCCAAACGAATTGATTTCTCACGTTGCGGGTTCCTTACCAACTTCAAGCTGAGCCAACTTGCCAAACTGTTCGCATCGTTTTCGCTTAAGACGGCAGAAAGTGCGACGAATTGGTACCAGCCAGCTTTGCGCATTAGGGTCAGAAGTAGTTCCGTAGACTGCCCTCTATGTTTGTCTCCAACTAGCTGGAGTTCATCGCAAACGAAGCAGATATCGGTCAGGTCCGCTGGAGGGCCCCCAACAGATAAACATCCCAAGAATTTTTCGTAAGTTGCAACAAGTATTCTGCTGTCCATAGGGGAGTTCGATTTGCGACCTGCGCAATCCTCAACTGCGTCCCCCGTTGCACATACGATTGCCGACCTATCTCCGTTGAGGAAGGAATTAAGAAAAATACTCTCAACTTCTTCGAACTTTTGCTTTGCAAGTGCGCGATGTGAAACGAGATATACGGCTCGTTTTCCGGCTTCAATAGCGGAAGCTATGGCCCACCAGCCTATCAAGGTTTTGCCCGTGGACGTAGGCGCACTAATAAGGATACTTTGGCCATTGTAGACACCAGCCGCAAGGGCCTCGTGCTGAATGTCGGTGATCGAAGGTTTACCATCCGCCTTAGGAAGCAGTTTCGACGTTGCCTGAGTTTGGGTCGAAAGACCATGATTTGCTGGAAGCTCATACTTCATCAGGCGAGGCTCCTGCTAATCGTCTCGAAGACAGATTTCAACATTTAGAGATACATCATTTTGGGGGTAACTGATTGAAGACTATTTAAGCATGTTTTTTTCCGGTGCTGCTAGCTTGGGTAGCGGCATTCTGTTCATGTGGCCATTCACCAAAAATGCGCTGTAAGGTCTATGCTGCCTGCGCGGAGTTACAAGCCTTCAAACATTTGGTGCCGCATTGCTTCGCAGGTCCCATCAAGGCCGGGAAATAGCGACGCGGCAGTAATGCCCATCAAACGTAATTCGCGCAAAATTTTAGTTCTTGCTGAATATGGCAGGTCAAAAACCTTTAGATAGGTCTTCCCACGGTCGTTTCCGCAACGTTGAAGGTAGCCCTCAACGTCATCCACAGTTGTTACTGCAGAAAGTGCCTGTTGGGGCAATGCTCGGGGATTTTCGAGAGCAAACGGTTCCAAGAGCGAAAAGTGGGGCCGTACGTTAACGACCGCGTTCAACTGTGGATAGTCGGACTTCCAACTCGCGGCGTCGAACATAAAAATTCGAACATTGCCCGCGCCGTCGGGCTTTTGAGCCCGCATTGCAAAGTAGGCCGCTACGTATGGAGAATGGGTCCAATCCAAAAGAGGAGTTGGATAGCCATGATGCTGGAGGAGGTTCCAGAACGCTGCGTACTGGTTGTTATCGGCCAGATTGAAAAGATGCTTTGTATTTGCAGAGAGAACTCTGTGAAGGTGAGGTATGTCGAAATTTATGTAGCGCGCTAAATCCTTTCGCGCCGTTCGATGAAATGAAGACCTCAGTCGTTTTAGTACAGGCTGGCCACGGAAAATATACTTATCTCGCGGCAGAGAACCTACCATTGATTTGAATTTCTCCCAAGATCGAACTGAGCGGTCGCTTTTAAGTTGGCTGCTCCGATCCGATAAACTAGCCCCGAGAGTTGTCAATCTCTGTAAAGGCTTTCCTGCTTGATCTTTGACACGTATTTCAACCCGCAGTCCTTGCCGGACTGGCCTTAACATCAACTCTGCAGTTTCGGCCCACAGGCCATTTGGAAACTCTTCTCTCAACTTCGAAATATCTAGGGGTTGCATGTTAGCAACGCGCTGGTACTCAAGCTGAACGGTGGAACGAAAGATCTTCGCATGCTTTTCGGGGCGGATATGCGCTACGACTATTAGCGGCGAATTATCATCGTATAGGCACGCTCGACCAGCGTACTCTGAACCTAGATCATCAATTTCCACACACACGTAGTAAGTTGTGTCGTCAAATGCCCCATGCCACTGACCAGCTAGCGTCATATTGCTTCCCCGCATCTTAGGGTTTCAGCCAACTCGTAACTGCATACTTTTGCATGTCAATGCGGCGTGGCTTCCGAATAGCAGTTTCTCACAGACGCTTGCCCTAGCGGGACAGCACGTCCTCTATTCCAATCTGTCTCGTTGAAGTTATAGTTTGACTTTCTGAGACAGTTTCTCATTGTGTCTAAAACCATATGAGAAACAGAGGCTTATCCATGATAGTCGGCTACGCACGAACCTCCACCGCGGAACAAGAGGCAGGACTTCAGGCGCAAATGCGCGATCTCGTCGCAACGGGTTGCACGAAGATTTTCAGCGAACAGGTCTCCTCTGTTGCGGAGCGGCGGCAATTGAAGGCCGCAATGGAGTTCGTTCGGGAAGGCGATACGCTTGTCGTTACAAAGCTCGACCGTCTCGCGCGGTCCACAACCCATCTCTTGTCGCTGGTCGAGCAACTGGAGAAAAACGGCGTAGCGTTGCGTATTCTCGACTTCGGCGGCGGCGAGGTCGATACGAAGTCCCCTTCAGGCAAGATGCTGCTGACCGTATTCGCGGCGATGGCAGAGTTCGAGCGCAGCATTATGCTCGTGCGGCAGCGTGAAGGGATTGCAGCGGCTCAAAAAGCCGGAAAATACAAAGGCCGCGCTCCGACAGCCCGGCGCAAAGAAAAGGACATTCGCTCTCTGAAGGAAGCTGGCATCGGCGCAAGTGAGATCGCGCGTCAACTCGGCATCGGTCGGGCGTCGGTCTATCGCGTGCTAGCTGACGGAACAGCTTGAACGAAGATTTGCTTCGACAACCTGACGTGAGCCTTTGACAGTTCGACAATCCCACGGCAAAAAGAGGATGGAGCGGTACGTGCCGCTCTCGGGGGTAGTAGCCCGTCACAACTAGGATCGGTGTCCTGAAAGACACCACTCTTCGACCTATGGTCGGGGAGCCTGCGGCTATGCTGTTGGTTTCCACGCAGAACTGAGCCGGTTAGGCGCATAATTTCCATTGAGAATTGAGCCATGTGAACCTTCCCCCAATGCGGCGAGCGGCGGGGGCAACGGAGTGATCCACATGGGACTTTTAAACATCATCCGCCGGATGGCGTT
>NZ_JBFTST010000026.1:0-2575 GCF_056400165.1 Rhizobium sp. 01L410
GCGACAGCCAGATCGGCAAGCTCAGCGCCGACCAGATCAAGGTGATGACGCCGAAGCAGGTTACCGCCTTCACGGCTGGCCAGCTTGGCAAGTTCACCGACGATCAGATGGGTGCTCTGACGGCAGCCCAGGTCGGCTCTCTCTCCGACGCGCAGATCACCGGTCTTTCGGCTGCTCAGATCGGCAAGCTCAGCAACGCTGCAGTCGGCGGTCTGAAGGCAACGCAGATCAGCGGCATGTCTGACACGCAGCTTGAAGGTCTGAGTGTTGCTCAGGCTGGCGCACTGACGGCAGCCCAGGTCGGTGCTCTGAGTGCCGATGACATCAAGAAGTTCTCCGACGACGAAATTGCTGCCCTCAGCCCGAAGGCAATTCCTGGGCTGAAGAACGAAGCAATTGCGGCTCTCACTGAAAGCCAGGTCGGCAAGCTCAGCACCGACCAGCTCAAGCAGGTCACGACCAAGCAGATCACCGCCTTCACGTCTGGCCAGCTTGCCAAATTCACCGATGACCAGATCGGCGCATTGTCGGCTGCCCAGGTCGGGGCGCTCACCAACGACCAGATCGGTGGCCTGACCGCCGGTCAGATCGGCAAGCTCAGCAATGCTGCTGTCGCCGGTCTCAAGGCCACGCAGATCACGGCGATGACTGCGGATCAGGTTGCCGGCATCACCGCAGGCCAGAGCGCTCTGCTGACGGCTGTGCAGGTTGCAGGCTTCAGCGCCACGAACATCACCAAGCTGACCGACGACGCGGTTGCTGGCCTGACCACGAAGGCTCTCCCGAGCCTGAAGAACGAAGCGATCGCCGTCCTCAGCGAAAGCCAGATCGGCAAGCTCAGCGTCGACCAGATCAAGGTGATGACGCCGAAGCAGGTTACTGCCTTCACGTCTGGCCAACTCGGCAAGTTCACCGACGATCAGATGGGTGCGCTGACGGCAGCCCAGGTCGGCTCTCTCTCCGACGCGCAGATCACCGGTCTCTCGGCTGCTCAGATCGGCAAGCTCAGCAACGCTGCAGTCGGCGGTCTGAAGGCATCGCAGATCAGCGGCATGAGCGACACGCAGCTCGAAGGTCTGAGCGTTGCTCAGGCTGGTGCACTGACGGCGGCCCAGGTCGGTGCTCTGAGTGCCGATGACATCAAGAAGTTCTCCGATGATGAAATCGCTGCCCTCAGCCCGAAGGCGATCCCCGGTCTGAGCAATGAGGCAATTGCCGCTCTCACCGAAAGCCAGGTTGGCAAGCTCAGCACGGACCAGCTCAAGCAGGTCACCACCAAGCAGATCACTGCCTTCACGTCTGGCCAGCTTGCCAAGTTCACCGATGATCAGATCGGCGCATTGTCGGCTGCTCAGGTCGGCTCGCTCACCAACGACCAGATTGGTGGCCTGACCGCCGGTCAGATCGGCAAGCTCAGCAATGCTGCTGTCGCTGGTCTGAAGGCAAGCCAGATCACGGCGATGACCGCCGATCAGGTTGCCGGCATCACTGCAGGCCAGAGCGCTCTGTTGACAGTTGTGCAGGCCGCTGGCTTCAGCGCCACGAACATCACCAAGCTGACCGACGATGCAGTTGCGGGTCTCAGCACCAAGGCGGTTCCTGGCCTGAAGAACGAGGCGATCGCTGTCCTCAGCGAAAGCCAGGTCGGCAAGCTCAGCGCCGACCAGCTCAAGCAGGTCACGACCAAGCAGATCACCGCCTTCACGTCTGGCCAGCTTGCCAAGTTCACCGATGATCAGATCGGCGCATTGTCGGCTGCCCAGGTCGGCGCACTCACCAACGACCAGATCGGTGGCCTGACTGCCGGTCAGATCGGCAAGCTCAGCAATGCTGCTGTTGCCGGTCTCAAGGCTACGCAGATCACCGCGATGACTGCGGATCAGGTTGCCGGCATCACCGCAGGCCAGAGCGCTCTGCTGACGGCTGTGCAGGCCGCGGGCTTCAGCGCCACGAACATCACCAAGCTGACGGACGATGCAGTTGCGGGTCTCAGCACCAAGGCGATCCCTGGCCTGAAGAACGAAGCGATCGCTGTCCTCAGCGAAAGCCAGGTTGGCAAGCTCAGCACGGACCAGCTCAAGCAGGTCACCACCAAGCAGATCACTGCCTTCACGTCTGGCCAGCTTGCCAAGTTCACTGATGATCAGATCGGTGCATTGTCGGCTGCCCAGGTCGGCTCGCTCACCAACGACCAGATCGGTGGCCTGACTGCCGGTCAGATCGGCAAGCTCAGCAATGCCGCTGTCGCTGGTCTGAAGGCAAGCCAGATCACGGCGATGACTGCCGATCAGGTTGCCGGTATCACCGCAGGTCAGAGCGCTCTGCTGAACACTGCCCAGGTCGCAGGTTTCAGCGCCACGAACGTGACGAAGCTGACCGACGACGCTGTTGCCGGGATATCCGCCAAGGCGATTGGTGGTCTTACCAACGAAGCGATCGCTGTCCTCAGCGACAGCCAGATCGGCAAGCTCAGCGCCGACCAGATCAAGGTGATGACGCCGAAGCAGGTTACCGCCTTCACGGCTGGCCAGCTTGGCAAGTTCACCGACGATCAGATGGGTGCTCTGACGGCAGC
>NZ_JBFTST010000027.1:0-2489 GCF_056400165.1 Rhizobium sp. 01L410
TGTTGGTTTCCATGCGGAACTGAGCCGGTTTTTCCACCGAGAAGTGAGCCACCTCTCAGTATGGTTTTCTGATCAGGGTTTGGTCAAGGGATTGGCCTTTTCTCCTCTCTTCTGTGCTGCTGCGGCCGAGCTGGCCTTGAAGCGAAAGCTGTCATTTCCGGTTTCGAGGATATGGCAACGGTGGGTCAGGCGATCGAGCAGAGCGGTGGTCATCTTGGCGTCACCGAAGACCGTGGCCCATTCGCTAAAGCTGAGGTTGGTGGTGATGATGACGCTGGTGCGCTCGTAGAGCTTGCTCAGCAGGTGGAAGAGCAGCGCTCCGCCGGAAGCACTGAACGGAAGGTATCCGAGCTCATCGAGGATCAGCAGATCGAGACGGACCAGCGTCTCGGCGATCTGGCCTGCCTTGCTTTTGGCCTTCTCCTGCTCGAGAGCGTTGACCAGTTCGATGGTCGAGAAGAAGCGAACTTTTCGGCGGTGGTGCTCGATCGCCTGGACGCCGATAGCGGTCGCGACGTGTGTTTTGCCTGTGCCCGGTCCACCGACGAGGACAATGTTGTGCGCTCCGTCCATGAACTCGCATCGATGCAGTTGGCGCACCGTCGCTTCGTTGATCTCGCTGGCGGCGAAGTCGTATCCAGAGATGTCCTTGTAGGCGGGGAAGCGCGCAGCCTTCATGTGATAGGCGATCGAGCGAACCTCACGTTCGGCCATTTCGGCTTTCAACAACTGGGACAGGATCGGCACGGCCGCATCGAAGGCTGGGGCTCCTTGCTCGATCAGGTCCGTGACCGCTTGGGCCATGCCATACATCTTCAGGCTACGCAGCATGATGACGACGGCGGCGCTGGCAGGATCATGACGCATTGCGGCCTCCTGCTATCCGGACGCGCAGGCCATCGTAGCGTTCGACGTTGGCCTTGGGTTCGCGCAGCAAGGTCAGCGCCTGTGGTGTGTCGATATCGGGACCATCAGTGGTTTTGCCGTCGATCAGTCGATGCAGTAGGTTCAGCACATGCGTTTTGGATGCCACGCCCGCATCCAGGGCCAGTTCCACAGCGCGAAGGACGACCTGTTCGTCATGATGAAGGACGAGAGCAAGGATATCGGCCATCTCACGATCACCGCCGGGGCGGCGAAGCATCTGGTCCTGCAACCGCCGAAAGGCTAACGGTAATTCCAGGAAGGGCGCACCATTGCGCAAGGCACCGGGCTTGCGTTGGATGACCGCAAGGTAATGCCGCCAGTCGTAAGTTGTTCGTGGCGGTTTGTCGTGGCTGCGTTCTATGATCCGCTGATGTTCGCAGAGGATATTACCCTCGGCCACCACGACCAGTCGCTCCGGATAAATCCGTAGGCTGACGGGCCGGTTCGCAAATGATGCAGGCACGCTGTAGCGATTCCGTTCGAAGGTGATCAGGCATGTCGGTGAGACCCGCTTGCTCTGTTCGACGAAGCCATCGAAGGCGGCAGGGAGTGCCATCAATGTCGGCTGTTCTGCGGACCAGACGTCTGCGATCGTGCCGGGCAAGGTGCCGTGCGCTATGTCGCGCCACAGATCCTGGCAATGCTGTTCCAGCCAGGCATTCAACGCCGCCAGATCTGGAAAGTCCGGCATCTGTTGCCAAAGTCGCGGTCGGGCATCCTGAACATTCTTCTCGACTTGACCCTTCTCCCAACCTGCGGCGGGATTGCAAAACTCAGGCGCAAAGACGTAGTGGTTCGTCATAGCAAGGAAACGGATATTGACCTGCCGTTCTTTGCCACGACCGACACGATCAACCGCGGTCTTCATGTTGTCGTAAATGCCGCGACCAGGTACGCCGCCAAACACGCGGAACCCGTGCCAGTGGGCGTCGAAGAGCATCTCGTGCGTTTGCAGCAGGTAGGCTCTGACCAGAAACGCCCGACTGTGCGATAGCTTGATGTGTGCGACCTGAAGCTTCGTACGCTCGCCGCCGATCACGGCATAATCTTCACTCCAATCGAATTGGAATGCTTCGCCAGGCCGGAAAGACAGCGGAACGAATATGCCGCGGCCAGCCGTCTGCTGCTCAACCCGCCACTCACGGGCGAACGCGGCGACCCGCCCATAGGAGCCGGTAAAGCCGAGAACCACCAGATCGGCATGAAGCTGCTTCAGCGTTCGGCGCTGTTTGCGCGATCGCCCGGCCTCGGTCTTCAGCCAGCCGGCGAGTTTATCGGCAAAAGGATCAAGCTTGCTCGGCCGTTCCGGTACCGTGAACGTCGGCTCGATCGTACCAGCGCTCAAATACTTCGCGATCGTGTTGCGTGACAGCCCGGTGCGCCGGCTGATCTCGCGGATCGACTGCTTCTCGCGCAACGCCATCCGGCGGATGATGTTTAAAAGTCCCATGTGGATCACTCCGTTGCCCCCGCCGCTCGCCGCATTGGGGGAAGGTTCACATGGCTCAATTCTCAATGGAAATTATGCGCCTAACCGGCTCAGTTCTGCGTGGAAACCAACA
>NZ_JBFTST010000028.1:0-1435 GCF_056400165.1 Rhizobium sp. 01L410
GCCAGGGTTGCGCAGCTCGGTCGGCGGCGGATGACTCAAGCGCAATCATATACTGCGCTTTCTCAGCCGGATCGCTTACATCACTCGGCCGGACCCAGGCGCGCCAACGCTTGCCGCCGTCGGGCGATGACGGCAGGATCCTTCGTAAAATCCGTCTTTCGTCCAGGTTCGGTGCCGCGTTTCTGATAACCGTTGCTGACACTGCCATCGGGAATACCGAACATGTGATCCGTCTGTCCGCTTCGACGCGGTCCCCTTTTGCTGCGCTGCTGCTCACGCCCCGCCTGCAGCTCAGCGACAACAGACAGCATGTCGTCCAGCCGCTTGTTCTCGACCACTTCGGATCGGTGTACTGACCGTAACGTATCGAACGTCTTGTAGGGCAGGGAGGCTTCCCCGTCCGTGATCTCAAGTCGTCCGTCAGGATAATCGCAAACAATCAGCTTCTTTCCCGCCAGCGCCCTGGCGCGCTCTGTCGGGTCCAGGATGAACATCACCTTGTCGTAGCGCAGCGTCAAGGAATGCGACAGCTTGCGAACCTCCTTGCGGCACATGGCATCATCGAGGTTCTCATGATCGGCCAACGGCCGGTGCATGTCCTTCGGATTGCGCGGTGGCTTCCCGAAACGCGTATTGAAATCCGCCATGAACTCAGGCGCATATGCGTTGGCCGCCTCGATCGTATCGATACCGCGCAGCCGCAATTCCTTCACCAGCCGATCCTGCAGCGTCTGATTGGCGCGTTCCACCCGGCCTTTCGCCTGCGGGGTGTTGGCGCAGATAATGTCGATGTTCAATTCATAAAGCGCCCGGCCGAATTGCGTCAGACCGCTCGTGCGRTCCGTCATCGAGGCATGCGTGCTGCGGAAAACACCGTGCTTGTCACTGTAAAACGCAATCGGTTTGCCCCATTGCTGCAAGTAAKCCTTCGTCGCATGCAGATAGTCAAAGGTGTTCTCAGAGGCGGCAAAGCGCAGATGCAACAGCTTGCCGGTCGCATCGTCGATGTAGACGAGCAGGGCGCATTTGCGGCCACGGTCCTCGAACCACCAGTGATGCGACCCGTCGATCTGGACGAGTTCACCAARGCAATCACGCCGGCCGCGTGGCTGGAAGACCCGCTTCTTGCGCTCGCGGCGTGATACCCACATGCCGGCTTCCATCATCCATTGGCGCAACGTCTCTTTGCTGACGGAAATCCGATGGCGCTCAACTAGCTTCTCGGCCGCCAAGGTTGGSCCAAAATCCACGTAATGCTCACGCACCAGGTCGAGAGCCAGATTGCGGAAATCCTCACTGTGGCGCCGGTTGCTCGGGCGGCCGCGCTTCTTCGAGACGAGACCGTCGAGCCCGTCCAGATCATAGGCCTGCAACAGCCGATGGACTTGGCTGCGACTGAGCCCAAGTAGCTCAGCCGCCCGCGTGACCGTCAGGC
>NZ_JBFTST010000029.1:0-1180 GCF_056400165.1 Rhizobium sp. 01L410
AAATGGCAAAGAGTAAGTTTGAGCGCAACAAGCCGCACGTAAACATCGGCACGATCGGCCACGTTGACCACGGCAAGACGTCTCTGACGGCAGCGATCACGAAGTATTTCGGCGAGTTCAAGGCGTATGACCAGATCGACGCTGCTCCGGAAGAAAAGGCACGCGGCATCACCATTTCGACGGCACACGTCGAATATGAAACGCCGAACCGCCACTATGCGCACGTCGACTGCCCCGGCCACGCCGACTACGTCAAGAACATGATCACCGGTGCCGCACAGATGGACGGCGCGATCCTGGTTTGCTCGGCAGCTGACGGCCCGATGCCGCAGACCCGCGAGCACATCCTGCTCGCCCGCCAGGTTGGCGTTCCGGCAATCGTCGTGTTCCTCAACAAGGTTGACCAGGTTGACGACGCCGAGCTTCTCGAACTCGTCGAGCTCGAAGTTCGCGAACTGCTGTCGTCCTACGACTTCCCGGGCGACGACATTCCGGTTGTCAAGGGTTCGGCTCTGGCTGCTCTCGAAGACTCTGACAAGAAGATCGGCGAAGACGCGATCCGCGAGCTGATGGCTCAGGTCGACGCCTACATCCCGACGCCTGAGCGTCCGATCAACCTGCCGTTCCTGATGCCGATCGAAGACGTGTTCTCGATCTCGGGCCGTGGTACGGTTGTGACCGGCCGCGTCGAGCGTGGTATCGTCAAGGTTGGCGAAGAAGTCGAAATCGTCGGCATCCGCGCGACCTCGAAGACGACGGTTACCGGCGTTGAAATGTTCCGCAAGCTGCTCGATCAGGGCCAGGCCGGCGACAACATCGGCGCTCTGGTTCGCGGTGTTAACCGTGACGGCGTCGAGCGTGGTCAGATCCTGTGCAAGCCGGGTTCTGTCAAGCCGCACAAGAAGTTCAATGCCGAAGCCTACATCCTGACGAAGGAAGAAGGCGGCCGTCATACGCCGTTCTTCACCAACTACCGCCCGCAGTTCTACTTCCGTACGACTGACGTGACCGGTATCGTTTCGCTTCCGGAAGGCACGGAAATGGTTATGCCTGGCGACAACGTCACCGTTGTTGTCGAGCTGATCGTTCCGATCGCGATGGAAGAAAAGCTGCGCTTCGCGATCCGCGAAGGCGGCCGTACCGTCGGCGCCGGCATCGTCGCCTCGATCATCGAGTAATC
>NZ_JBFTST010000030.1:0-1055 GCF_056400165.1 Rhizobium sp. 01L410
GGTCGGTCACCACGTCCGAATACACGGCCGGTGCAACCGATCTGCTCTACACCGATGCGACTGCCGGTACCGGCGGTATTCTCGGCACGGCCGGCGCGTCTTCGGGCAAGTCGATCACCGAGTTCACGATCGACTCCTCCACGACCAAGGGCGGTATCGACAACCTGCTGAGCGACGTTGAAACCGCTCTGAAGGACATGACCTCGCTCGGTTCGAAGTTCGGTTCGATCTCCTCGCGTATCGACATGCAGTCGAACTTCGTCTCGTCGCTCAGCGACTCGATCGAATCGGGTGTTGGCCGCCTCGTCGACGCCGACATGGAAGAAGAGTCCTCGAAGCTGACCGCTCTGCAGACGCAGCAGCAGCTGGCCATCCAGTCGCTCTCGATCGCAAACTCCTCTTCGCAGAACATCCTGTCGCTCTTCCGTTAAAAGCTGGCAGCAAGTACCGAAAAATCGAAATGGCCGGTGTCTCACCGGCCATTTTTGTTATTAAAAATGGATTAACGAGATTTAACCTAAGTTACCGATTTTTAACGATTTTTTTTAACCGTGTTTAGCTTCTTTTAACGATGATGCTGTTTTCTAAGCACATCGAAACGGCGGTCGGTCAACAGACGATCGGCAGGCATGACGCTGAGCGCCGTTCCCGGTGAGACCGGAATGCCCTTCATCACGTAGCCAATTAGGGGCACATTTAAATGACCAGCATTCTTACCAACAATTCCGCAATGTCCGCTCTGCAGACCCTGCGCAACGTCAACCAGAACCTCGCCGACACCCAGAACCACGTTTCGTCGGGTCTGCGCGTTGGCAAGGCTGCCGACAACGCAGCTTACTGGTCGATCGCAACGACGATGAAGTCGGACAACAAGGCCCTCGGCGCCGTATCTGACGCTCTCGGCATGGGTGCTGCCAAGGTTGACACGGCTTACACCGCTGTCGAAAGCTCCATCGACGTCGTTTCCGAAATCAAGTCGAAGCTCGTTGCTGCGACTGAAGACGGTGTCGACAAGTCGAAGGTTCAGGACGAAATCACCCAGCTCCAGGCGCAGC